>NZ_JAMYMO010000002.1:0-406192 GCF_040318575.1 Mesorhizobium sp. M1088 | reverse complement strand
CGCGATCGTGATCGTAATCGCCATTTTGAGCTTTTTGGGTCTGCGATAGCATCTGAACCCTCTCTTCGAGCCGGCGACCGTCCCCGCTCGGCATGGCCTCAGCGCGCCCAAGCTGGTCAGACTTAGGTCCCAAGCAGGATACTCCAGGATTGGACCGAAGCCCCCGCTGAGGAACGTAGCCGGCTGGTTCACGTTGTGGTGAGCTTTGGCGCGACGAAGATGCGTCCGGGCGGAAGAGTTCAAGCCAGGGAGGAGAGGCCCGACGCTCCGAACAGGCGTCGGGCCTGGGCGTAATGCAAACAATCAGCAGACTGTTCAATTCCCATGCCCAGGCAGCACGTGCCGTGGCCAGACTTCAGGCTGCCGGGATTCGCCGCCGCCAGATCAGCGTGGTCGGATCTTACAACGACAATGATGAACCGATCAGCGTTGCTGGATATTACGACGATGAGATGAGCGCTCTCTGGCGGGGTGCGATTGCTGGTGCCGCACTTGGCGCCACGGCTGGTCTGTTGGCCGGCTTCAGCGCTTTTGGAGTTCAAGACGTTGATCCCGCGGGGATGACCGGCATGGCCCTGGTCGGTGCGGCGTGGGGCGGCTTTGCCGGCGTGCTTCTCGGAACTTTCGCCAATTCTGCCCAGAAGCCGCGCAAGCCGAAGATCGCAGAAGGTGTCGTACTGGTGATGGCCCGCGTCGATGAAAGGCAGGCCGGCGCCGCGCATACGGTGCTCCGGAGTTTCGCGGAGATGCCTTCCGGGCCGATGAAGAGGAGCGCTTTGCCAAGTTCAAGCCGGCTCCGCGTCCGATCTGGTGCCCGATGAAGTTTGTTTCGCGAAACGGCAATTCAAACCGGAGGCGCCCGACGAAAGCTTGGCAAACCAACACTTTGGAAGCATGCGGGCTACTTGCCGTCGTGTTGTCCTTTATTATTACCGTTCTGTTGGTTGGTCTCATCCTTGGCTGAACCCATGCCCCTGCCCCCGGCGACACTATGCCGGGCAACTGGCGAAGGTTGTGGCCAGTTCGAAGGATTAAACCATTCGTGCTAAGCGTTAATAGCGTGTAGCCATAGGAGAGGACGCCAACGTGGACAAACGGGCTGAAGGAGACGCGGAGAAATTGGCTCGAGGCGAGTTCGAGCTCAGAGCCGAACGATATGGTGTGAACGCCTTTCTTCTCGTTGTCGAACTCGTAAATCTGCTGGAAAAGCGTGGAACGATCAGCAGCGACGACGTCGCGAAAATAGCCGAAGCCGCCGCACTTGCCGTTGCCGCATCCAGCGAACCCGACGTGAACAGCATCAATCTGTTGCAGGCCATCGCTGCCGCACGCCGGCCCAAATAGGCTTATATCAAATCCCCCAGCAATCGGCGCCCACCGATAAACGCTATATTGAACTGATCTCGATCGAGCGTGCGGAGCCATTCCATGTGCAATGACTACGAGCAGCACATCGCCTGGGCCGAATACTGCCGGATGATGGAATCGCTGGCGCTCAAAATCCCCAGCCATCAAACCGAACTGGATCTGCCGCAGGCGGATGACATCCACATCAACGACCCCGCACCTGTAATGCGCGCCGCCGGCGACGCAATCGAACTGGCGTCGATGACATTCGGCTTTCCCCCGGCCGGGCCAAAAGGCGGACCTGTATTCAACTTTCGCTCGGAGGGCCGGCAGTTCAGCAACAGCAAGCGCTGTCTCGTTCCGGCGTCGGCATTCTTCGAATTCACGGGAACGAAATATCCAAAAACCAAGCACAGGTTCACGCTGAATGGCCATTCGTTCATGGCGATTGCCGGGCTGTGGCGCGAGGGTGTCGGCAACAAGCCGCCGACGTTCACGATGCTGACGAGCGAGCCAGGGCCGGACGTGGCGCCATATCACAACCGGCAAGTGGTTGTGCTGCGGCCATCGGACTGGGCGGCCTGGATCCATCTCACGAGGTCCGAGGCTGAACTCCTGCGGCCGTTGCCGGTAGGGTCGCTCAGAGTGGAGACAGCTCGGGCAGGTTCGGAGTAGGAACCATCGGAAAATTGCGCGCTGAGCTGCGGCCGCGCCTCACGGCGACGCGCGCCATGCTCAGAACGAATGCCCGCGCGATATAAGCGCTTCAGCCCCGCTTGACGTAGCCGGCGGTGACCTCGTCCTTGTGGGCGGCGAAAGCTTCCAGGACTTCGGTTTTCTCAGGCTTCGGAATCTTGAAATGATCCAAGGTCCGCCCGAGTTCGGCTGCGACCTCATCGAATTCCGCGGGGGAAATCCGCAGGTCGCGATGCGCCTCCTCGAGGCCGAGCGGCGTCGTGCCGGGCTTGGTGGCGACGAACTTGAAGGGCCCGCCAGAAACGTCGCAGACCCACAGCGTGCGCATGAACTTGAGGCCGGGCAACCTTTCAAGGTTCTTGGTGTGCCATTTGCGCAGCTGCGGATTCTTGGACTTTTGGCCTACGATCGGGTTCCTCACGACGGCGTCGCTGAAGTGATCGATCACCGCTGCGATGGCAAACACGCCGCCCAGCCGCTCATACAGACTTTTCTCGGATGTGGTTTTCTTCGTCTGCGCGAGCGCCTTGTCGGCAGGCAATACCGACGTCGATGCGGCGGTCAGCGCCAGCGCGGCGACAACACTTCGTCTTGTCAGAGAAGTCGAAATTTTCATCCCTGGTTCCCTTCGAGGTTAGGCCAGAGCGAGCCGCAGCCTGTCTGGCGGGCTTCATGAAATGGCATTCGGACACTTGCCGTATTTTAGCACCGCCTAAAGAACTAACGAGCCCTTCGCCCGAATTATTCCGATTGACCGCATTGTCATGGTCAACATGCGTAAAGGTCGCGCGGATGAGGAAGGCTTAAGCACGCGTCGCCGCACGCGGCAGAGGTCGCGAAGCCACTTCGGCCGCATCGGCGACCCGATCGATGTTGCGGGCACCGTAGTGTTCCTGACCTCGCTGGCGGCGGTCGCCTGCGGCCAATAGCCTGTGCTTTTCGAAGATCGCGAGCTTCTGCGGATAGGTCATCCGCACCTTGGCGTTGCACCCGTCGCATCTGAAGTGCGCGATTGTTCTTAGTGCAGAGCCCCTTCTTACCGCCGGATGCAAGCAATCCGGACATTCGAATGTGAGCGCGACATCCGATAAGTCTTCGGCTAAGCCCATTTCCGTCCCCTTCGCAAGCTCGGTGGCTACACTCTGGCGATTCTCAATGAGCAATTCAGATGCCAAACGGCTGTGCCAAAGCGGGACTAGGCCAAGTCGCCTCGGAACGCCGCCTAGCTAGTGCGCCTTCTCTGCGCCTTTTGAGCGACGAAGAGACCTAACTTCCTCCAGCAGTTCGCGCTCATTGGTAGTCACGTTTCGGAAGATTGCGACAATCATCACCGCCAAGGCTTCGGCATCCAGGCTTAGAGGGTCAATGTGCTCATCTGCGCAAACCTGATCAAACACGCGTTCACAAATAGCCAAATCGTGAGGGCTGAGGCGAGTGCGATTGAAACGCCGGCGCGACATTTGCGAGCCTTCGACGCCCGCCGCCCCGTTGCAAAAGAAGCGGGCCTTGGCAAGAAACGCGAGTCGTTGAGTGGTTGTTCCCGGCTGCAAGCTTTGTTAAGCCGCCTGCAGCAGGGCAGACTGGAACGCCTTCCCCGCGCGCATCATGGCGCGTGCGAGCGCCGTGAGGTGAGTGTGCAAGACCACAGCTTTTGACGAGCCTGTGCGCGTGTCACTCGGCAGGTCGCGGGGTGCCACATTTTTCGGCAACCTCGCCAACCGCGCACAATCATCGTCGAGCAGGTCAAGGAGGCCTTGGAAGATGCGCCAGCGAAACAATCCGGTGCTGCGAGAGAGGATTGAACTCTAAGTATCCCTAATAAAATCAACTACTTACGATGAGTTTTGTAACATTGTGACGGGCGACAAAATGGCTGGGAATCACTTCTAGCCTGCGGTTCTGGCTGGACGCCAAAAGACCTGCCTCGCCTTTACTGTTTTCTCTCCAAGGCATTCTAGATTAGACCTTCATTTGAATGCCTGGACCTTCGCCGCGCCGCCAAGCACCAGGAACCGAAATACGTTTACGACGATCCGTATGCGCCGTGATGATAGATCAGCGCCGGGCCGGGCTCTCCGCTCACCACATGCCGGACGCTGCCGAGGATCAGCGCGTGGCTGTGGCGAATAATAGTATCCTCAACCGTGCAGTCGACCGCGGCAAGCGCCTCGTCGAGTGCCAGTGCGCCGCTTGCAAGGCTGGACCAGCGAGCGCCCTCGTAGCGCGCCGACCCCTTCAGGCCACCGCGCCCGGCAAAGCGGTCGGCAATCGCGATCTGGTCAGCACGCAGCACATTCACGCAGAAATGCCGATGCCGGCTGATGGCTGCCCAGGTAGACGAGTTCAGATTGATGCTGACAACCATCACCTCTGGTTCGACCGATAGGGAATGGGCGGTGATAACGGTTGCGCCCGTCCGTTCGTCGCCAACACCTGCGGTGACCACGGAGACAGCTCCGGCCAGGTGTCGCATCGCAAATTTCAGGGGAACCCGGCTTTCCACTAAGGTTTCCACTAGGGGAACGCGTTCGGTCAGTGTCATCTGGATAGCCTCATCGTGTTTGCAGCTTCACGACGCCTTGCGACGCAACGCCGTTTGGTATCCCAACCATTGGTGAATTTCGGCGGCGATGCGCTCGGCATGTGCGGTGACTTCGGGAATTCCCATCAGTTCGCCGACGCTGCCTCGCGCCAATGGCCCGCTGACGAAAATGCTGTCGGTCGGGCGCCCGGATGTGCCGACCGCACGGCCTTGGCTGTCGGTCTCCAAACCAAGACCAATCGGGTCGAGCCGGACCAGTCCCATCCGCTCGAGCGCCGCAATCGCCGTGTTGGTCCGCAAGATATCGGCGTGCGCCGGTCCGGTCGTCACGACCACACTGTCGAAAGCCTCGACAACGAGGCTGCGTTGGCCACGCAGCCGCTGCCTGACGCAAATGCGTCCGTCGACCTGTTCGGCGCCGACAATCGTTGCGGCGCGATAGGCAAGCTTGCCCTCGGCGACGCATCGATCGAGCACGTCCGCAACTTGCGGCGCGAGGCGGAAGCGATGCACGTCCCAGAGCGCACGAAGATGGCGTGCCACACGTCGCTGCTCGGCCAGCGGCAAGGCCTGCCAGATGGTTTGTCCCTGAAGTCGGACGGCATCGAGCACCGGATGCCAGTCTTCGCCCCGACGCTTGGCATCAAGGATCGTTACCCGGATGCGCCTGAATAGTGCCGTTGCGCTGCGTGAAGGAAGGGTCGTGAAATCGCCAATTGGATCGGCCAGCATCGCGGCATGGCTGCGCGAGCGATAGCCGTGGCGTGACAGCGCGACGATGTGGCCACGATGCCCCTTGCGGTCGAGCGTTGCAATCACGTCCGCCGACGTCAGTCCGGTGCCCACGACCAGGACACGGTCGTCGCGGCCGATCGCTTCCAGCCTCTCGAGATCATAGGGATTGGCCACCAGCCCGGCTGTGCCAGCCACGGACTTCAGGGGCATCGGCAAGGCCGGCGGCGGATGCGTCGTCGCAATCACCACGGCGTCGGCAGCGAGCGTCCCGCCATCAGCGAGGATCAGACGGTAGCCCTCGCCGGTGCGCTCGACCGATGCGACGGCGGACCTGACATGGCGGATCGTTTTGCTGAGAAGGAAGGGCCGGAGATGAGATTCCACATAGCGCCCGAAAACGCGACGCTGCGGGTAGAGTGCTCCGTAGGCGGCAATAGCCTCGGCATCGTCTACAATGGCTCTGGTCTGCTCCAGCCAGTCGGCAAAGTGGCTGTCCTGGCCGGAGATCAGCGTCATTCTCGACGCCGGCACATTGATACGATGCGCCGGATCGGCCGTGGAGTAAGCCAGACCATAGCCGAGCCCCTCGCGGGGCTCGACGACCACGATATCGGATGCACCGGCCGGGAGCAGTCGCGCCAGATGAAACGCAGTCGCCGCACCTGAAAAGCCGCCGCCGACAATCGCTATGATCGGTGCGCTGGCGCTCAAGACTGGCTCGCGCGCAGCGCCGACGGGCGATGGTCGCCGGCCACGGTTTCGCCGAAGGGGCCCATGTTGACGGCCGTCTGCCGCGTTGAGATCTCGTGATCGAGTGGCAGCTGCGGCAACACAAGTTCGCCGAAGCGATAGGCTTCCTCCAGATGCGGGTAACCGGACAGGATGAATGTATCGATGCCTATGCGCCGGTATTCATCGATCCGTGCCGCCACCGTAGCCGCATCGCCGACCAGAGCGGTGCCGGCGCCGCCACGCACCAGGCCGACACCGGCCCACAGATTCGGACTGATTTCGAGTTTGTCGCGACGGCCGCCATGCAGCCGGCTCATGCGCGACTGGCCGACGGAATCCATGCGCGCGAAAACCTTCTGCGCCTCGGCGATCGTCTTGTCGTCCAGGCGGCTGATCAGGCGGTCGGCATCGGCCCAGGCTTCGTCATTGGTTTCGCGAACGATGACATGCAGCCTGATGCCGAAACTCACCTGGCGTCCGGCCTTCTCGGCAAGGCCGCGCACATGGTCGACCTTTGCGGCGACGTCAGCCGGCGGTTCGCCCCAGGTCAGATATTTATCGATCTGCGCGGCGGCGACCGCATTGGCCGCCTCCGACGAGCCGCCGAAATATAGCGGCGGATGCGGCGTCTGCACAGGCGGGAACAGCAGCCTTCCGTCCTCGATGCGGAAATGTCTGCCTTCGTAGGCAACGGTCTCGCCGCGCAGCACGGCCTTGTAGATATCGAGGAATTCCCGCGTCACCTCATAGCGCTCGTCATGGCTGAGGAAGATGCCGTCGCCCTTGTTCTCGACCGGGTCGCCGCCGGTGACGACGTTGATGAGCAGGCGCCCGCCCGAAATGCGGTCGAGCGTCGAGGTCATCCGCGCCGCGAGCGTCGGCGACTGCAGCCCGGGACGGACGGCAACGAGGAAGCGGAGCCGCTGCGTCAACGGCGCCAGCGCCGACGCCACGACCCAGCTGTCCTCGCAACTTCGGCCGGTCGGCAGCAGCGCGCCGTAATAGCCGATGGCGTCGGCGGCCTTGGCGACCTGGGTCAGATAGGGCAGGTCGACCGCCCTGCCCCCCTCGCAGGTGCCGAGATAGCGGCTGTCGCCATGGGTCGGAAGAAACCACAGGACCTTGATCCTGTCGGGGATGGCAGTGCTCATGAACAGTCCTCTATGACTTTACGGCGTTCTCGCTCAGCTCCAGGCGTGTAGCGGCGGATTGACGTCGTTCAGGTAATAGTTGCCGAGGATCGCGTATTTCCAGCGCACCGGATCGTGCAGCGTGTGGGTTCGGGCGTTGCGCCAGTGCCGGTCGAGATTGTGCTCGGCCAGTGTGGATCGCGTGCCGGCGAGTTCGAACAGTTTGTTGGTGGCGTTGATGGCGATCTCGGTGGTGAGGATCTTGGATTCGGCAACCGCGATCTGCGCTTCCGCGACGGTCTTATCGTTCGGATCGGCCACGGCGCGGTCGACCGCCAGCCCTGCCTTGTCCAGAACGGCCTGCGCCGCATTGGCCCGCAGGCGAAGGTCACCGACGGCCTGGATCGTGTAGGGATCCTGCCAGGCATGATCGACGCCGCTGTCGATCCACGCGCGCGACTTCGTGCGCACGAATCTGACGGTTTCGTCGATCGCCGCGTTGGCGATGCCGAGATCGACAGCAGCCTGGATGATCTGGAAGATGGCGCCGTCGGCCGTCGGCCGGTCATAGCCCTTGTAGCCGGGGACGAGATGCGTCTTCGGCACTTTCACATTGTCGAGCAGGACTGTGCCGGACAGCGTCGTCTTCTGGCCGAAGCTCGACCAGTCGTCGATGACCGTCAGTCCGGGCGCGCCGCGATCGGCGATGGCATACCAGGCCCGGCCCTCGTCATCGAGCGCCACGATCGGCACCAGATGGGCGAGCAGCGCGCCGCTGGAATAGAATTTCTGGCCATTGACCACGACGTGGTCGCCAGCGTCGACGAATTTGGTCTCGAAGTCGGCCGCCCGCTTGGAGCCGAATTCCGAGAACGCGTTGCCGAACCGCGTGCCGGACAGAACTTCGGCGAAGAGCAACTGCTTCTGGGCCTCGTCAGAGACGGTGCGGATGGCGGCGACGACGCCGAGATGGTTCTGCGGAATCTGGCCGAGCGACGGATCGGCCGCCGAGATGATGGTGATCACCTTCGACAGCGTCACATAGGAGAGTTCCGGTCCGCCATAGGCCTTCGGCACGTTGATCGACCACAGGCCGCTCTGCGAAAACGCATCGAGCTCTTCCTTCGGCCAGATGCGCTCGCGGTCCCGCCTGGAGGCGTCCTTGGCGAAGTCTGCGGCCAGTTTTTCCGCCACAGCGATCGCCTCGGCGTCGGTCTTGATGACATGCGCTCTGGCCGACGGACGCTCAACCGGGGGGACGGCGCTGCGGATATCGGACGGCTGCTTCGATTGGATGGTCATGCTGCGGTCTCCTGGGGAAAATGTTGCGATGGAAGCGGCGTGCCGCCGAGATAGTAGGTCTTGATGTCGTCGCGCTGGCGCAGGTCGGCGGCCGACCCTTCCAGCACGCTCTTTCCGTTTTCGAGCACGGTGGCGCGGTCGGCATATTTCAGCGCCACTGCCGAATTCTGCTCGGCGACAAGGATCGAAAGATCTTCGTCCCGATTGAGCCGCTTCAAAGCGCTGAAAATCTCGTCGACGATCAGCGGCGCCAGCCCCATCGAAGGCTCGTCCAGCACGAAGAGTTTCGGCCGCGACATCAGACCGCGGCCGATCGCCGTCATCTGCTGCTCGCCGCCGGAGGTGAGGCCGGACCGGGTTCGGCGCTTCTCGGTGAGCCTGGGGAAAAGCGCATAGACGCGGTCGAGGTCGGCCTTGACGCCGGTGCGGGAAGACGAATGCCCGAGCGCGCCGGTCAGAAGGTTCTCCTCGACCGTCAGCGAGCGGAAGCAGTGTCGGCCCTCGAGGACCTGGACCAGACCCTTGCGGACGAGGTGAGAGGGGGTTGCCCTGGAGACATCCTCGCCGTCGAAAGTGATCCGGCCAGCGGTAACAGTACCGCGCTCGGCCGGGAGGAGATTGGATACGGCGCGTAGCAGGGTCGTCTTGCCGGCGCCGTTGGAGCCGAGCAGTGCGACGATCTCGCCTTTGCCGACCGACAGGTCGACACCGTGCAGGGCGGCGATGGCGCCGTTGTAGACGGCCTCCACGCGACTGACCGACAGGATCGGATTTTCCGGGCTGGACATCGATGACTCCGCAATAGGCAGGAAATCGCGGCCGGCCCGTGGGCCGGCCGCGAGTTGTTGGACTTCAGTTGCTGACCACTGCTTCGGCGTCTTCGGCCGTGCGGATCTTGATGCCCTTTTCCCTGGCATAGGCCTCGGACGACTTCTCGATGATCGGACGCAGCAGCTTCCAGTCGGGCGCAATCCAGTCGGAGACGACGTTCCACTTCTTGCCGTCCCACTGCTGGAAGGTCACGTAGCCGTCACCTTCGTGATTGTCCCAGGAGACGTTGATCGAGTGGAACAGGTCCTTGGCGCCCAGCGCCTCGACGCGTGCCGGATCGAGCTTGAGATGCTCGAAGCCCCAGCGGACTTCGTCGCCGGTGAGCGTGCGGTTGCCGAACTTGGCCTGCGCGATGCGGACCGCCTCGACATTGAGGATGCCGTTGACGATGCCGAGATTGTGGTAGACCGAGCCGATACGGCTCTTTTCCTCGAGATTGCCTTTGCCGGCGCCGTAGACCGTTTTGACGATCTCCTGGACCACCGGATACTGCTCGCCTGACGCCTGGGTGGTGATGGCCGTATAGCCCTTGGCGGCATCGCCGGCGGGGATCACATCCTCTTCCGAATTCGACCAGACATTGCCGACGATGTGATCGGCCGGGAAGCCGGTCTTCTGCGCGGTCTTGAGCGCAACCGGGTTCATCACGCCCCAGCCGCGCAGCACCACATAGTCCGGATGCTCGCGACGGATCGTCAGCCACTGCGCCTGCTGCTCGTTGCCTGGATGCGGAACCTCGATCTGCGACAGCTCGAAGCCGTATTTCTGCGACAGCAGCTCATAGATCGGAATCGTCTCCTTGCCATAGGGCGAGCCGTGATAGAGCACGACGATCTTCTTGCCCTTGAGCTTGTCGAGGCCACCTTCCTTGGAGGCGATATAGTTCACGATGCCCGAGGTCTCGCTGTAGGGATTGAGCAGCAGCGGGAAGACGTAAGGGAACACGCGTCCGTCCGTGGTGTCGGTGCGGCCGTGGTTGATGGTAATCAGCGGCACCTTGTCATCGGTGATGCGGTCGATCATGGCATAGGCGATGCCGACCGAAAGCGGGTTCCAGGCGGCGATGCCGGGATTGCTCTTCAATCGTTCATACACCTCGACGCCCTTCTCGACCTCATACTGCGTCTCGCCCTCGCTCCAGGTCAGTTTGACGCCGTTGACGCCGCCGTCGCGGATGTTGATCAGGTTGAGATAGTCGATGAAGCCGCCGAAGAAGCCGGTGCCGCCGGCGGCATAAGGGCCGACGCGGTAGCTCTGCAGGGGAAAATACTGCTCGTCGGCGTGGACCGCCGTCGCGCCGAGGACGAAAGCCGTGGCGATCGCCGCTTTCTTGAGGTGACTGAAGAAGGTCATGGATTGCGTCTCCTGAGGTTGTGGTCCGTGAGAGGATGTCGAGCGGCGCTCAGCTGGACCTTGAGCCGATCCGTCGTTTCAGGCGGTCGAAGAGGGCCGACAGCCCGTTCGGTTCCGCGATGAGGAAGATGATGATGAGCGCGCCGAGCACGATGCGCTGGCTCATGTCGAGAACACCCGAATCGAACAGTCCGCCAAACAGGAAGGCGCCAAGCCGCGACAGGATGAGCGGAAAGATGACGATGAACGCCGCTCCCAGAAAGGCGCCGCGTATCGAGGCCAGCCCGCCGATGATGATGATGAACAGGATCTGGAACGAGCGGTCGAGATTGAAGCCGGCCGGCTCGACGGTGCGCAGATAGGTGAAGGCCCACAGCACCCCGGCGACGCCGATGATGAAGGACGAGATGGCGAACGCGAGCAGCTTGGTCTTCAGCACAGGGACGCCGATCACCCGCGCGGCGGTTTCGTTGTCGCGCACGGCGATGAAATTGCGGCCGGTCGCGCTGTTGACCAGGCGCCAGACGAGCGCCGTGAGCACGATGACCGTGGTCACCGAGAGCAGGTAGCGGCCCGTCGCCCTGTCGAGCGAGAAGCCCGCAACGGCAAGGTGCGGCGCCGAGATCACCCCGGAAGGGTTGTCGTTGGAGAACCACCCGAACTTGGTCAGCGCCCACTGCACGAAGAACTGAGCGGCGAGCGTTGAGACGGCGAGATAGAAGCCGCGCAGGCGCAGGCTCGGCAATCCGAACACGACGCCGATGCCGGCGGCTGAAATCCCGGCCAGGATCATGGTCGCAGCCAGCGGCAGTCCTTCGACCCGAAGGTTGAAATTGTAGGCGGCGAAAGCGCCGACCGCCATGAAGGCGGAGGAGCCCAGCGAAAGCTGGCCGCAATAGCCGGTCAAAAGGTTGAGGCCGACCGCCGCCAGGCTGAGCGCAAGGAACGGCAGCAGGATCGCCTCGACGAGATAGCTCGACGCATAGGCGGGGATCAGGCCGTAGGCCACGGCAATCAGGGCGACGGGCAGAGCTAACCTCTGCCAGTCGATGGGAAGCCTTGCGGCATCGAGCGCTTGCACGGCCATCGGTCAGACCCTTTCGACAGTCTTCTGGCCAAACAGGCCGGAGGGGCGCACCAGCAGGACGACCAGCGCCAGCGCATAGGCGAACCAGCCTTCGATGCCGCCACCGACAAAGGGTCCGAGGTAGACCTCGGCGAGCTTCTCGCTGGCGCCGATGATGAGGCCGCCGACGATGGCGCCGAGGATAGAATCGAAGCCGCCAAGCACCAGCACCGGCAGCGCCTTCAGCACGATCAGCGACAGCGAGAACTGGACGCCGAGGCGCGCGCCCCACAAGAGCCCCGCGACCAGTGCCACGAACCCCGCGGCCGTCCACACCGTTCCCCAGATCCGGGGCAGCCGCAGCCCGACGGCGAGCGCCGCGAACTGGTCGTCTGCGACGGCGCGAAACGCTAGGCCGACGCGGGTCCAATAGAAGAATGCGCTCAAGCCGGCGACCATCGCCGCGGCAATGCCTGCAGCAAGAAGATCGAACGACGATATCAGGATACCGCCGACCTCGAACGGCGTGTCGTCGATGCCGAGATCGAGCCCGTGCACCTGCGTGCCCCACACCAACTGGGCAGCGCCTTCAATGATGTAAGACAGGCCAAGCGTGGCCATGAACAGCGTCATCGGCGAGCGATTGACCAGCGGCCTCAGCACAGTTCGCTCGATGGTGAAGCCCAGCGCAACCATGACCGCGAGGGTAATGAGCATTGAAAGCGCAAACGGGATGCCGCGTTCGACAAGGCTGACAAAGGTGAGTGCGGCGAACAGCACCATCGACCCTTGCGCGAAGTTCAGCACGCCCGACGTCTTGTAGATCAGCACGAAACCGATGGCGACGAGCGAATACATGACGCCTGAGAGCAAGCCACCGACCAGCACCTCGATGACGAAGAGGAAATCATAGTAGCTCATCAGATGCCCTCGCCATCTTCGCCTTCGGCGGTGCCGATATAGGCCCGGATCACCGCCGGATTGGCCCTGACCTCGGCCGGTGTCCCGTCGGCGATCTTGCGGCCGTAGTCGAGCACGGCGACGCGGTCGGAGAGCCCCATGACCACGCCGATGTCGTGTTCGATGAGGATGATGGTGACGTCGTGCCGGTCGCGCGCTGCGCGCACGAAACCGGCCATCTCGGCCTTCTCGGTCGCCGTCATGCCGGCCATCGGCTCGTCGAGCAGCAGGATCTTCGGCTCGGCGACAAGCGCGCGCGCCAGTTCGACCCGCTTCTGCAGGCCGTAGGGCAGCGTTGCGACCAGGCGATCGGCGACGGCCTCGAGATGCAGGAAGGCGATTGTCTGGTCGACCTTTTCAGCGATCGCGGCATCTTCGCGCCGGGCGCGCGGTAGACCGGCGATATGTTCGACGAAGCTGGCGCGCCGGGTGTGGACGCGGCCCGACGCGATATTGTCGCGCACTGAAAGCCCACCGAACAGTGCCAGGTTCTGGAAGGTGCGCGCGACGCCGAGCCGTGCCAGACGGCTTGCCGACACCCGGGAGAAGGACTGGCCATCGATCGCGATCTTGCCCTGATCGGCGTGATAGAGGCCGCTGATGATGTTGATCAGCGAGGATTTGCCGGCGCCATTGGGACCGATCACCGCGCGGATCTCGCGGCTTTTGACCTCGAGGTCGACATCCCGCAATGCCATGACGCCACCAAAAGAAATGCTGATCCCGCCCAGCGCCAGGATCGCATCAGCCTTTGGCGACAGGCGCGCCGGGCGCGTGTCCTCGACGGGACCAGCACCAGCAAGAATCCCGGAGATTTCGGGCGCGCGCTCGTATGCGGCGGCTCCCAGCGAAGCACCAATCATGAAACGTCCCTGATTTTGAAGGCGTGCGGGCGGCGGCCTGAAGGCCGCGCCTGTCCTATTCCGCGGCGACGAGCTCCCTGTCGCGCGCCGCTTCCAGTTCGCGCACCAGAGGGATGACGCGCTTGCCGAAGAACTCCACCTCTTCCTGGAAATGCAGGAAACCGAGCAGGATCAGATCCGCGCCGGCATCCTTCAGCTTGAGGATGCGTTCGGCAATCTGTTCCGGCGTGCCGATGAGATTGCTGCGGAAGCCGTCATTGTATTGGACAAGATCCTCGAAAGAGGATTTCGCCCAGTTACCCTCGCCTTCCGGCGAGGCCTTGCCGGCGTTCTTGACCTGATCGGCGAAACCCTGCACCGCCTCCGGATTGGCCTTGGCGATGATCTCGTCGAGCACGGTGCGCGCTTCTGCCTCGGTTTCGCGAGCGATGGCAAAGGCGTTGACGCCGATCTTGACCTTGTGGCCATTGGCCTTCGCCTTGGTCTTGATGTCGTCAACCTGCTTCTTGATCTCTTCCGGCGTGTTGCCGTTGGTGAAATACCAGTCGGAAACCCGCGCAGCCATGTCGCGCGCCGCGCGCGATGAGCCGCCCTGGAAGATCTCCGGCTGCGGATCGATCGGCTTCGGCTTCATCGAGTAGTTGGTAAAGCGATAGAAGTCGCCCTTCAGAGTGAAATTGTCCTCGGTCCAGATGCCGCGCAGCGCACGGATGAATTCCTCCGAACGGCGATAGCGCTCGTCATGGTCGAGCCACAGCTCGCCGATGGCGGCGAACTCACCGCGGAACCACCCGCTGACGACATTGACGGCGACACGGCCATTGGTCAGGTGGTTGATGGTGGCTATCTGCTTGGCCGCCAGCGCTGGATTCCATGGGCCGGGCAGGATCGCCGCGATGACTTTCAGCGTTGTGGTCGCCGCAAGCAAGGCATGGCTGAACGATACGGATTCGTGCTGGTTGTCGGCGCCATAGCCGGCCGTGAAGCGTATTTGGCTCAGCGCGTAGTCGAAGCCGTTGGCCTCGGCGATCTGGGCGAGCTTGCGGTTATAGTCGATGTCCCAGCCGGTCCGCTGCTCGATGTTGGAGATGACCAGGCCGCCCGAGACGTTCGGGACCCAGTAGGCGAATTTCACGTCGTCGGAATTCGAGGTCATTTCGTTCGTTTCCCCTTTTGATTGGCTTCAACCGACGCGCGTGGCGACGGCAGTGTTTGCATCACTGGAATTAAGCAACGAGACCGCTTCGGTAGCGGCCCGTGAGATGCGCTCGATAATCGCCGCGCCGACGATCTTGGCATCGACGAAATCGTCAGGCGCGCCGTAGACGCCGGTAGGGACGGTGACGGCCCCGAAAAAACCGAACAATGGCCGGAGCTGATGTTCGAGAACCAGGCCATGGTATGGACTTCCGCCGGTCGCCGCGAGAAGCACGGTCTTGCCAGCCAGCGCACGGTAGTCGACGAGGTCGAACAGGTGCTTGAGAGCGCCGGTGTAGGACGCCCTGTAGAGCGGCGTCCCGACCACGAGCAGGTCGGCCTTCTCGACACGCTGGATGATCGCTTCGCCAGACGCGCCGAGCGCACGACGAGACAACCCGGCGAAAATCGAAGGCGCCGCCTCGGTGATTTCGATCAGCCCGGTGTCTGCCGGGACGCGCAAGGCGACTGCCTTGACCAGCGCGTTGACCACCGCGGTAGTGCGCGATGGTGTGCTTACGCCGCCGGATATTCCGAGAACCGATAGCCTTGCCAACTCGTCAATCTCCCGGACCCTGCATGCGCATCGGGTCATTTCCAAACCGGGGCAGACGATATTCGACAAAATCTATAGAGATAAGGAACTACGTTCCGATTTTTCGGCCTCGCGGAGAAAAATGCCGTTCTGCTAATGGACGTAGCAATGTCCGTATAGCGAGTAGACCGAAGCTCAGGCCATCAATACGGCTTCGCATTCATTCATCACCATTTTCAAACGCGCCTAAGCCTTGGGCAATTAGGTTCGTTGCCATGACCAGTGAAACGATCGCGCCGGAATTGAAAACGACGACCCACCATTTACCGCCGGACAGGAAGCCGTAGCCGTCGGCGACGGCTAGCCCCCAATCGGCCGACGGCGGCTGGATGCCGAGGCCCAGAAAACTCAGCGTCGCGATCGAAAAGAACGCGTAGCCCAGCCGAGTGACGAACTCGATGAGGATCGTCTCCCTGATGTTGGGCAATATCTCCAGGAACATGATAGCGAGCGCGCCTTCGCCGCCAAGCCGGGCGGCGCTGACATAGTCGCGCTGCTTCTGCTCGCGCACGGCGGCGCGGACGGTGCGCGCCACCAGCGGCGCATAGGCGATGCCGATCACCAGGACGACGGTCAGGTTCGACGGCCCGATCGCCACCAGCGTCATGGTGACGAGAACGATGAATGGAAACGCCATCAGTGTATCGAGCAGCCGCGCGCCGATGGCATCGGTGAGGCCATCGAAATAGCCGAGCACCAGGCCGATGATGCTGCCGGCGGCAACGCCGACCAGCGTCGCCAGCGGCGCAACCAGCAGGATATCGCGCGATCCGACGACAATGCGGGACAGCAGGTCGCGGCCGAGCTGATCGGTCCCGAACCAATGCGAGGCATCGGGCGGCGTCAGCATCGCCAGAAAATCCTCGGCATAGGGATCATACGGAACGAAAAGATTGCCTGCTACCGCGCATACGACCCAGAACAGTAGCAGCAGCGTTCCGATCACGACCGATGGGGGCAGTCCGGAGAAGGCACTGCCGATCCTGGGCACCGCCGGAAAACCGGCCACGGCGCGCCGTGATGCGGGAAACTCCGTCAGATCCGTCATGGCGAGGTCCGACGGCGTTGCCGCGGATCGAGCAAGGCCAGCACGAAGTCGCCCGCCGCCGCCGAAAGAACAAAGATTGCCGCCATCACCAGCACCCCCGCTTCAAGCATCGGGAAATCTCGCGCCTTGGCCGCGTTCAGAACCAGATTGCCAAGTCCCTGGATGCCGAACAGCGCTTCGATCACAACCAGCCCGCCAAGCATGTATCCGGTCTGCGTCGCCAGCACCGCGATGGTCGGGGTCAGCGCATTGCGCAGCACGTGCCGAAGGATGATCTCGCGCCGCTCAAGCCCTTTCAGGACGGCGGTGCGTGTGTAGTCGGCGGCCATCGCCTCGATCACGCCGGCCCGCGTCATCCGGGCGATGTAGCCGGCAAGATTGAGCACCAGCGGCAGCGCCGGCAGGATCAGATAATAGCCTTGCGTCCAGAAGCCCGCGCCATCCGGCGCAACGCCTGAGATCGGGAACCAGTTCAGCCACAGGCCGAAAACGATGAGCAGCATCAGGCCGGACACAAAATCCGGCACGATGCCGAAGGAGACGCCCGCCATCACGATCAGCCGGTCGATGAGGCGGCCGGCGTTGAGACCGGCGATGACACCGCCGCCAACCCCGAGCGGAATGAGAAAGACCAAAATAATGCCGGCAAGGGATGCGGAGCGCTTCAGGCTCTCCAGCACGAACGGGGCCACCGGCGCGCGCATCGAAAGCGAGGTGCCGAAATCGCCTGACACCGCCTTGCTGAACCAGAGCCAATACTGGACGAGAACTGGCTGGTCGGCGCCCAGCCGCTTGTTCAGCTCCGCCACCGCCTGCGCGTCGGCAAACGGCCCGAGCATCACGCGGCCGACATCGCCGGGCAAAACCTGCCCGGCGAAGAAAACCAGGACACTGACAAGCCACAGCGTGAGGACAAGAGTGCCCACACGCGCTGACAGAATGCGGCCGGTCAGCATGTCGCGATCATGCCTGGACGAAGGAAACGCGATCGAGCAGCAGATGCGAGATTGCGGTGAAGCGCACGCCCTCGACCTTCGAGCTGACAATCCGGCTGTATTGCGAGAAGTAGCTGATGATCGCCGGCGTCTCGTCAAGCAAAAGCGTCTGGATCTTGCCGGCAGCAAGGCGCTGGGCATTGAGGTCACGCGCCTTCGAGTAGTCGAGCAGCAGCGCATCATAGCCGGGGTTGTTGAAATGCGCCGCGTTCCAGGCTCCCGTACTCTTCAGCGTGGCGTTGAGGAAGATGTCGGGCGTGCCGCGATGGCCGTAGTCGGTGATGCCGAGAACCGAATCCAGCCAAGGCGAGCTGCCGAAGGTCGCCGAGCCGTAATAGGCGTCCTGCGGCAGGACATTGAGCTTGACATCGATGCCGATCTTTTTGGCGAAGTTCTGGATGATCACCGCATAGTCGGGAATGTCATAGGCGCGTTCGGTGGTCAGCGTCACCTCGAAGCCGTTCGGCACGCCAGCCTCGCCAAGCAGCCGCTTGGCTTCCGTGATATCGTGCTTGCGCTGCGGCACCGACGGATCGGCCGAAGGGAAGATCGGCGCGAACGGGGTGTCGTTGCCGACGATGGCGCGGCCCTTCAGCAGCCTCTTGACCACCGCCTCGCGGTCGATGGTGAGTGCCAGCGCGCGGCGGATGCGCTTGTCGGTGAACGGCGCCTGGTCGGTTCTGAGATGCACCTGGTCATGCGAGCTTGCCTGCACGCTGAGCAGCTTGAAGTTGGGGTTGCCCTCGATCGCCAGTTCCAACCGCGTCGTGCTGGGGATGACGTCGAGCTGGCCGGCCTGCAGCGTCAGCACCTGCGCCTGCTCGTCGTCGAAGAACTTGATCTCGATGCGGTCGGGAAGTGCCTTCTCGCCCCAGTAATCCGGATTGCGCACGAAGCTGGCGCCTTGCTTGGGACGGAAGGATTCGAGCTTGAACGGGCCGGTGCCGTTGAAATTTTTCTCGAAATCGCCGGCATAGTCGGCCGGCAGGATGACGGCGTTATAGACGTCGGAAGAGACATAGAAAGGGAAATTGCTGTTCGGACCGTCGAGATCGAAGGCGACCGTTTTGTCATCGACCAGCTTGGCGCCACCCTTGGACAGGATGCCCTTGTAGGCTGAGAGCGCCGACGAGCCGCTGGCGGGATCGACCAGCCGCTCGAAGCTCGCCACCACGTCCTTGGCGGTGACGGCGCGGCCATCGTGGAATTTCACTCCTTGCCGCAATTTGAAGGTCCAGCGGCTGGCTGTCTCGTCGGCCTCCCAGGACAAAGCGAGTTTCGGCTGGAGACCGTCCTTCGGATCGTCGAGGATCAGATATTCGCCGACCTGGCTGATCACCCCGATGCTGGCCGGATCGGTCACCGAAACCGGATCGATCGCCTTGGTCGGCTGACCGAGCCCGACACGAACCGTGCCGCCGGCGGCGGCCGCGGCGCGCGCGGCTCCGAACCCCTGCGAGATGGCAAAGCCTGTCAGGCCGAGCAGTGCGGCGTATTTCAGGAGATCGCGGCGCTTGAGAAAGCCGCCCTGATATTCGTCGACGGCGACATTCCAGATGTCCCCCGACAGGCTGCGAAGTGCGTCGATATCCCTGCGTTTGGTCATGTTAAAATCCTGCTTTGAAATGAAAATTGAAAACCTATGCGACGGGTTCGCCGTCGAGATGGATGCGGTCAACGGCCTGCGGATAGAAGGCGATGAGGCCTTTGATCTTCGGCATTTCGGCGATTGGTTCCCGGTAGCTCCAGGCGATGTCCGGGCGCACCGTTCCGTCGCTCAGCAGCCCCGACCAGTAGGAGGCGATGCCCTTGTAGGGACATCGCGTCGTTGTAACGGACGCCGTCAGCCGCTCCAGTCGGATGTCTTCCGCCGGCAGATAGAAACGCGTCGGCAGATGCGTCTCGAACAAAAGCACCGGGCGGTGACTGTCGGCGATCGGCTCGCCGTCGAACCAGACCTGCACATGGCTCGTGCTTTGCAGCACATCAATGCGCGCATAAGGGTCTCGCGCATGGACGAAGACCTCTTCGTCCTCCTCGAACCATTGGTCGACGGCCTTCCAGGTGAAGGCGATCCGCCCGGCCAGGGACGCCAGCGCTTCGTCCGGCGGCGAGATGAACGCCCACGCCGCGTTGGCACTCCGCCTGTCGCCGCTGTCGATATCCCAATAGGCCGTCTCGCCACCGACTGGATGCGGTTCGCGATGCAGCGAGGGCTTCAGCACCGACGGATCTACCGCTGACGGCGGGAAGAAATAGATCGGCAGGAAATGGTTGGAGCGCAGCACCAGCACGTTGCGGCCGTCGGCGATGGTGCGGCCGCCGAATTTGACGCGCACACGCTTGGGACTGTGCAGGACATTGACGAGCTGCGGCGCGGTGGCTTCGCGAGGCTGCAATCTTGGCGCGACGGTCATGATCGTTCTCCCGGTCAGGACACGGCGCGTGCGTTGTCGCGCTGCTCGGCGAAGCGGTTTGCCGGCCGCGCCAGACCGAAGCGGTCACGCAGCGTTCCCGGCGCGTATTCGGTCGGGAACACGCCGCGGCGCTGCAGCTCCGGCACCACCTGCTCGGCGAAATTCACCCAGTCCTCGGGCAGCAGCGGGAACATCAGGTTGAAGCCGTCGGCGGCGCCTGAAACGAACCAGTCCTGCAACTGGTCGGCGATCTGTTTGGGCGTGCCGGCGACGGTCGGCACCGAACCGCTGTTGGCGAGCTTGCGGGCGATGTCGCGTAGGCTGAGATTCTGCTTCGACCATTCCTTGACCCGGTTGAGCGATGTCCGTCCGCCATTGAAGGTGCTCTCGTCCGGCAGCGGCGGCAGCGGCCCGTCTGGCGGATAGACGGAGAGATCGATGCCGCTCCAGCTGGACAGAAGGTCGATGCCGACCTGATCCGGCAACAGGGTCTGGAGGTATTCCTGCTTTTCGCGACCTTCCGCCTCGGAAGCGGCGACAATCGGCAGAATGCCCGGCAGGATCTTGAAGCTCTCCGGCCGCCTGCCATAGCGGGCGAGGCGCTCGTTGATGTCCTGCCGGTATTTGATGCCGTCTTCCCTGGTGCTGTAGATGGCGAAATGCACGTCGGCCTGGGCGGCGGCGAAGTTCTTGCCGTCCTCGGACGAGCCTGCCTGGACGATCAGCGGGTGGCCCTGCGGCGGCCGCGAAACGTTGAGCGGCCCGCGCACCTTGAAGTGCTTGCCCTTGTGATCGATGGGGTGGACCTTGTCGGGATCGGCGAAATAGCCCGTCTCCTTGTCGATCAGCAGCGCCTCGTCTTCCCAGCTGTCCCAAAGCTCCTTGACGATATCGAGGAATTCGGCCGCGCGCTCATAGCGGAACGCATGTTCGATGTTGCCGTCGCGACCGAAATTGCGCGCCTCCTCGTCCATGGCCGATGTGACGACGTTCCACGACGCCCTGCCCTTGCTGATATGGTCGAGCGAGGCGAACATGCGCGCAACATTGTAGGGCTCGCTGTACGAGCTCGACACCGTGGTGATCAGGCCGATGTGTTTGGTCACGCCGGCCAGTGCCGACAGCAGCGTCAATGGCTCAAGGCGGGCATTGGCGTAGTGGGCGACACCGCTCTTGACCGAATCCCAGATCGAAACGTGGTCGGCGACGAAGATGGTGTCGATCCTGGCCCGCTCGGCCGCCTGCACGAGATCACGGTAGAACTCGAAGTCCAGCACCTCCCGGCCCGGCGCCCGCGGATGGCGCCACGACATCCGATGATCGCCCTGCGGGTTGAAGAAAAATGCGCTGAGGATCATGTGGTCTCGAGCCATGCCAGTCTCCTTCCAGATCTGCCCTGGAGCCAAATCTGCTCCGGAGATTGTCGCGCTGCTTCGGCAAGCGGCGACAATCGCTCTTGAGCCATGAAAGTTAGATTGCGCTCCGGCTTAATTCTAGTAATTTTATAGAGATAAAGCATTGCAAAAGTGGAAGCGATTGCCCTCGATCGCGACGCTGGAAGAAAGTGGTTTCAAGCTCCCAATGTCCTCCTCGGTTCTGAACGTCGACCAGCTTTCCATCGCCTATGACGGGCGCAATGGATCGCATCCCGCCGTCAGTGGCGTCTCCCTGCGCATAGGCGAAGGCGAAGCACTCGGCCTTGTCGGCGAGTCTGGATCGGGGAAAAGCTCGGTGGCGCTCGCCATCCTGCGCTATCTGCCGAAGAATGCCCGCATCGCGGCGTCAGCGCTGGAGTTCCAGGGCCGCGAAATCCGCGACCTTTCCGCCGAGCAGTTGCGCCAACTCAGGGGAAATCATATCGCCGCCGTCTACCAGCACCCGGGCGCGGCCCTCAACCCAAGCATGACGATCGGCCGCCAGATCACCGAGACGATCATGCGGCATCGCCCGGTGCGCCATGACGAGGCGCGCGAGCGGGCTTGCGAACTGCTCGGGCGCGTTCGGGTGAGCCATCCGGAGCGGGTGCTGGGGCTCTATCCACACGAACTCTCCGGCGGCATGCAGCAGCGCGCCAACATCGCCATCGCGATTGGGCTCGACCCGTCGCTGCTGGTGCTGGACGAGCCGACGACGGCGCTCGACGCCAGCGTCCAGTCCGAGATCATCGCTATCCTCTCCGGCCTGCGCAAGGACCACAAAACCAGCATTCTGCTGATCAGCCACGACATCAACATGATCCGCCGCACCTGCGACCGGGTGGCGGTGATGCAGTCGGGAACCGTGGTCGAAAGCGGCGCCGCCGGCGACGTCTTCGACAACCCCTCTCACGCCTATACGAAGGCGCTGATCGCCTCGATCCCGGCGCTCAACTACACGAAGCGGAATGGAAGACTGGCGGAGACGGACGGCCTGCCATCGCACTCGGCGGTCCAGAATGAAGACGCGGGCCGGCGCAAAGAACGCCGAATCGCGATCGCCTGCAAAGGCATCAGCCATGCGTTCGGCAGCCAACTGGTGCTCAGCAATATCGATCTCGACATCGGCCACGGCGAGACCTTCGGGCTGATCGGCGAATCCGGTTCCGGCAAGTCGACGCTGGCAAGGATCGTCACCGGCCTACAGATGCCAGACGCCGGATCGGTCGAGCTGTTCGGCAGGACGGTCGCACCGCGCGTCGAGAAGAGAAGTATTGGCGAACGCCGCGATGTGCAGATGGTTTTCCAGTCGCCGGATCGCACGCTCAATCCGCGTAAGCGGATCGGCAGGATACTCGGCCGCCCGCTGCGCCGGCTCGCCGGCCTGCGCAGCAGTGAGATAAAGGCCCGCGTCAGCGATTTGCTGCAATCGGTTCGCCTTGCCGGCGCCACAGCCGAGCAGAAGTCGCGATCACTATCCGGCGGCCAGCGGCAACGGGCGGCCATCGCACGGGCCTTCGCCGGCGTGCCGAAGGTCGTCGTGCTCGACGAACCCACTTCGGCGCTCGACGTTTCCGTCCAGGCAACCGTTCTCAACCTGCTCAACGACCTGCAGCGCGACAAGGACACGACCTATCTGTTCATCAGCCACGATCTCAGGGTCGTGCGCTACATGGCCGACAGGATCGGCGTGCTGTACCGCGGCCGCCTGGTCGAAACCGGCTCATCCGACCAGATTTTTCACGGACCCAATCATCCCTATACGAAACTGCTGCTGGCGGCGTCTTCAGACGATGCAGCGCCGAAGATCATCTCTCAGGCCGACATCGCGGCGGGCCCGAGCCAGAGATGCGCCTTCGCCGGCCGTTGCTCGCTCGCTGTTGCCGATTGCTGGAAAGCCGAACCGCCCCTCAGCCAAGCTGGCGACGAGCACCTGATCGCATGTTGGCGGCTCGACCAAGGTTCATGAAGGACGGATCATCATTCTGAAGATCCGTCGCGCTCGCGAGGAAGGCGCGATGGAGCTGATCCCCGTCGCAAAGTGCCAAGAGACCGGGAGCTGCGGCCGTTCGAGGCGCGGATAGCAGGAAGCTTGGCGATCAAGCATCCACCGTAGTCACAGGCAAGCTCGCATGGTATTTCGTCTGAGGCTCGCTCCTTACAAGCCAATGTCTACAAGTTTGATAGACATTTGCTAAGAAGCCGGTCATACTGCCCGCTTCAAGTGCCTGACTTTTCGCCGTCCATGTTCGCAGGATCAGGAGATGACGATGACGCAGACATTTCTGGAAGCCGTTCCGAGCTGTATCAGGATCGTGATCGGCGCCCTTTTCCCGCCCATGGAGCTTTCACGTTATGCGCCCGACCAGGCGCAGGCGGACGACGCATCTGACTCCGAGGCGAAATTTCGCCGCTCAGGACGGGATGAAGCCTTCTATTGGGGCATCGGCACTTGCGGCTATTGGGTAGGCGCCCGTCGCATCCGGCCATAGACCAATCATCGAAATGCGGGGGTTACCTGGCAGCATTGGCTGGCTGCCGCGATCCAGGAGGAGACCGATGACCACACGCCTTTTACCCGCACTGCATGAGGGCCATGCTCCGATTCATTTGCACGGAGCCTTCGACGATGCCTTGGAAGCTTACCAAACCTGGATTCCGGGAACGGACGAGCCGCACGTGGAATTTGAGGACCAGATGGTGCCGATCAGTTCGGTCTTCGGCCGCATGCGGACCTGCACCGATATTCTTCCTTGGCGCATCGAGGGCGATGTCCTAGAGGTTGTCGGCAATGCACTGGTTTTCGGCGGCGAAAAGGCGATCACTTACGCCGATGCCGCTCTGGTCCTTCGCGCTTTGTGCGTGAAGCGGCTCCGGAGCGGCGACGTCGGCAACTAACAGGCGACGCTGCATAGGTTCCCGTCAAAGCCGGAGGAGCCGGGCACAAGGCAGCTCGGCTCCGTATCATTCAGCCGGTATGCGTCGCGATCTGCCCTGATAGCCTCTATTTGCTCAGTCGGTCATGCGCGGCGATGGCCATAGCTCTGCATGGTGCGGATAGACTGGTGCTGCGAGAGAGGATTGAACTCTCGACCTCTCCCTTACCAAGGGAGTGCTCTACCACTGAGCTACCGCAGCCGCCGATGGCGGGGCTTCTGCCATATCGAACCGGCAAGCGCAAGGCCAAGACAAAGACGGGTTGAAAGGCCGCACCGGGCGATCGTTGCGGACATGGCCGTGCCACAATGTTGGCTATCCCTTTATATGCACCGGCGGGTCGCCGGCCGGGGGCAGAACGATGAACGGCAAGACAGTTTCTCCGAACAAGGATGGATCACCGAAGAAGGATGGTTCAGCGAAAAAGGCCGGAACGGGCCGCAAGGACCGGCTGGCCGAGCAGTTGCGCGCCAACCTGCAGAAGCGCAAGGCGCAATCGCGCTCACGAAGAGCCGGCGACGCCGACAAGCGGCGCGCCGGCGACGCCGACGAGCGGCCCGACGGGCTGCAGGCGGCGATGAAAAAAGATTAACGCGAATCGGCTATGTTGGTCGCCGGTACTTTGGCCAAGTCGGCGTGGGCCAAAGTGGGGAGTAGCCTGTTTCTTGAACCAAGCCGGCCAATGATCTAGATGGCCGCAACAGACTCAACCGATTTAAACCGGCCTTGGCGCCGAGGGGACGCTCTTCATGGATCGCATCAGAATTGTCGGCGGCAACAAGCTTGCCGGAAGCATTCCGATCTCGGGCGCGAAAAACGCTGCGCTGCCGCTGATGATCGCCGCGCTTTTGACCGATGACACGCTGACGCTGGAAAACGTGCCGCATCTGGCCGATGTCGAGCAGCTGATCCGCATCCTCGGCAATCACGGCGTCGACTATTCGGTCAATGGCCGCCGCGAAAAGCAGCAGGAAGGCTATTCGCGCACCATCACTTTCTCGGCCCGCAACATCGTCGACACGACGGCGCCTTACGAGCTGGTGTCGAAGATGCGGGCGTCGTTCTGGGTGATCGGCCCGCTGCTGGCCCGCATGGGCGAGGCCAAGGTGTCGCTGCCCGGCGGCTGCGCCATCGGCACACGGCCGGTTGACCTCTTCCTCGAAGGCCTGCAGGCGCTGGGCGCCGATATCGACGTCGACA
This sequence comes from Mesorhizobium sp. M1088, assembly GCF_040318575.1. Taxonomy (NCBI): domain Bacteria; kingdom Pseudomonadati; phylum Pseudomonadota; class Alphaproteobacteria; order Hyphomicrobiales; family Phyllobacteriaceae; genus Mesorhizobium; species Mesorhizobium sp. M1088. Next base: position 380,831 of record NZ_JAMYMO010000002.1, on the reverse strand, counting down.
CCGGCTACGTCATCGCCAAGACCAGGAACGGCCGGCTTGTCGGCAACCGTTATGTGTTCCCGAAAGTTTCGGTCGGCGCCACCCATGTGCTGATGATGGCGGCCTCGCTGGCCAAGGGCGAGACGGTGCTCGAAAACGCCGCGCGCGAGCCGGAGATCGTCAACCTCGCCGAATGCCTCAACGCCATGGGCGCGAAGATCTCGGGCGCCGGCACGGCGACCATCACCATCGACGGCGTCGAGGCGCTGTCGGGTGCGCGCGTCAGGGTAATCCCCGACCGCATCGAGACCGGCACCTATGCGATGGCGGTGGCGATGACCGGCGGCGACGTCGTGCTGGAAGGCGCGCGGCCCGACCTGTTGCAGACGGCGCTCGACATCATTTCGCAGACCGGCGCCGAGATCACGCAGACTAATTCAGGCATCCGCGTCAGGCGCAACGGCGCCGGCATTTCGCCGGTCGACGTGACAACGGCGCCCTTCCCGGCTTTCCCGACCGATCTGCAGGCGCAGTTCATGGGCCTGATGACGATGGCCAAGGGCAAGTCGCGCATCACCGAGACGATCTTCGAAAACCGCTTCATGCACGTCCAGGAACTCGCCCGGCTAGGCGCCCACATCACGCTGTCCGGCCAGACGGCGATCGTCGACGGCGTAGCGAAGCTGAAGGGCGCGCCGGTCATGGCGACCGATCTTCGGGCCTCGGTGTCGCTGGTCATTGCCGGCCTTGCGGCCGAAGGCGAAACCACGGTCAACCGCGTCTACCATCTCGACCGCGGCTTCGAGCGGCTGGAGGAAAAGCTGTCTGGCTGCGGCGCGGAAATCGAGCGCATTTCGGGGTAATGATAGCAGGCTCAGGTCGGCGCTGCCCCTCACCTGCCTGCCGGCATCTTCTCGCCGTATAGGGACGGGGAGAAGGGACGCCTCGCGAAGGATTTCGCCAATCTCCGGCGTTGCGGAGAGGGTGCCGAGGTTGCGGCCAGCCCCTACACCCGTCCCTATACGGGGAGAAGGTCCTGGCAGGAGGATGAGGGGCAGCGCCGACCGGGGCGATTGCCTGGCCAAGACCTCCGGCGCGGTTGCACGAGCCGGAAAGACCGCCTAACAGAAGGTCGAATAATCAACTCGCAGGTGCGAATTCCGCATGAATGGCCTCAAGCTTGTCGCGCTCGACGATCAGGATCTGAGCATCATCTCGGCGCATGTCCAGGATGCCGTCATGAAGGTCAGCGATCTCGAATACCTGCCTTCGGTAAAGCGCTTCGTGCTGACCATGAACCGCTTCGTCTGGGAGGCGAAATCCGGCTTCTTCCGCCAGCACAATGAGCGGCGGCAGGCCGTGCTGCATTTCGACCGGGTGCTCGGCGCCAAGACCAGCGGCATTGCCCGCGACAAGCCCGACGAAGTGCTGTCGCTGCTGGCGATCAGCTTTCTCGCGCTCGACAAACCGGCCGGCATCGTCGAGCTGATCTTTTCGGGCGGCGGCGCGATCATGCTCGATGTCGAATGCATCGAGGCACGGCTTGCCGATGTCGGCGGCGCCTGGGAAGCGACGTCGCGCCCGGTCCACAGGGTTTGAGCCGATGGCCATCACGCTTCGCCAGTCCGACGCCGATTTCGAGCAGCGCTTTGCCGCGTTCCTGCTGACCAAGCGGGAAGTCTCGGCCGATGTCGACGCCGTGGTGCGCGAGATCATCGCCAAGGTGCGTGCCGAGGGCGACGCGGCGCTGGTCGGGTACACGCAGAAATTCGGCGGCGGTGACCTGGCCAGGCTCGGCATCGCCGTCTCCAGGGACGACATTGCCAAGGCTTACGAGGCCGCCGATCCGCAGACGGTCGAGGCGCTGAAATTCGCGCGCGAGCGCATCCGCTCCCACCACCAGCGGCAGATGCCGCAGGACGACCGCTACACCGATGCCGCCGGCGTCGAGCTCGGCTCGCGCTGGACGGCAATCGAGGCCGTCGGGCTCTACGTGCCGGGCGGCACGGCGAGCTATCCTAGTTCGGTGCTAATGAACGCGGTGCCGGCCAAGGTCGCCGGCGTCGAGCGCATCGCCATGGTGGTGCCGGCCTCCGGCGGCGAGGTGCCGCCGCTGGTGCTGGTGGCAGCCGACCTTGCCGATGTCTCCGAAATCTACCGCGTTGGTGGCGCCCAGGCGATCGCGGCCCTTGCCTATGGTACCGAAACGATAAAGCCCGTCGCCAAGATCGTCGGCCCTGGCAATGCCTATGTCGCGGCGGCCAAGCGCCAGGTGTTCGGCACGGTCGGCATCGACATGATCGCCGGGCCGTCGGAAGTGCTGGTTGTCGCCGACGGCAGCAACGATCCGGACTGGATCGCCGCCGACCTCCTCGCCCAGGCCGAACACGATGTGTCGGCGCAGTCGATCCTGATCACCGACGACCGTGCCTTTGGCGCAGCGGTCGAACAGGCGGTGGAGCGGCAGTTGCAGAACCTGCCGCGCGGAGCAACGGCGGCGGCGAGCTGGCGCGATTTCGGCGCCGTCATCCTGGTGCCGACGATCGAGGCAGCACTGCCGCTGGTCGACCGCATCGCGGCCGAACATGTCGAGCTTGCCATCGACGACCCAGAGGGCTTCCTGGCGCGGATGCGCAATGCGGGTGCGGTGTTTCTCGGCCGTCATACGCCGGAAGCCATCGGCGACTATGTCGCCGGCTCCAATCACGTGCTGCCGACGGCGCGCTCGGCGCGCTTTTCGTCCGGGCTTTCGGTGCTCGATTTCGTCAAGCGCACCTCGATCCTGAAGCTCGGGCCGGAGCAGTTGCGGGCACTGGCGCCGGCGGCGATCACGCTCGCCAAGGCGGAAGGCCTCGATGCACATGGACGCTCCGTCGCCATCCGGCTGAACATGTAGAAATGTCCGACTACGACCAAACCCGCGCCAGGCTGATCGATGTCGAGCTCGACGAGACGATCGGCCGCTCGACGCCCGATGTCGAGCATGAGCGGGCGGTGGCGATCTTCGACCTGATCGAGGAGAACCGCTTCCAGCCGGTCAATGACGACGGCGCCGGGCCGTACCGGCTAAAACTGTCGCTGGCCGAATCCCGGCTGGTGTTCGCCGTGGCGCGCGAGGACGGCGCAGCCGTGGTCACCCACATCCTGTCGCTGACGCCGCTTCGGCGCATCGTCAAGGACTACTACATGATCTGCGAAAGCTATTACGATGCCATCCGCACCGCGACGCCAAGCCATATCGAGGCGATAGACATGGGCCGGCGCGGCCTGCACAATGAAGGCTCGCAGAGGCTGATGGACCGGCTTGCCGGCAAGATCGAGATTGACTTCGACACGGCGCGCCGGCTGTTCACGCTGGTTTGCGTGCTGCACTGGCGAGGCTGAAACTGGCCGCCCCGCTGCCCCGCCAGATCCTGCCCCGCTCGATCCTGTTTGTCTGCGGCATGAACGCCGTGCGCTCGCCGATGGCCGAATTGCTGGCGCGCAAGGTGCTCCCGCCTACCACCTTCGTCGCCTCGGCGGGAGTGCGCGGCGGCGAACGCGATCCGTTCGTCGATGCCGTGCTGGCCGAAGAAGGGCTGTCGCTCGGCGAACGGCACCCGAGAACGATGGATGACCTCGAGGACGATTATTTCGACCTGATCGTCACGCTGGCGCCGGAAGCCCACCACATCGCGCTCGAACTCACCCGCTCGCTGGCCGTCGAGGTCGAGTATTGGCCTATGCCCGACCCGACCGGCGTCAGCGGCACGCGCGATCAGATCCTGGCCGCCTACCGCGACGTGCGCGAGCGGCTGAAGGGGCGGATCGGCCGCCGTTTCCTCGGCAACGGGGCTGAAAACGCCGCGGATTAAGCATGTTCACAAGCGGGCGTTTATCATATAGGTTCCGCGCAACTTTCCGGCCGGGGCGCTGGAAGTACCCATCCAAGCAAAGGTATCGAATGCCGAAGGAAGAAGTCCTCGAGTTTCCGGGTGTCGTGACGGAACTGCTGCCCAACGCGATGTTCAGGGTCAAGCTCGAAAACGAACATGAAATCATCGCCCATACGGCCGGCCGCATGCGCAAGAACCGCATCCGCGTTTTGACCGGCGACAAGGTCCTGGTCGAGATGACGCCCTACGACCTGACCAAGGGCCGCATCACCTACCGCTTCAAGTAAGTTCAAGGACCCGGCCGGGATCGCGATGGGCATTTTGCAGAAGCTCGTGCTTGCCTCGGGTTCGCCACGCCGGATCGAGCTGCTGCAGCAGGCCGGCATCGAGCCGGACCGTGTGCTGCCGGCTGATGTCGACGAGACCCCGCTGCGCGCCGAACACCCGCGTTCGCTGGCCAAGCGCCTGGCGACGCAGAAGGCCGAGAAAGCGCTGGCCTCGCTGAAAACCGAGACGGACTACGCGCCGAGCTTCGTGCTGGCGGCCGACACGGTGGTTGCCGTCGGGCGACGCATCCTGCCCAAGGCCGAGACGCTCGACGACGCCGCCAACTGCCTTGGGCTTTTGTCCGGCCGTTCGCACCGCGTCTATTCCGGCATCTGCCTGATCACACCTGGCGGCAAGCAGCGCTTGCGGCTGGTCGAGACCAGGGTGCGCTTCAAGCGGCTGCCGCGCGAGGAGATCGAGGCCTACATCGCATCCGGAGAATGGCGCGGCAAGGCCGGCGGCTATGGCGTCCAGGGGCTTGCCGGCGCCTTCGTCGTCAAGCTTGTCGGCTCCTACACCAACGTCGTCGGCCTGCCACTCTACGAGACGGTAGCGCTTTTGAGCGGCGAAGGGTTTAAGGTGCACGCCAACTGGCTGTCGGGTGCGCGGATATGAGCCCGGACGACAAGGTCACGCCGTTGCGGCCCAAGCGGCCCTGCCCCGAATGCGGCAAGCCATCGGCGCGCGAAACCTACCCGTTCTGCTCGACGCGCTGCAAGGACATCGACCTCAACCGCTGGCTGAAGGGGGTCTACGTCATCCCGGGCCGCGACGACGAGGATGAGAACGACGACCAGAAATAGCACCGTCCACCTGCGGTTTTCCACAGGCTTGGGACGGTTTCGCAGCCGCGATCGTGACCGATGATCGGCCTTGCGGACTGCCTGTCGTTTCCCGCCTGAAATCAATGTCCAGAACTTGTTCCATCCGGACACTGTCGGACGGAACAGCTTCTGGCGTTTGTCTGAGCATGATCTTTTCCGAAAACCGGATTCCACTTTTCGGGATCATGCTCTAAGCGCTGGACAGGCCGGATTCCCGTGCTATAACCCACGCGCTTTCAAGGGGTGCCGACGGCGCTTTCATGAACCCGGTGTGCAGATTGCCGCCCACCGGAGCAGGCCCAGATAGCTCAGTTGGTAGAGCAGCGGACTGAAAATCCGCGTGTCGGTGGTTCGAATCCGCCTCTGGGCACCATTTTTTTCCTGTCCAACCCGGACACATAGGTCACGGTTAATACCAGAGACATGGGTGACAACCTCGCGCAGATCGGATTGTCGATGGCGTGCAAGAATTATCTGGACCATGGCGCCAGCGGCTCCTGCTCGCCGGCCAAATGTCGATGGAGAGCATCTTCGGCATCTTGGATCCCGCTCTGGCCATAACCGCTCTACAGACCGAGGGCGCAGCCGTCCTTGCGCGGTTCAGAACCGCCCAGCAGGGTCCCGTTTGCCCAATCAATGCGAATGGCCTGCGCACCGCCGATCGGGTCCGTGGCGGGAATGATTTCGAAACCGCGTCGGCTAAGTTCAGCTACGGTTTCGCCAGCGAGCCCGTGTTCGGCCTGGACGTTCATGGTGCCGCTGACGGGGGCGACCCGCGGCAGATCAATCGCCTCCTGCAGATCCATCCCGAAATCGAGCACCTTCGTCAGCAGGTGCGCGTGGCCCATTGCCTGGTAGTAGCCGCCCATAACGCCGAAAGGCATTTCTGCCCGGCCGTCTCTCGCAAGCATCCCGGGTATGATGGTATGCAAAGGTCGCTTGTTCGGCGCCACTGCATTGGGGTGCCTGGGGTCAAGCGAAAAGCTTTGCCCGCGATTGTGCAAGACGACACCGGAGCGTGGCGAGACCAGGCCCGAGCCAAAGCTGTCGAAGACCGAGTTGATGAAACTGACCGCATTGCGGTCCTTATCGACAACGGAAATATAGACCGTGTCGCTGTGCAGCGGCATATCGAACGCCGGCAGGTCCGCGCGGGCGCGCTTTAGGTCAATCATGCCGGCCAGACGATCGGCCCAGGCATTCGACAACATCTCGGCCACCGGGACCTCGGAAGTGTCGGGATCGGCGACGAGCAGGTCACGCGCGGCGTAAGCGAGGCGTGTTGCTTCGATTTCCAGGTGAAGCCGGTCCGCGGATTGCGGGTCGCCGTGCGCTTCGAAGCGCGAGAGGATGTTTAGAATGAGCAGCGCGATCACACCCTGGCCATTCGGCGGACATTCGAACACATCGCAGCCTCGGAACGCCGTGCTGATCGGGGTCACGTATTCGCCTGTTGCCGAGGCGAAATCTTCGAGTGTGTGCAATCCGCCGAGCCCACGAAGATAGGCGACCATGTCGTCGGCCACAGGGCCAGTATAGAAGGCCTCTCGTCCCTTCTTGGCGATCAGCCGCAGCGTTGCAGCCAACTCAGGCTGGCGATGCACTTCGCCAACACGTGGCGCGCGGCCGTTTGGCAGGAAAATCCGTTTCGCGGCTACATCGGAGGCCAGAAGTTCTTCTTCCAACGCCCAGTCACGATGGACCCGCGGTGAAATGGCGTAGCCTTCCTCGGCGAAACGTATAGCGGGGGCCAGGATTTGATCGAAGGGCATATGTCCATGATCAGCGTGCAATCTGGTCCAGGCATCGATGGCTCCCGGGATGGTGACGGAGCCGGGAGAATTGCGGGCCACCTCGGCCATGCCACGTTCGAGGAACCAGTCAATTGTCAGGGCGGCGGGTGTCCTGCCCGATCCGTTGTAGGCGATGACCTCGCCGGATCCGTTTCGCGACAGAAGAGCGAAGCAGTCGCCTCCAATGCCGGTCGAGGCTGGCTCGACGACACATTGCACCGCGCAGGCTGCGATGGCGGCATCCATGGCGTTGCCGCCGGCCGCCATGATCTCGACCGCCGTCAGGGTCGCCGACGGATGAGAGGTGGCGGCCATGGCCTCGCGTGAAACGACGACCGAGCGCGTTGGTTTCTCAAAATTTCGCATGCTATGCCCTTCTGATCGTGCTCAAGAGGCGGCGTCGCTCATCGTCGAGGGGCGGTGCCGCAGATGCCGCGACATCCAGTATTCGAGTGCCGCCAAGGCCCGAATGATCGCGAAATTCAAAGTGAGATAAATGGCGCCCGCGCAGATGAAGACTTCAAAGGCGCGGTAGGTCTGGGAGATCAATCCCTGGGCAATTCCAGTCACCTCCATCAAGGTCACGATGGAAGCCAGAGACGTGCCCTTGATCATCAGGATGATTTCATTGCCGTAACTCGGCAGCGCCTGGCGAAAGGCCAGCGGCAGGATAACGTGCCGATACGTCAAATAGGTGGACAGGCCGACAGACCGGGCCGCCTCGACAAGGCCGCGTGGCACCGATTGAATCGCGCCGCGGAGGATTTCGCTGCCATAGGCGGTGGTGTTGAGGGTCAGCGCGATGATTGCGCACCAGTAGGGTTCGCGGAAAACGGTCCATAATCCAATTGCCGACAGTTGGTGCCGGAACTGACCAAGGCCATAATAGGTCAGAAAAATCTGCACCAGCAGAGGCGTGCCCCTGAACACGGCAACGAAGCCACGGATCGGCAAGACGACGAAGGGCGATTCCGATTGCTGGGCAAGCGCCAATGTGACGGCAAGAATGAAGCCGGCAACGATGGAAGTCAGGGCCAGTTCCATCGTGAGCGGCAGGCCGGCGAGTAGCTTCGGCAGGATCTCGAGGAAAAAACTGAAATCTATCATGCCGACCGGACGCGCCACGGCGCCTTCCGTTCCAGACGGTAAAAGGCGTGGCCCGTGACGGAAGCGATAGCCAGATAGAGCAAGGCTGCAGCAATGTAGAAAATGAACGGTTCACGGGTCGAACCTGCAGCGATCTGCGCCTGGCGCATCAGTTCAACGAGGCCGATTACCGATATCAGCGACGAGTCCTTCAGAACCAACTGCCACACATTGCCGAGACCTGGCAGCGCGTATCTCAGGAGCTGGGGAAAAATAACCTGTCGCAGCCGCTGCAGCCGGTTGAGACCAAGCGCGCAAGCGGCATCGTGCTGTCCCTGGTCGATGGCGACGTAAGCCCCTCGATAGACCTCGGCTTGATAGGCGCCCGAGATGATCGCGATAGCCAAGGTTCCGGTGGCAAAGGCCGGAACGCCGACGAATCCGGACCCGCCCAGGCTATGACCAAGCGAGGTCAGGGCGACGCTACCTCCATAGTAAAGCAGATAAATGGTCAGAAGGTCGGGCACGCCCCTGAAAACCGTGCAATAGCCAAGGGCCAAGAACCTCAATATTTTGGAGTTGCGGAGACGCCCGGCCGCTGCCAGCCCGCCAAATACAGCGCCAAGCGCAAAGCCCAGCATAGACAGGAGCACTGTGACCGAGGCCGCCATGAGAAGAGCAGCCCCCCAACCTCCGTGCTGGAAACCAAGCAGCCGGAATGCGTCAACCATTGATACCCCCGGCATTGATACCCCCGGCATTGATGCCCCCGGCAGGACGAACGGCTCAGCTCCGGAACGTGGTCAGGAATGGCCGTTCGCCGGCAAGCGCTTACTTGACTGGAGTAACGTCGCTCTTGAGCCATTTAAGCGACAGGGTTTTGATCGTGCCGTCGGCGGTCGCGGCGTCGATGGCGCCGTTGAGCATGTCTTTCAGTTTGGTGTCCTCTTTGCGGATGCCGGCCCCGGAGCCAAGACCGAAGAGACCCCCGACAAATCCTGGTCCTGCAAGCGTATAGTCGCTGAACTCCGGCTTGCTCAGCGTGGCGGCCAGCGCTGTCTGTTGCGCGAAGAGCGCGTCGATGCGACCCGCGGCAAGATCGAGATCGTGTTGCTCGGTGGTCTTGTATTCGCGAATCTCGGCGACGTCCGAGAAGTATTTTTTCAGGAATTCCAGGTTCGCCGTTGCAGCCTGAACTCCAATGATCTTTCCCTTCAGCAATGGCTTGAGCTTGTCGATTGCCGCCTGCGAAGTGGCTTCATTGTCCAGCTTGAACCGCTCGTTGGAAATGCCGAGCTTGCCCAGTTCGCTATCCTTGGCGACCGCGAAACCTGAGGGGTCAACCGCATATGGCTGGGTAAAATCAATGACCTTCAGACGTTTTTCAGTGATGAACATGCTCGCCATGATCACGTCGAACTTGCCGACGGTCAGCGCGGGGATCATGCCGTCCCAGTCCTGTGCGACGATCTTGCACTCGATCTTCATTCGCCCGCACAGATCATTGGCGAGATCGACTTCGAAGCCGTCCAGCTTGCCGTCGGCTGTTGTGAAATTCCAGGGCGCGTAGGCTCCTTCGGTGGCAATGGTAATTGCCTTTGGTGTTTCTTGTGCAACGGCGGCCTGGACCAGGCCAAACAGGACCGACGCAATGGCTGCGATGCGGCTAATTTTCATGTCATTCTCCTCTTTTTTGCCGGTACGGCAGTTCCCTTTCGTCGTGCCGGATTATCTTTCGGCTTCAACGAGTTAGATGGTATTCCCTAGCGGCGGCCGGGACTTGCGAAGTTGGCCAGAAGCGGCGCTGTCTCGACGATATGATCCCGCATGACGATCTCAGCCTTGCCGGCGTCACCTGACCGCAGCACGTCGATCAGGATCTCGTGCTCGGCACGCGCGCTGGCGGGTTTGTCGACATAGTCGAACCAGATGCGCAGGTAGGGCTCGATCACGACGTGCAGGCTGGCAATCTGCCGGACGAGTTTGGGTCGGTTGCTCAGTTGGCAAATCTGCAAATGGAAGGCCTGATGGCGCACGACCCAGTCGCTGCTGCCGGTCTGGCTGGCGCGCTCCATGCGGTCCAGCTGGCGTTCCAGTTCTTCAAGCACTTCGGCATCGATGTGCGGCATGGCAAGCCTCACCGCCAGCCCTTCGAGCACCGAGCGTATTTCAAAGGTTTCGTAGATCTCATCGAGGGTAAGCCCGGCGACGATGCAGCCACGGTTCGGGCGAATGACCACAAGACCTTCCGCGGCCAGTTGGCGGAATGCTTCGCGAACCGGCATGCGGCTCATGCCGATTTCCGTCGCGATCTCTTCCGGGATCAGCCGGTCCCCGGCCCGATAACGCCCCATCCTCAGGGCCCGCTGAATGTGGCGATAAGCTTCCTCCTCGGCGGTCGTGATGCCCAACGGCTCGATTGCGTCAGCTGCCATGTCCCAGGTCCGATCAGAGCGTATCTGTGTATCCACTTATCCAGTTGTCGAAACCTGTGTCAAGCACCGATGCTTGGGCGCTTTAGAATTTCTCTTGTGAGAATAAGCACTTGGCAGGGGAAATCGGGCTAAGCACACCGTGATCGGCTAAGCCGCTGATCGGCCTACTTTTCAACGTCCGGCAAAAAGGCCCGCCGCTCCATTTGCGAAGCGGCGAGGCCCCATATTCGGGGACGATTGCCGGGATTTCCCGGCATTGCCTGCAGTGCAATTCAGGTGCCAGATTTGTTGATCCAAAACGGGTCACCGCACCGGAGGCGCCAATGCGGACCTTCCGCGATCACGCTACTGCCGCGCTTTGCCGTTCCTGCTATGTTACTTTGCGGCGGACGTAATTTTTCCGCCTGGCCGGCGCCCCATCAGGCAACTTACCCCAACGCGCCCCCCAGTGGCGCCGGCCAATTTCCCCTTATTGGGGCACGGGCGCGCCGATTCCGTTATGCGCTTTCGAGCTATGGCAATCCGCCGGCGAGCCGCCTTGTCCAGCCTGCAACCATCAGTCCGCACGCGATTCCCGCGCAGTCGGCGACCCAGTCGAATAGATCCGGGTCGCGCCCTATCAGTCGCACGGCCTGAAGCCCCTCGATCGCCGCGCCCGTGAGAACGAGGAGTACGATCAGCTTCGCCTTGCGTTCCGGCCAGCCGAGACTTCCGAGAGCCGCCAGGACGACGAAGGCGGCGGCGTGATTGAGCTTGTCGTGATCAAACGTGAAAGCCAGGCCAAGGCCCCGCAGGACTTGCTCCGGCAAAAGGGCGAACAGCAGAACGCCGGCAAACGCGGCCGTAAAGGCAAACCTTGCCACGATCTGATAAGAATCCAGGCGCGACAAGGATAGAATGGCCTTTCATCCGAAATCTGCAGGGAATACCGCCGGCCGCCATAGTCGCGAGCGAGCGCGGTGTCCAATTTCCGCCGTCGGGGCGTCCGATGCATCGTCAGAATGAATGAATGCCGCGGGTCAGCCGCTGGGCAGGCCGAACTGCTGGGAGTGCTCTGCAATGGTGCGGCTTCCGCGATCACGCAATTACCTGCTGCGCCGGCGCGGCTACAATCTGGCTGCGGCGGACCTGATTTCCGCTTGACCGGCGCTGCGTCAGGGCACCTTACCCCATGCCACACGAAGCGGCGCCGGCCAGAATTCCATCGATTGCGTGATGACCGACCCGCGTCAAAAAAGCCCGCCGCCCTGTCGGACGACGGGCTCCGTTGCCTGGGCGCCAGGGCGCCGCGGTAACGACAGATGTTACTAATGCTCCCGCAGGCCTCCAATATGCTGCTGCCGAACGGCGTTGCGCATCGGCTAAACAAACGAAGCCCGCGCCTCTGGCGGAGGGCGCGGGCCGATCGGGTTGCACCCGATCTGCAGCAGAAACCTGGGAGGTTCCCGCTGCTTAAGATAACAATTAGAGATTTCTAATGTTCCGCGCCAGGGGAAGATGCCGCTGCACCAGAAATCTGATGCTCGGCGCGATGATGATCGAGCCGTAGTTCGTGCGCAAGTCGATCCGGAAAATCCGCTCGTCGAAGTGCCGCGTTTCAACGGCAAAGGTCAAAGCCACTTCAAGGACCAGACCGCCACGGTCGTCCCGGACCTTGACTGCAATCCTGCGATGAGGAAGGCCATCCCTGGCCATCTCGGCCAATGTGCGAAGGGCTTCTTTCCTGACCAGCGGGAGATCGTCATATAACGTTCCCTGATCGTCGGAATAGACAATTCCGTCTTCATCGGAATCGAAGAAGTAGCGGGGCATTGCGCTTGGCCGAAGCGGCGGCATCCGGGCACGTTGTCGATAGCTGGCCGGATCTCGGCCGATCGCGATCAGTGCCTTTCCACCGTTGGCTTCGCCGCCAGCTCACTTGCGCTCGCGCAATGCCTTCACCGCCTGCGAGAGGATTATCCGGTCGCCGCCGGTCCTTTTGATCAGCTTGCTCACCTGGCTGGGCGAAACACCATTTTCCCGCGCGAAATATTCGACCTCATAATATTCATCCGCCGAAACGCGATTTCGGTCGCTGAAGTCTCGCTTGCTCTTGTCATCGGCCATTTCCGCTCTCCTCGCCCCTTCTCTTCGCTTCAGGGGGTCAACTTTGGTGCACGCAGCAATTTGAGGGTTCGCCCGCCACAAAGTGACGCGCGAACCCTTATCGGCGCAGGAAGGGACAGTGCTGCGCAGATGCCGGATTCGATCGGAATGGAAACAGCCAGGACCGGTGCGAGCAACCGTCGACCTTTTCCATGGAATCCTCCCGGAACGTGCAGCCAGCAACGGCCACGCGCCGCCACGGTTCCGGGTCACGCGGCAAACCCACCCTTTGCGCGCAAGGATCAGACTTAGGTCCTGCGGCAACACGTCGGTTGGTCCCTGCCGGGCGGGACCGAAGCCCCGTCGACGGAACGTTTTCAGCTGCCTTCCGTTCGAGTGAGCCTTGGCGTGAAGAGCGGACCGAGTTCGCAAAGGAGACGACCATGAGAATGCATCTTTCCACCGCGGTGGCGGGATTTTTGCTGCTGGCAGGCATCGGCGCCGCTGCGGCGCAAGACGTTGTCATCGAACCGCAGCAGGAAACGATCATCAAGGAGTATGTGAAAAAGCAGCCGCTGGCCTCGGTGAAAATCCCTGGGGTGGAGCTCAATATCGGCTCGACGCTCCCCGATACCGTCGAGCTTCATGAAGTCCCCAACGTCAAATACCGCTATGTCGTCGTCGACAACCGCACCGTCGTTGTCGACCCAGGCACGCGCAAGATCGTCAAGATCATCGAGTGACGTGAAAGCTCGGGCAGTCGTCCCCCGCCGCTCGCAAATCCGCGGCGGGCGACGTATGCGTTAGGCGGTTCCTCGGCGTCGTCGCTCAGCAGGAACCCGCCGCACCGTCGAGGGCCGGGGGGCCTCACAGGCAGTTTCAATGCGAACAATCAGCAGACTTTTTGATTCCCATGACCAGGCGGCGCGAGCCGTCGAAGCACTTCAGGCGGCAGGAATTGCGCGCCACCAGATCAGTATCATCGGACCCTACGACGACGAAATCGGCGCCGTCTTGCGCGTTCCAGGCACCGGTGCCGCCCTTGGCGCGGCGGGTTTGTTGGCCGGCCTCGGCGCCTTCGATATCCCCGGCATCGATCCCCTCGGCGCGGGATGGCTGGCATCGGCCCTCGTCGGTGCAGCCTTGGGCTGCGTTGCCGGCAGACTTTTCGGCGCATTGTCCGATATCGGCAAGCAGCCAGGCAAGCCAGATGCCGCACAAGGTGTGATCCTGGTGCTGGCGCATGTCGATGAAAGGCAGGCAGACAGCGCACAGGCGGTGCTTGGGGCTTCCGTTCAGGCAACGCAGTCTTTGGCCAGGGCGGCATGAAGGTTCAGCTCGGGCAAGGCGCTTGACCAGGCCGCGCAGCGGGGCGGCGATCCAAGCGCGAATTCAAAAATCTCTGGCAAGCCGCCGCCAGAAAGTGTTGAACACCGTGCCGATCACATTCGGCGAGCGGTTGCGCTCGGCGAGGCTTGATGATTTGCTGTCGGTTTGCGGAGAACGAATAATGCATGAGCCTGTCGGTCAAGACGAATATGGGTCGACCAGCCCGTTCGATCCGGACGATCTGTCGAGGTTGAACGCAATCGGCCCGAGCGCTGGCAGCAACGATTTCGAGAAATACGCAGTCGCCGTGATCATCGTGTTCGGCGCCCTGATCATCGGTGGCCTGATGGCTGCCGGCTTGAGCTTCGGGCGCCGCAGCACCTTCTTTTTCGCGCTTGGTGGCGCCACCGCGGCATGGATATCCGGCAATGCGCTTCTGCTCGACCGGCCACGCATCTACGCCCTGTTCGTCGGCATCGCGGCGCTGATGCTGATAGCGTCGACGATCGCGCTGGTCACCTGATTCAGAGCGAAATCTTATTGTTGACCATGATCTTATCCGAAAAACCGATTCCCACTTTTGGGGTCTAATACCCGATAGCCTTGCCGGATGCGGCGCGGCTGTCGATGGCGCCATTGTAGCGGGTGCCGCCGCCCTTCTCGATTTCCGCCAGGCTCTTGCCGCCGACCAGGATGCCGGCCGCCTGGCCCCAGGTCGTGTCGGCAAGATCGAGGTGGTAGCCCATGCCGGTGAGCAGCTCTTCGGTATCGGGCGACAGGCCGAAAGGTTCGATATAGACCGTGTCAGGCAGCCATTGGTGATGGATGCGCGGTGCGTCGATGGCCTCCTGGATGTTCATACCGTGGTCGACGACGTTGACGATCGCCTCCAGCGTGATGGTGATGATGCGTGAACCGCCGGGGCTGCCGATGACCATGAACGGCTTGCCGTCCTTGGCGAGGATGGTCGGGCTCATCGAGGACAGCGGCGTCTTTTTCGGCGCGATCGCATTCGCCTCGCCCTGGACCAGGCCATAGAGATTGGGCACGCCGGGTTTCTGGGTGAAATCGTCCATCTCGTTGTTGAGCAGGATGCCGGTGCCGGCGGCGACAACGCCGGCGCCGAAAGAGCCGTTCAGCGTGTAGGTTACCGCGACGGCATTGCCATCATTGTCGATGATCGAAAAATGCGTCGTCTCGTTGCTCTCGCCAAAACCCTTCGGCATCAATTCCTGCGAGACGCCGGCCCGGAACGGATCGATCTTTTCGCGAATTTCCCTGGCGTAATTCTTGTCGAGCAGTTTTGCGACCGGATTGTCGATGAAACCGGGATCTCCGAGCGCCGAATTGCGGTCGACATAGGCGTGGCGCATCGCCTCGACCATGACGTGAACCGTCTCGGCCGAACCGGCGCCGAGATAGGACAACGGATAGAACTCAAGCACGTTGAGGATCTCGCAGATGATGACGCCGCCGGAGCTCGGCGGCGGCGAGGAAATGATCTCGTAGCCGCGATAATTGCAGGTCACCGGCTTGAGCTCGCGCACCGCATAGTTTTCGAAATCAGCCCTGGCCAGAATGCCGCCCTTCTCGCCACTCGCCTTGACGATGGCGTCGGCGGTCGCGCCTTTGTAGAAGGCATCCGCCCCGCGTTCGGAAATGGCGGCCAGCGAAGCCGCGAGGTCGGGCTGAACAAGACGCTCGCCGACAGCATAGGGCTTGCCGTCCGGCTTGAGGAAAATGGCCGCCGCCGCTGGGTCCCTCGCCAACCGCTCGGCGCCGCCCTGGAGCGAGGCCGCATCGCCCTGCTCCAGCACGAAGCCTTCCTTGGCAAAGCGGATGGCCGGCGCCAGCAAGTCCTGCCGCGACAGCGTGCCGTATTTCTCCCGCGCCATCTCGAAACCAGCGACCGAGCCCGGCACGCCGACCGCCAGATAGCCGTCGAGACTGGCGCCTTTTACCGGCTTGCCGTCCTTGTCGAGATACATGGTTTTGGTCGCGGCCAGCGGCGCGCGCTCGCGAAAATCGAGGAAGGTCGAGCGGCCGTCCTTGAAGCGGATGGTCATGAAGCCGCCACCGCCGATATTGCCGGCGGTCGGATAGACCACGGCCAGCGCATAGCCGACGGCGACCGCGGCATCGACCGCGTTGCCGCCCCTCTTCAGCACCTCGACGCCGACCTCAGACGCAAGATGCTGGGCGGTCACCACCATGCCGTGCTCGCCCTTCGCCGGCTGCGGCGAGGCGGCATAGGCGAGGAAGGGTACGAAGGTCAGGGTGAGGGAAAGGCTTACGGCGATTAGCGTTCGGCGGGTGTTGTGCATGGCCGTGCTCCGAGGCGTGGGGTAGGCCTAGAAAACGCGCTTGGAGCGGTTGAGTCTACTGCGAAGATCGAAAGAATCGGGAGGGTTCGCACGCCTGTGCCGGTTCGCCTCGCAACCGCCGTTGCAATCTTCGGCGACTGCAACGGCATGGATCCTAGGGTCTCCGCTACGTCGCTTCGCTCCTGCTCCGCCCTAGGATCCATGCCGTAACTTCTGAGCGCCGCAGCGTTGGTAGCAAGGCCACGCTTCATCGCGGCTCTCAGAATTTTTCAGTTACACAGCAACTTTGTTCTTGCTTTGTGCCGGCAGCTATGCTACTAATTTGGATATGGTGCTAATTGGCTCCAACGACCCGCCCTTCGTGGCGGGTTTTCATTTTCAGCCAATATCAAACAATCCCGCCGCCGACGCTCGCCACCGCCGGCCGTTCGGCTGCGACCTTCGCCCGGTAGCCGGCGGCGCGGTAGGCGGCGACCGGATCGATGGCGCCGCCGGTCTTCAGCCGCGCCATGGCAAGGATAGGCCGCAGCCACTGAGCATGGTACAGGCGCAAGCATGGCTGATCCGAAGCAATCCCAGATCCACAACTTCAAGGACGTAGCCCGCGGGCCTGAACGCGACGACGAGAAGCCCTTGGGCGAGCGGCTCAAGAAGCTGGTGAAGTACAAGCCGACAGAGAATTTGACGTGACCGACGAGCAGTTGGTTTTGGTAGCGATCCCATCGCTTGTGGCGGTTCTGCTCAATCGCGAACAGCAAAAGGGCTCGCCTTTGACTGAGGACGAAGTCGTGGCGATCAGGGACAGCGCCGCATGCATGGCGATGCCATACGACGTCGCCGCGCAGGTGGCGGAGAAGCGCGGCTATGATGACATCAGGCTTGAGAATGCTTGGGAAGACTGGAATGCGATCCGCCCAAGCCTGGGCTTATAAACGCAACAATCGCGATTGATTCGCACCGACGACCCGCCTTAGGCGGGTTTTCGTTTTTCAGCCAATATCAAACAATCCCGCCGCCGACGCTCGCCACCGCCGGCCGTTCGGCTGCGACCTTCGCCCGGTAGCCGGCGGCGCGGTAGGCGGCGACCGGATCGATGGCGCCGCCGGTCTTCAGCCGCGCCATCGCAAGGATAGGCTCGACGTCGGTGCGATAGGCTGTCTTCAGCGTCTGCGTCGCCATCAGCGCGTCATTAGCGTCCTGGAAGCCTTCGAGCGCCTTGCGGTCGACCAGCAGCGCCTGCGCATAGGCGCGCTGCACCTCGACCGCCGACAACATCAGGCTTTCTATCGGATCGGTGACGTTATGGCTCTGGTCGAGCATGTGGGCCGGATCGAAACCTTCGGCACCGGCAAGCTCGGCATCGACCAGTTCATTGAAGACGAGGAACAGCCGGTAGGGATCGATCGAGCCGGCGTCGAGATCGTCGTCGCCATATTTCGAATCGTTGAAATGGAAGCCGCCAAGTTTCTTGAACTGGATCAGTCGCGACACGATCATCTCGATGTTGACGTTGGGGGCGTGATGGCCAAGGTCGACCAGACAGAACGCCTTGTCGCCAAGCTCGTTGGCGATGATGTAGTTGGTGCCCCAATCCTGCACGACGGTCGAATAGAAGGCCGGCTCGTACATCTTGTGCTCGGTGAACAGTTTCCAGCCGTCCGGCAGTCCGGCATAGATCTCCTTCATCGCGTCGAGATAGCGCTCGAATGCCTTGGCGAAATTGACCTGGCCGGGAAAGTTCGAGCCGTCACCGATCCATACCGTCAGCGCTTTGGACCCCAGCGTCCTGCCGATCTCGATGCATTCGAGATTATGCTCGACCGCCTGCCGGCGTGTTGCTGCATCGGCATGCGACAGCGAGCCGAATTTATAGGAAAGTTTTTGGTCCCTGGCGTCGGAGAAGGTGTTGGAGTTGATGGCGTCGAAGCCGAGGCCGAAGCGGGATGCCGCCTGCTTCAGCCGGTTCGGATCGGCCTTGTCCCAGGGAATATGCAGCGAGACGGTCGGCGTCGCCTGCGTCAATTGCCGGATGACGGCGCAGTCCTCGATCTTGTCGAAAATGTCACGCGGCTCTCCGGCGCCGGGAAAGCGGGCAAAGCGGGTGCCGCCGGTGCCGACGCCCCAGGACGGGATGGCGACGGCGAATTTCTCGACCTTGTCGCGGATGGCGTCGATGGCGATGCCGCGGCGGTCGAGGCGCTCGCCGAGGGACTCGTAGTCGCGCTTGAGATTGGCGCTGCGCGCGGCATTGTGCCTGTCGACGAGGTCGGCGGAGATGATGGTTTCGGACATGGTGGTTTCCTCCCAATTTGTGTTGGTCGGCGCTGCCCCTCATCCGCCTGCCGGCACCTTCTCCCCGTATAGTGACGGGGAGAAGGGTAAAGCTCCGGCGTCGGCGCCAACCCTCAACGACTGCTTATCGCGTAAAACTCTGTGCGTTGCCGGCGTCGACGTTGATGATGTTACCGGTCGATTTGGCCGACATATCGGAGGCGAAGAAATAGATCGCCTCGGCGATGTCTTCGGGGAACACCGACCGCTTCAGCATCGAACGCGAGCGGTAGTGCTCCTCGAGATCGTCGGTCGACATCTTGTAGGCGGCGGCGCGCTGTTCCTTCCATTCGCCGCTCCAGATCTTCGAGCCGCGCAGCACGGCGTCGGGGTTGACGACATTGACCCTGATCTGCGCTTCCGCGCCTTCCAGCGCCAGGCAGCGTGCCAGATGGATTTCGGCGGCCTTGGCAGTGCAATAGGCGGCGGCGTTTGGCGATGCGGCAAGCCCATTCTTGGAGGCGACGAAGACGACGTTGCCGCCGATCTTCTGCGCCCGAAACAGCCGGAACGCCTCCCGCGAAACCAGGAAATAGCCGGTCGACAGGATGTCCATGTTCTTGTTCCACAGCGTCAGCGTGGTGTCCTCGATCGGCGCCGAGGAGGCCAGGCCGGCATTGGAGACCAGAATATCGATGCCGCCGAATTCGACCGCCGTTTCGGCAAAGCCGGAGATCACCTGATCCTCGGACGTGACGTTGATGACTACGGGCCGCACGAAATCCTTGCCATAGGCCTTGGCAAGCTCGTCATTGGCGCCGGCAAGGGCTGCTTCGTCGATATCGGCCAGCACGACGCACGCGCCCTCGCGCAGCAGCCGGTTGGCGGTGGCCCGGCCAATGCCGCCGGCGCCGCCGGTGACCAGCGCAATCTGGCCGGCAAGAGCCTTTGGTTTCGGCAGGCGCTGCAGCTTTGCCTCTTCGAGCAGCCAGTATTCGATGTCGAAGGCTTCCTGGTCGGGCAGGCCGACATAGGTCGAGACCGTCGAGGCACCGCGCATGACGTTGATGGCGTTGACGTAGAACTCGCCCGATATGCGCGCCGTCGCCTTGTCGCCGGCGAAGGTGAACATGCCAACGCCGGGCATCAGATAGACGACGGCGTTCGGATCGCGCACCGGTGGCGAATCCGCGTGCTTGCAGCGGTCATAATAGGCCTGATAGCCGACGCGATACTCCGCCACATCATCGGCAAGACGGGCAATGACGGCATCGACGTCGGGATTTTGGGGGTCGAACTCGATGACCAGCGGCCGGATCTTGGTGCGCAGGAAGTGGTCCGGGCAGGACGTGCCGAGTGCCGCCAGCGGCCGCAAATCCCTGGAATTGACGAATTCGAGCACGGCAGGGGAATCGTCGAAATGGCCCAGCTTGTGGCTGTTCTCCGAGATCAGGCCACGGATCCTCGGCATCAGTTTTGCGGCCGCGGCGCGACGCGCAGGCGCATCGAGGGATTTGACGACTTCGCCGCCGAAAATCGGCTTGCCCTGGCTCTTGCGCTCGAACCAGTCGATCGCCTGGTTGATCACCGAGATCGTCGTCTCGTAGCATTCCTTCGGTGTGTCGCCCCAGCTGAACAGGCCATGACTGGCCAGTACGACACCCTTGGCTTCGGGGTTTTCGCGGCAGAATTTCTCCAGCCACAGGCCGAGCTCGAAGCCCGGACGTTTCCATGGCAGCCAGCCGATCGTGTCGCCGAAGATCTCCTTGGTCAGCGCCTGCGAATCCTTGGCGGCGGCAATGGCGATGATGGCATCGGGATGCATATGGTCGACAAAAGGCTTCGGCACGAAGGCATGCAGCGGCGTGTCGATGGAAGCCGCACGCGGGTTGAGGTTGAAGGTGCAATGGGGCAGATAGCCGACCATCTCGTCTTCATGTTCGAGGCCGCGATAGAGACCTTTCAGCGCCCGCAATTTGTCCATGTAGAGCGTGGCGAAGCCGTCGAGCTTGATCGAGGCGCTGTCGCCGCCCGAGCCCTTGACCCACAGCACTTCCACGCTCTCGCCGGTGAGCGGATCGTTTTGCCAGATCTTGGAGGAGGTGTTGCCGCCGCCATAATTGGTGACGCGCTTGTCGGAGCCAAGAACATTCGAGCGATAGACCAGACGTTCGGGCTCGCTCATTGCTTGCGCTTTTGCGTCATCCCAAAGATTGGCGAGGCGCGTGCCGGAGCGCTTGTCGAGCATAGGTATCCTCCCTTTGGGACACGCAAACGGCGCGGGTCCCTTTTGTACGAATTTCTACGCAAGCAGCGGCCTTGTCAATCACAAACGATCAATATCAGTCATATTGCATTGCACAATGAAATTATCTGATCGGAAATGATTGACACTGCGCGCTTTGGGTGACTAGATGCTCCGGCAGGGAGGAACCATGCACGAGAAAGAGCGCCACAGGATCATTCTGTCCGCCGTCCAGGAAAAGCCTGTGGTGACGGTGCAGGAGATGGTCGACCTGACGGAGTCGTCGGAGGCGACGATCCGGCGCGACATCGCGGCATTGCATGTGCAAAAACGGCTGCGCCGGGTGCGTGGCGGCGCCGAGGCGCTTTTGCCGCCGCAGTTCATCGGCCTTGCCGGCCGGCCCTTTTCCGTCAACGAGACCATCAACGCTTCGCAGAAGCGGGCAATCGCGCGGGAAGCCGTCGAACTGTGCAAGGACGGCGAGCCGATCATCATCAATGGCGGCACCACCACCTTCCAGATGGTGCATTTCCTGACCGGCCGCCGCATGCCGATCTTCACCAATTCCTTCCCGATCGCGGAGCACTTGCTCAGGCACTCCAAGAACACGGTGATGCTGTCGGGCGGCACCATCTACCGCGAGCAGAACATCATCCTGTCGCCGTTCGACAATGACGTGACGCGCAATTTCTACGCGCGCCGCATGTTCATGGGCGCGCAAGGGCTGGGGCCGCTCGGTCTTATGGAAGGCGACCCGCTGCTGATCCAGGCCGAGCAGAAACTGATCGACCAGGCAGACGAATTGGTGGTGCTGGTCGATTCCTCGAAGTTCCGCAAACGCTCGAGCCTGATCCTGTGCGGCCTGTCGCGCATCGCCACGGTGATCACCGACGACGCCATCGAGGATCGCGAAGCCAACATGCTGGAGACTGCCGGCGTGACGCTGATCATCGCCCGCACAACGGCAACCAACAAGGAAGAATCTTCGCTGCAGGCCTGAGAACCACTCACGCCCGCAGCGGCGATGGAATGCAACGCTCAAGGGAGGATATTCGATGAGCTTTCTGAAGAAACTGATGGTTACGGCGGCGTTCTCCGCCGCCATGTTCGTGAATGCCGCCTACGCCGAAAACGTCAAGATCGCGCTGGTGGTGAAGTCGCTCGGCAACGGCTTCTTCGACGCCGCCAACAAGGGCGCCGAAGAGGCGGCCAAGGAGCTCGGCGATGTCGACATCATCTACACCGGCCCGACCAAGGCGACCGCCGAAGCGCAGATCGAAGTGGTCAATTCGCTGATCGCCCAGAAGGTCAATGCCATCGCCATTTCGGCGAACGACGCCGACGCGCTGGTGCCAGTGCTGAAGAAGGCGATGCAGCGCGGCATTACCGTCATCTCGTGGGATTCAGGCGTCGCGCCGGAAGGACGCCAGCTTCACCTCAACCCCTCCGATACCAACCTGATCGGCGAGACCATCATCAAGCTGGCCGCCGACTACCTGCCGGAAGGCGGCGATGTCGCCATCCTGTCGGCTTCTTCGACCGCGACCAACCAGAATGCCTGGATCGACGCGGCCAAGAAGGTGCTGCCGGAGAAGTTCCCCAAGATCAAGCTCGTCGCCACCGTCTATGGCGACGACGACTCGGCCAAGAGCACGGACGAAGCCAAGGGCCTGCTGAAGTCCTATCCGAACCTCAAGGCGATCATCGCACCGACCACGGTCGGCGTCGTTGCCGCCGCGCAGGTGGTGACCGATGAAGGCCTGATCGGCAAGGTCAACGTCACCGGCCTGGCGCTGCCGTCGGAGTTCAAAAAGTTCATCGACAATGGCGCCAGCCAGGCGGTTGCGCTGTGGAACCCGATCGATCTCGGCTACTCCGCCGTCTACCTCGCCCACGACCTGGCGGTGAAGAAGGAAGAGGCCAAGCCCGGTGCTACGCTGTCGATCGGCCGCGTCGGCAAGGTCACGCTCGACGACACCAACTCGGCTGCGATGGCTCCGCCCTTCCAGTTCGACAAGTCGAACATCGAAAAGTTCTCCAAGATCTATTGATCCTGGGACCTTCGAAACGGTGCGGCGGGGCTCAGGTTCCGCCGCGCTTTCAAACGAACCTTGCTACAGGGCTTGATACGATTATGGACACGACAGCCCAGCACGAAGTGGCACATGAAGCGCCTTTGTCATCCGGACCGCGCCTGACGCTGTCCGGCATCTCGAAAAGCTTTCCCGGCGTGCGGGCGCTGCACAATGTCGGCCTGTCGCTCTATCCCGGCCAGGTAACCGCGCTGATCGGCGAAAACGGCGCCGGCAAGTCGACGCTGGTCAAGATCATGACCGGCATCTACCAGCCGGATGCTGGCACGATCAGCATCGACGGCCAGCCGGTCATACTGCCCAGCGCCCACGCCGCGTTCGGGCATGGCATCACCGCCATCCACCAGGAAACCGTGCTGTTCGACGACCTGACGGTGGCCGAAAACATCTTCCTCGGCCATGCGCCGCGCACGCCTTTCAAAACCATCGACTGGCGCACCATGCGCAAGAATGCCCGCGAGGTGCTCGACACGATGGGCGCCGGCCATATCGACGCCGACGCCAGGCTGAAGGACCTCGGCATTGCCAACAAGCACCTAGTCGCGGTTGCCCGCGCCATGTCCATCGACGCGCGGATCGTCATCATGGACGAGCCGACGGCAGCGCTTTCGATGAAGGAGATCGAAGAGCTTTTCCTGCTGATCGAATTCCTCAAGAGCGACGGCAAGGCGATCCTGTTCATCAGCCACAAATTCGATGAGATCTACCGCATCGCCGACCGCTATACCGTGTTCCGCGACGGCGAGATGGTCGGCGAAGGCCTGATCAAGGACGCCGGCCAGAGCCAGATCGTGCGCATGATGGTCGGCCGCTCGGTCGATCACATCTTTCCGCAGCGCAAGGCCGAGATCGGCGCGCCGGTGCTGGCCGTCTCCGGCCTGTCGCACCCGACCGAGTTCGACGACATAGGCTTCGAGCTGCACAGGGGCGAAATCCTCGGCTTCTACGGCCTTGTCGGCGCCGGGCGCAGCGAGGTGATGCAGGCGATATCAGGCATCACCCGCACCAGCGGCGGCACGATCACGCTGGAGGGTAAGGCAATCGCGCCGAAATCGGCGGCGGATTCGATCGACGCCGGCATCGTCTATGTGCCGGAGGAGCGCGGCAAGCAAGGCGTGGTGATCGGCCTGCCGATCTTCCAGAATGTCTCGCTGCCCTCGCTCAAACGGACATCCAAGTCCGGCATATTGCGGCTGGCCGAAGAGTTCGCGCTGGCCCGCTCCTACACCGA
The DNA here is from genome assembly GCF_040318575.1 of Mesorhizobium sp. M1088. NCBI lineage: Bacteria > Pseudomonadati > Pseudomonadota > Alphaproteobacteria > Hyphomicrobiales > Phyllobacteriaceae > Mesorhizobium > Mesorhizobium sp. M1088. The sequence continues at coordinate 356,934 of NZ_JAMYMO010000002.1, read as the reverse complement.
GCGGCTCGATCTGCGCGCCTCCTCGCTCAGCCAGGACGTCGGCACGCTGTCGGGCGGCAACCAGCAGAAGATCGTCATCGCCAAATGGCTGGCGACCGCGCCCAAGGTGATCATCCTGGACGAGCCGACCAAGGGCATCGACATCGGCTCGAAGGCGGCCGTGCACGGCTTCATGGCCGAGCTCGTCGCGCAAGGCCTGTCGGTGATCATGGTGTCGTCCGAATTGCCGGAAATCCTCGGCATGTCGGACCGCGTCGTCGTTATGCGCGAGGGCCGCATTGCCGCGGTCTACGACAATAAAGGGCTCGACGCCGAAACCTTGGTCAGGACGGCAGCGGGGATCGCGGCATGAAGGCTCTTCTCAAACACCGCGAGGTCTGGCTGCTGGCGGCAATCGTCGTGCTGATCGGGCTGATCTCCACGCGGTTTCCAGGTTTTGCCGATCCGGCCAACCTGCGCCAGGTGTTCAACGACACGTCGATCCTGATGATCCTGGCGCTCGGCCAGATGGTCGTCATCCTGACCCGCTCGATCGACCTGTCGATGGCTTCAAATCTCTGCTTCACCGGCATGGTGGTGGCAATGCTGAACGCCGCGCATCCGGCGATCCCGATCCCGCTGCTGATCGTCATCGCACTGCTGGTCGGCCTGGTGCTCGGCGCCATCAACGGCCTGCTGGTATGGCGGCTGAACATTCCCTCGATCGTGGTAACGCTCGGCACCCTCACCATCTACCGCGGCGCCACGTTCGTTATTTCAGGCGGCGCCTGGGTCAACGCCGACCAGATGAGCGCTGAGTTCATCGGCCTGCAGCGTGCGGCTTTCCTCGGCATTCCGGTACTGTCGTGGATCGCCCTGCTGGTCATTGCATTGTTTTTCCTCGTGATGACGCGCACCGCGCTCGGCCGCTCGATCTATGCCATCGGCGTCAACCCGACCGCATCGGTCTATGCCGGCATCGATGTCGGCCGGACGAAATTCATCGTCTTCTGCATCTCGGGGATGATCGGCGGCCTCTGCGGCTATCTGTGGATTTCGCGCTACGTCATCGCCTCGGTCGAGGTCGCCAACGGCTATGAGCTCAACATCATCGCCGCCTGCGTCATCGGCGGCATCTCGATCGCCGGCGGCATCGGCTCGGTCGGCGGCGCCGTGCTCGGTGCGCTGTTCCTCGGCATCATCTCCAACGCGCTGCCGGTCATCAATATCTCGCCCTTCTGGCAGATGGCGATTTCAGGCAGCGCCATCATCCTGGCCGTGGTGCTCAACGCGCGCGGCGAACGCCGGCAAGGCCGCATCATCCTCAAGAAAGCGGAAGCGGCATGACCGACACCCCTGCCCCACGCCACATTCCCGATCGGCTCGACAAGCCGCTGACGTCGGCGATCTTCTCATGGGAGGCGCTGCTGGTCGTCGTGGCGGTTGCCATCTTTGCCGTCAACAGCTTTGCCTCGCCCTACTTCCTCGACGCGTGGTCGTTGTCGGACCTCACCTTCAACTTCACGGAAAAGGCGCTGATCGCGCTGGCCATGGCGCTGCTGATCATCTCCGGCGAAATCGACCTGTCGGTGGCCGCCATCATCGCGCTGGCGTCAACAATGATGGGCATGGCGGTGCAGGCCGGCGCCGGCATGCCTGAACTGGTGGCAATCGGCCTCGTCGTCGGGCTCGGCTGCGGCGCCTTCAACGGACTGCTCGTCACCAGGCTCGGCTTGCCGTCGATCGTCGTCACCATCGGCACGATGAGCCTATTTCGCGGCATTGCCTTCATCATCCTCGGCGACCAGGCCTACAAGGGCTATCCCGCGAGCTTCGCCTTCTTCGGCCAGGGCTATGTCTGGTGGGTGGTGTCGTTCGAACTGACGCTTTTCCTGGTCGCGGCAGTCGTCTACTGGTTCCTTCTGCACCGGACGAGCTTCGGCCGCCGGGTCTTTGCCATCGGTAACAACCCGGTCGCGGCGCAGTTTTCCGGCGTACGCGTCGGCCGTATCAAATTCATCCTGTTTTGCCTGACCGGCCTGATGGCGGGCATCGCCTCAGTGCTGATCACATCGCGGCTCGGCTCGACCCGGCCGTCGATCGCGCAGGGCTACGAGCTGGAAGTCATCACCATGGTGGTGCTTGGTGGCGTCAGCATCCTGGGCGGGGCCGGCAGCATAGTGGGCGTGGTGCTCGCGGCCTTCATCATGGGGCTGGTGACCTTCGGCCTCGGCCTGCTCAATGTGCCAGGGATTGTTATGTCGATCTTCATCGGCCTGCTGCTGATCATCGTCATCGCGCTGCCGATCCTGTGGCGGCGAGTACGGCGGGAGCGCTTTGCCTGATGCCGGAGAAATACGCGTTCAAGATGAAGCTCAATCCGGGCATGAAGGCCGAATACAAGAAGCGCCACGACGACATCTGGCCGTCGCTGGTCGAGCTGCTCAAGCAGGCCGGTATCTCCGATTACTCGATCCATCTCGACGAAGGGACCAACACCTTGTTCGGCGTGCTGTGGCGCCGTGACGACCACGGCATGGACGAATTGCCGAAGCATCCGGTGATGCAGCGTTGGTGGGCCGAGATGGCGGACATCATGGAGACCAAGCCGAACAACGAGCCGGTGGCGGTGCCGCTGGAAACAATGTTCCATATGGAATGACCCGCCACGTCGCCGTCATCGATATCGGCAAGACCAACGCCAAGGTGGCGCTGGTCGATCTTGCCGCAGCAAGCGAAGTCACGCTGCGCAGGATGGTGAACGAGCCGGTTCGGCAAGGCCCATACCCGCACCATGACGTCGAGCGGTTATGGGCGTTTATCCTTGGCAGCCTAGCCGAGATCGATCGCGAGCAGCGCATCGATGCGATATCGATCACCACCCATGGCGCAACGTCCGTGCTGGTCGACGCATCAGGCGAGCTGGCGCTGCCGGTGCTCGACTACGAATTCGACGGTCCGGATGCCCTTGCCGGGGACTATGACACGATCCGTCCGGCGTTCTCCGAGACCGGCACGCCGCGCCTGCTGGCCGGCCTCAATCTCGGCGCGCAGCTGTTCTGGCAGCAGAAGCGCTTTCCGGCGGATTTCGCCAGAACCTCCGCGATCCTGATGTATCCGCAATACTGGGCCTTGCGCCTGACCGGCGTCGCCGCCAGCGAGGTGACTTCGCTCGGCTGCCACACCGATCTGTGGAACCCGTGGAAAGCGGATTTTTCGTCGCTGGTCGACCGGCTGCAATGGCGCCGGCTAATGGCGCCGGTGCGGCAGGCCAAGGACCGCTTGGGCCCGATCCTGCCCGCGCTTGCGACACGGACCGGGCTCGACCCGCAAACGCCGGTGTTTTGCGGCCTGCACGATTCCAACGCCTCGCTGCTGCCACATCTCCTGTCCGACCGACCGCCTTTCTCCGTGGTCTCGACCGGCACCTGGGTGGTGTCGATGGCGGTTGGCGGCAACAAGATCGCGCTCGACCCGGCCCGCGATACGCTGGTCAATGTCAACGCGCTCGGCGATCCCGTGCCGTCGGCGCGCTTCATGGGTGGCCGCGAGTTTTCCGTGCTGACCGAGGGCCAATCGGAGAACTGGACGGAAGACGATGTTGCCACGGTGCTGGCGCGCAAGACGTCCCTATTGCCCTCGACCCAAAAGGGTTCGGGCCCGTTTCCGCATCATACCGCATCATGGCTTAACGCGGACGGTATGAGCGTCGGCCAGCGCTTTGTCACCATCTCGTTCTACCTGGCGCTGATGACCGCGACCTGCCTCGACCTGATCGGCGCGGACGGTCCAACCATCGTCGAAGGACCCTTCGCCCGCAACCGGCTGTTCACCCGCATGCTGGCTGCGGCGACGGCGCGTGGCGTCATCGCCTCCGAGGCCGCCACCGGCACCAGTATCGGCGCCGCCTTGCTGGCGTCGGACCAGGGGACACCGCAAGGCAGAGGCGAAAGGACCGAACCGTCGGCCGATCCACTCTGGACAAGTTACGTGCGCTCCTGGCGTTCAGCGGTCGACGAACGAGCCTGACCGCCGAGCTCATGGCGCCCTGATGTCCGGAGATGCCTAGCCCGCATAGAGCAATCCTTGCGGATCGATCTCCGGCTTGCGGCCGGCGACCACATCGGCAAGGAACTTTCCCGAGCCGCAGGCCATGGTCCAGCCGAGATGGCCGTGGCCGGTGTCAAGGTAGAGATTGTCGTATCGCGCCCGGCCGATGACCGGCACGGAGTTCGGCATCATCGGGCGAAGTCCAGCCCAGAGCTCGGCCTTGCTCTCGTCGAAAGCGCCGGGGAACAGGTCCTTGGCGGTGTTCAGGATCGAGTTGAAATCGCGTGGCTTGAACGTGCGGTCGAACCCGGTGAACTCCGCCGTCGAGGACATCCGCAGCCGATTTCCCAGCCTGGAATAGCCGATCAGCCGGTCCTCGTCGGCGCCACCCATGATCGGCCCCTTGCTTTCATCTTCCAGCGGAACAGTCACGGTATAGCCCTTCACGGGATAGACGGGCAGATCGATGCCGTAGCGGCGGCCGAGCAGACCGCTCTCCGGCCCCATGGAAATGACCACCGCGTCACCCGCCACCGGGCCGGCCGAGGTCATCACGGCGCGCACCCGGTCGCCGTCGATGTCGAGGCCTTCGACCGTGGTGCCGTAGAGGAATTGGACGCCGAGTTTCTCGGCGGCATAGGCAGCGAGGTTCTGCGTGAATTGGCTGGAGTCGCCGGTCTGGTCGATCGGCGAATAGACGCCGCCGGCTATCTTGTCCTTGGCGCCGGCAAGGCCGGGCTCGAGCTCGACCAGCCGGTCGCGGCCGACGATCTCGATCGGCAGGCCGTGTTCGCCGAGATAGCGGTAATTGTCGGTGCCGGTATCGAAACTCTGCTGCGAGCGGAAGAAATACAGAATGCCTTTCTTGCGCTCGTCATAGTGGATGCCGGTCTCGGCCGAGACGGCGTTGATGCAGTCGCGCGAATAGAGCGCCAGACGCAGCTTGACGTCGGTGTTGGCGCGCATGCGCTTATGCGTGCACTGGCGCAGGAAGCGCAGGCTCCAGGCGAAAAAAAACGGATCGAAGCGCAGCCGCACCTTGATGCCGAGATCGTGGTTGTAGAGGCCGCGCAGGAGCGTCTTCAGCGCGGCTGGCGAGGCCCAGGCGGTGGCGTCCCCGGGCGACACCAGGCCGGCATTCGACCGGCTGGTGCCGCGTGCCGCCGCCGGATGGCGCTCGATCACCGTCACCTCATGGCCGTCGCTGGCCAGATAATAGGCCGCCGCCGTACCGACGACGCCGGCCCCAAGCACCAGGATTTTCATTCCGCCCCCAGCCCGCTGAGCCAACCTTTGCGGAGAGCCCACTTCACCCCAGAGCCGAATTCTTGCTGGTCAGGATGCGCTCCCAGGCAAGCGCATCGGCAACGATCTGGTCGAGGTTGTCGCGCTGCGGGGTCCAGGCGAGCTCGCCGCGCGCCAGCTCCGAATTGGCGACGACCGCGGCGGCGTCGCCGGCGCGGCGATCGCCCATCCGTACGTCGAAATCATGGCCGAAGACGCGACGGACGCTGTCGATGACCTCGAGCACCGAATAGCCGTGGCTGTAACCACAATTGGCGACCAGGCTCGATCCGCCGGCACGCAGCCGCTGAAGCGCCAGCCGATGCGCCGCCGCCAGGTCGCTGACGTGGATATAGTCGCGCATGCAGGTACCGTCCGGCGTCGGATAGTCGGTGCCGAACACCTGCATGAAGGGGCGCTTGCCGAGCGCCGTCTCGCAAGCGACCTTGATCAGATGCGTGGCACCGGGCGTCGACTGGCCGGTGCGGCCCTTCGGATCGGCGCCGGCGACGTTGAAATAGCGCAGCGCCGTATAGCGCAACCCATGGGCAATTGCCGCGTCGCGCAGCATCCATTCACTCATCAGCTTGGACAGGCCATAGGGCGATTCCGGCGCAAGCCGGGCATCCTCGCGCACCGGCTCCAGGCCGGCGCCGCCATAGACGGCGGCGGTCGAGGAAAAGATGAAATTGGGCACGCCTTCGCGCACCGCGGTCTCGATCAAGGTGCGCGTCTTGCAGGTGTTGTTCTCGTAATAGGCAAGCGGGTCAGCGACCGATTCGGGGACCACGATCGAGCCGGCGAAATGGATGATCGCGTCGATCTTATTGTCGCGAATGATCGAAGCGACCAGTTCCCTGTCGGCGACGTCGCCGACGACGAGCTTTGCTTCCGGGGCCACCGCCCATTCAAAGCCGGTAGAAAGCCGGTCGAGGACGACGACGCTGTCGCCCGTGTCCAGCAATTCCCAGACCATATGGCTACCTATATAGCCGGCACCGCCTGTCACCAAAACCGTCATCCGCATCCTCGCTATTCATGATTTATCGGAACTGTCTCAATCGTCGCCGTACTGGAAAATCCGCCGCCAGGCCATTAAAACCTGCGGTAACCAGTCTCATCGGCGCGTGGCATTGTCCTGAAACAAGATTGATCCACATCAAGGGAATAGGCCACGTTCCGTGGTCGTTAGGAACAGGCTCGGGGCGTGGCATTTTGACCAAAAAGGCCAGGTGGACGACGAATGGGCCAATGACTATGATCCCGCGCAAAACTGGGAAGGCGACATGAATTATCAGCGGTTTTTCGAGGAAGCGATCGACCAGCTCCATGCGGAGCGTCGCTATCGCGTCTTCGCCGACCTTGAGCGTATCGTCGGGAAATTCCCACGCGCCATCTGGCGCGCCAATGGCCGCGCCGAGGAAATCACCGTCTGGTGCTCCAACGACTATCTCGGCATGGGCCAGCATCCCGACGTCATTGCCGCGTTCCAGAAGGCGGCAGGCAAGATGGGGTCGGGGGCCGGCGGCACCCGCAACATCTCCGGCACCAGCAACCCGCTGGTCGAGCTCGAACTGGAGCTTGCCGACCTGCACGACAAGGAAGCGGCACTGGTTTTCACCTCCGGCTTCGTTTCCAACGAGGCGTCGATCTCGACCATTGCAAAGCTGCTTCCCAATTGCCTGATCATCTCGGACGAGCTCAACCACGCTTCGATGATCGAGGGCGTGCGGCGCTCAGGCGCCGAGAAGAAGATCTTCCGCCATAACGACGTCGCGCATCTCGAAAGCCTGCTGCAGACGGCCGGCCGCGAGCGCGCCAAGCTGATTGTCTTCGAGAGCGTCTATTCGATGGACGGCGACATCGCGCCGATCAAGCAGATCGTCGATCTCGCCGAGCGCTACAACGCCATGACCTACATCGACGAGGTCCACGCCGTCGGCATGTACGGGCCGCGCGGCGGCGGCATCACCGAGCGCGAAGGGCTGGCCGACCGCATCGACATCATCGAGGGCACGCTGGCCAAGGCGTTCGGCACGCTTGGTGGCTACATCGCCGGCACCAGCGCCGTGATCGACGCGGTGCGCTCCTATGCGCCGGGCTTCATCTTCACCACGGCGTTGCCGCCGGCGATCGCTGCCGCGGCAACCACCTCGATCCGCCATCTCAAGCGCTCGCAGGCCGAGCGCGATGCGCAGCTGCGTCAGGCGACGCGGACCAAGCAAGTGCTGGCCGCGGCCGGCCTGCCGGTGATGGAGTCGCCTACCCACATCGTGCCCCTTCTGGTCGGCGATCCCGAGCTCTGCAAGATGGCCAGCGACCGCCTGCTCGGTGTGCACGGCATCTACATCCAGCCGATCAACTACCCGACAGTGCCGCGCGGCACCGAGCGGCTGCGCATCACGCCGACACCGTTCCATTCGGACGCGTTGATTGCGTCCCTGCAGGACGCGCTGGTCGAGACATGGGATGCGTTGGGGATTCCTTACGGTTCGGCGGGCCGACCGTCGGTCGCCAAGAGCGACCGCGTCATTCCGTTGCTGGTGCCGAAGTCGGGCGGCTGAAGCCCGTTTGAAACTCTACTCCGGCGGCCATCTGACGCGGCTTTCTGCGCTTCCGGTGCTCACGGACCCAAATGTCCGCTGCGCTCCGGTTCTCGAAACCCACGCCAGCTGACTCGCCGGAGCGAGTTTGAACTCGGGGCTTCGAGGCAGCTCACATATTCTTCATCCATTTCGCCAGCCGGTGCGCGGCTTCCTCGAGCTGGTCGAGACGGCGGTGGAAGCATAGCCTGAGAAAGGATTCGCCGCCGGGGCCGAAGGCGGTGCCGGGAGCCAGGCCGACATTGGCGCGGTCGACCATGTCGAAGGCGGCAGCGCGGGAATCGGTGATGCCGTCGACCGCGAAGAACAGATAGAATGCGCCCTGCGGCACGGTGAACCGCGCCCTGCCGGTTTCGGCGAGAATGCCGCACACCAGGTCGCGCGCCGCCCTCGCCCGCTCCACCTGCTCGACGATGAAGGCGTCGCCCTCATCGAGGGCAACGACGGCGCCGCGCTGCATGAACTGCGCAACGCCGGACGTCGAATACTGGACCAGGTTCTCGAACACCTGCTGCAAGGCGGGATGGATCTTGATCCAGCCGATGCGCCAGCCGGTCATCGCCCAGTTCTTGGAAAAGGAATTGACGAACAGGATGCGATCCTCATCGGCCATGATGTCGATGAAGGACGGCGCGCGACTATCGCCGTAATGAAACAGCGAATAGATCTCGTCGGCGATGATCCACAGGCCCCTTTCGCGGGCAAGGTCGAGGATCGCCTGCAGCGTCTCCTTGTCGGCGGTCCAGCCGGTCGGGTTGGACGGCGTGTTGACGAACAGCGCCTTGGTCCGCGGCGTGATCGCGGCTGCGATCTTGTCGACATCGCAGGACCAGCCATTGCCCGACTGGTCGAGCGTGACCGCGACCGGCACGGCGCCGGCGACGCCGGCGGCGGCGGCGAAGTTCGGCCATGCCGGCGACAGGTAGACGAGTTCGTCGCCCTTGCCGGCCACCGCGTCGATGGCCATCTGGATGGCATGCATGCCGGAGCCGGTGACGATGAATTCCTCGTTGGCGAAAGTCTTGCCGAAATGCCTGGTGTAGTAGCGGGCGAGTGCCTGCCTGAGTTCGGGAATGCCCCGCTGCCAGGTGTAGAAGGTTTCACCGCCGGCGAGTGCCTTGGCGGCGGCATCAGTGATGAAGGCAGGCGTCGGCAGGTCGCCCTCGCCGGCCCAGAGCGGGATCATGCCGTCGCGGCCGCGGCCACGGTTCATGACGGCGACAATGCCGCTTTCAGGCGCCGCCCGCGCTTCGGCGCGCAGAGTATCGATCAGGGTCATGGATGGGTCCGTTTTCGTTTGCTCGACTGCTAGCGTGTTTCAGGGCGGACGAAAACAGAAAACCCCGGCCGCAGGCGACCGGGGTTTTGGTCCAGAAAGTTACCGCAGGCGCTACTTTCTGGCGAGGAGATCGCGAATTTCGGTGAGCAGCGCGACATCGGCCGGCGGCGGGGCAACCGGGGCGGCCGGTTTCTCGCGCTCCAGCCGCTGGCGCAGATTGTTCACCGCCTTGACCATCAGGAAGATGATGAAGGCGAGAATGAGAAAATTCAGCGCCACGGTGATGAAACTGCCATACGCAAAGACCGCGCCCTGCTTCTTTGCGTCGGCCAGCGATGTGGCGTTGACGGCTGAAGACAAGGGCAGAAAGTAGTTGTTGAAGTCCAGTCCGCCGAAAATCGCCCCGATAATCGGCATGATGATGTCGTTGACCAGCGAATCGACGATCTTGCTGAAGGCAGCGCCGATGATGACGGCGACGGCCAGGTCCATCACATTGCCCCTGGAAATGAATTCCTGAAATTCTTTCAGCATTCGACCCTCCTTGTCCTGACCGGCCGTGCTGCCGTCCACGCCTCGGCATCGACCGGCGGGCAGAATAGCAAAAACCTGCGGTTGCGACAGGCGCAAAGACGTGTTTCCCCGGCCTGGATTGCGCGAAGCCGCGGCCATAATGCGCCGAAAGCCGCGATGGACTCGGTGGCGAAGCTGTGATTGCGTCTGCAAGGCCGGATGAAAAATCGGCGCAGGGAGGAAGTTCGAGCCGTGCAGGGCTGGTTCATCGTCATCATCGCGATCGCCTATGTGACGTTGCTGTTTGCTATCGCCAGCCTGGGCGACCGGCGCTCGACTTCATCCGGGCCTGGCCGCGCCCGGCCCTTTATCTATGCGCTCAGCCTCGCCATCTACTGCACCTCCTGGACCTTCTTCGGCTCGGTCGGGCTGTCCTCCGAGCGCGGCCTGGAGTTCCTCGGCATCTATATCGGACCGGTGCTGGTGTTCGTGTTCGGCTTTCCGCTGCTGCAGCGCATCGTCAGGCTGGCCAAGACCGAGAAGATCACCTCGGTCGCCGACTTTCTCGGTGCCCGCTACGGCAAGAGCTTCGCTGTCGCGGCGATCGCCACACTGATCGCGACCATCGGCGCGGTGCCCTATATGGCGCTGCAATTGAAGGCGATCTCGGGCTCGGTCAGCCTGATGGTCGAGCACTATACCGGCTCGCCGCCGTCGTTCGATCCGTTCGTCAGCGACATCTCGCTGGTCGTTGCCATGCTGCTGGCGCTGTTTGCGGTGCTGTTCGGCACGCGCCACGCCGATGCCACCGAGCACCAGGACGGGCTGGTGCTGGCGGTGGCAGTCGAAACCGTGGTCAAGCTCGCCGCCTTCCTGGCAATCGGCCTGATGGTCATGTTCCTGATCTTCGGCGGGCCAGGCGACATGTTCGACCGGCTCGCCGAAAACACGCAGGTGCGCCAGGCGATGGGCTACAACACCTCGCTCGCCACCTGGCTGGTGCTGACATGCCTGAGCGGCTTTGCCATCCTCATGCTGCCGCGCCAGTTCTACGTCACCATCGTCGAAAATCGCAGCGAGGCCGAGCTGCGCACCGCGACATGGGTGTTTCCGCTCTATCTGGTGGCAATCAACCTGTTCGTGCTGCCGATCGCGCTGGCCGGCCTGGAACTGGTCGGCCCCAGGACCAGCAGCGACCTTTACGTGCTGTCGCTGCCGCTGTTCAGCGGCCACGACGTGCTGGCCATGGCCGCCTTCATCGGCGGGCTGTCGGCGGCGACCGCAATGGTGATCGTCGAAAGCGTCGCGCTGTCGATCATGATCTCCAACGACCTGGTCATTCCGCTGTTCGTGCGCCGGCTGCTGCGGACCACGACATCCGAGAACGAGGACTGGTCGACGCTCATCCTCAATGTACGGCGGGCGGCGATCTTCATCATGCTGTTCATCGCCTTTCTCTACTACCGCGAGAGCACCAATAGCGCGCGGCTGTCCTCGATCGGCCTGATGTCGTTCGCCGCGATCGCGCAGTTCGCGCCGGCAATGATCGGCGGCCTGATCTGGCGCGGCGCCAACGGAAGGGGTGCCGCACTTGGCATGGTCGCCGGCATCGTCGTCTGGAGCTATACGCTGCTGCTTCCCTCGCTCGTCGCGCCCGATACCGGCATCCTCGTCCACGGCCTGTTCGGCTTCGATGCATTGCGGCCGCAGGCTCTTTTCGGCACCGTCGCCGAGCCGCTGAACCATGGCGTGCTGTGGAGCCTGTCGATCAACACGATTTTTTTTGTGTTCGGCTCGCTGTCGCGCGCCTCCGTGCCGCTGGAACGCATCCAGGCATCGATCTTCGTGCCGCGCGAGGCGGGGCCGCTGCCGAGCCTGCGCCGCTTCCGCACCACCATAACCGTCAACGACCTCAAGGACACGATCGCGCGCTATCTCGGTGTCGAACGCACCGAGCGGTCATTTCAGTCGTTCGAAAAGAGCGGCGGCACTTCACTGCACGGCAACGAACAGGCCAGCATGGATGTCATCCGCTTCTCCGAGCAGCTTCTGGCCAGTGCCGTCGGCTCCTCTTCGGCGCGGCTGATCCTGTCGCTGCTGCTGCGCCGCAACGACCGCGAATCCAAGGACGCCTTCCGCCTGCTCGACGACGCCACGGAGGCGCTGCAGCACAATCGCGATCTGCTGCAGATCGCACTCGACCAGATGGAACAGGGCATCACTGTCTTCGACCGCGATTTCCGGTTGATTTGCTGGAACCGCCAGTACCGGGCGCTGTTCGACCTGCCCGACGAGATGGGCCAGGTCGGCGTCTCACTCGATCGTATCCTGCGCCACCTTGCCGAGCGCGGCGATATACCGGCAGACCAGCGCGTCACCATGCTCAACCGCCTGACCAGCTTCGTCAGCCCATGGCAGATGGAGCTGAAGACAAGCGGGCGCATCCTGGAATTGCGCTCCAATCCGATGCCGGACGGCGGCATCGTCGCCACCTACGCCGACATCTCTGGACGCGTCGAGCAGGATCTGGCGCTGAAGCGCGCCAACGAATCCCTGGAACAGCGAGTGAAGAGCCGCACCGCCGAGCTCACCCGCGTCAATGAGGAGCTGGCGCAGGCGCAGATGCTGGCCGAGGAGGCCAATCTCGGCAAGACCCGCTTCCTCGCTGCCGCCGGCCACGACATCCTGCAGCCGCTGAACGCCGCCCGCCTCTATTGCTCGTCACTGATCGAGAAGACTGGCAAGGGACCTGCCGGCAAGGCGGCGATGAACATCGAATCGTCGCTGGAATCGGTCGAGACCATCCTCGGCGCGGTGCTCGACATTTCGCGCCTCGATGCCGGCGCGATGAAGCCGGACGATACGAGCTTCGGCCTCGACGGGCTGCTGCGCCAGATCGGCAACGACTTCCGGCCGCTTGCCGCCGAAAAGAAGCTCGAACTCTCGATCATGCCGTCGTCGCTCAGCGTCATGACGGACCGCAATCTGCTGCGCCGGCTGATCCAGAACCTGGTCTCAAACGCCATTAAATACACGCGCCATGGCCGCATCCTGGTCGGCGTGCGGCGGCGCGGCGAATTGGCCGAGATCCAGGTTATCGACACCGGCATCGGCATTGCCGGCGACAAGCTCAACACCGTGTTCCGCGAATTCACCCGGCTCGACGAGGGCGCACGCGAGGCGGAAGGCCTCGGCCTTGGGCTCTCCATTGTCGACCGCATCGCCCGCGTCCTGCGCCTCGAAATCCGGATCTTCTCCAACCCAGGCAAGGGCACACGCTTTTCCGTGTTGCTGCCGGTGGTGGCCGTGCAGGCACCGCGGCGCGAGGCCGAGGCGAAGCCGCCTGCCCGTGCCGCGGCCTCGCTTGCCGGGCTCCATGTGCTCTGCATCGACAACGACGCCCGCATCCTCGACGGCATGCGGCTGCTGCTCGAGGGTTGGGGCTGCAGCGTCGACACGCTTTCCGGCGCGGAGGATCTCGAGAGGTCCGGCATGCATCGGCCGGACATCGTGCTTGCCGACTATCATCTCGACAACAGGACCGGCCTCGAATTGATCGCCCAGTTGCGTGCGATCCATGGCGAGGACTTGCCGGCCGTGCTGGTCACCGCCGACCGCTCCAGCGAGGTTCGCGCCGCTGCCGGCAGGCTCGACGTGCCGGTGATCAGCAAACCACTGAAACCGGCAATGCTGCGCTCGATGATGGCCAGGGTCAGGCCGCTGGCGTCGGCGGCCGAATAGGAATCAGCCGGCCGTCTGCAGCGGGTCGCTGCCGATTTTGGACAAAAGGATCACCGCCTGCGTGCGGCTGTCGACGCCGAGCTTCTGCAGGATGGCCGAGACATGCGCTTTGATCGTCGCTTCGGAGACCCCGAGCTCATAGGCGATCTGCTTGTTGAGCAGTCCCTCAGCCAGCATGCCGAGCACGCGCGTCTGCTGTGGAGTCAGCGCTTGCAGGCGCTTGATCAGGTCGGAAATCTCGGGATCGCGCTCGACACCGAGATCGACCCCGGCGGGTGCCGCGATATCACCTGCGAGCACCGACTGCACCGCATTGCGGATCTCCTCCATGCTGGCCGATTTGGAGATGAAGCCGGAGGCGCCGAGATCGAGCGCGCGCCGGATCGTCACCGGATCGTCATGCGCCGAGACCACCATCATCGGCACCGCCGGATGGATGCCGCGCAGCGAAATCAGGCCGGAAAGACCGCTTGCCCCCGGCATCGAGAGATCGAGCAGCACCAGATCGACATCCTCATTGGCCAGGACCAGCGCCTTGGCGCTTTCGAAATCGCCGGCCTCGTGAATGGCGGCAACGTCTCCGATGCCCGCGAGTGCCTCCCTCAATGCACCGCGAAAAAGCGGATGATCGTCGGCAATGACGAATGTGTAGCCCAACGGTGATATCCCTCCCCGACTCCCATTGGCGATGTTCCGCCTTGCAGGATCTGAACGATTGTAACGCTACGCCTGCCGTCCGGCGTGGGCGGCTTGCTATTCCCGCCCCAGGTCTTTTTGCGAATTGCCTAGGTCTTTTGCGAATTGGGCTTGGCGCCGTCTTCGTCCTTGTCCATGTCCTTGACGATATCCATGAAGCTGCGCAGGAAGCGCTCCATGTAGCCCATCGTCTTGTTGAAATCCTCCTCGCTGGGCAAAGTCGATTCGAAACGGGCGGCAAGCGAATTTTCGAGCTTGGCGACGCGTTCGTCGAGCGCCTTCACCGAACTTTGCAGCCGGTCGACCTCGCCCTGGAAGGCGGCGCGCTCGTCGGCCGCCATCTTGCAGACGAGCTGGCCGGAACGCTCCTCGCAGAGCGACATGGCGCCGGTTTGCGTATCCATGCGGACATAGCCATTGGCCGATTTCTCCAACCGGTAGCGATCGGCTTCATCGGAAAAGGCCGACGCCGCGACAAGCGACACCAGTGCTGCGGGGATCAAGACGTGTTTCAGACGCATGTTTTCCTCCATGAGCCAGTCAGCGCAAAATCTATCACAGTTTGCGCCTGAAATGGGGACGAACCTGAAATGGGGAAGAACACGGGCCTGCCCTTCCCCGCGTGGTCGGTTCGGACTATAGCGCAACTATGTCCGAGATCATCTACAAGATAGTTCCCGAGGTGCTGTGGCGCGAGGCTGAAAGAGAAGGCCGCTTCACCGGCGCGCCTATCGACGTCGCCGACGGCTTCATCCATTTTTCCACCGCCGGGCAGGTTCGGGAAACGGCGGCCAAACATTTCGCCGGCCAAAGCCGGTTGCTGCTGGTCGCCGTCGATAGCGCGCGCCTCGGCGATGCGCTGAAATATGAGGTCTCGCGCGGCGGCGCCCTGTTCCCGCATCTCTATGGCGGGCTCGGCCTCGATGCGGTCGTTTCGGTGCAGGCATTGCCGCTCGGCGCTGACGGCCGGCATGAATTCCCGGCGCTGGAGGCCGAATGAGCGCGTTCGACCGGATCGGCCAGAAACTGCTGTTCACGCTCGATCCGGAAACCGCGCATGGGCTGTCGATTGCCGCGCTGAGATGCGGGCTGCCGGTCGCCGGTCGTCCGCCGCAGGACAACAGGTTAAAGGTCAGCCGTTGCGGGCTCGATTTCCCGAACCCGCTCGGCATGGCCGCGGGTTACGACAAGAATGCCGAAGTGCCGGACGCGCTGCTCGGCCTCGGCTTCGGCTTCGCCGAGGTCGGCACGATCACGCCGCTGCCGCAGACGGGCAATCCAAAGCCACGCATCTTCCGGCTGCCTTCGGAGGGGGCGGTGATCAATCGGCTGGGCTTCAACAATGAGGGCCACGCCGCCGCGGAGAAGCGCCTTGCCGCCCGCAAGGGCCGCCCCGGCATCGTCGGGATCAACATCGGCGCCAACAAGGACAGCGCCGACCGCGTCAGTGATTATGAGCGCGGCATGATCCGGTTCGCGCGATATGCCAGCTATCTGACGATCAATATCTCCTCGCCGAACACGCCGGGCCTGCGCAACATGCAGGCGCGCGACCAGCTTGGCGAGCTCCTGTCGCGGGTCATGGCTGCGCGTGCGGCGGCACCGGCAAAACCGCCCGTCTTCCTCAAGATCGCCCCGGACCTGGTCGAGCCCGAGCTTGAGGACATCGCCGCCGAGATCAGCGACAAGCAAATGGACGGCGTCATCGTCTCCAACACCACGATCGCGCGATCCGGCCTGCGCAGCGCCGGCCTTGCTGGCGAGGCCGGCGGGCTTTCGGGGAAACCCTTGTTCGAGCGCTCGACCATCGTGCTGGCAAGGATGCGAAAACTGCTTGGCCCGGATCCCACTATCATCGGCGTCGGCGGCGTTGATTCCGCCGAGACGGCGTTGGAAAAGATCCGCGCCGGCGCCGATCTCGTGCAGCTCTACACCGGCATGATCTATGCCGGGCCCGCGCTGCCGGGGCGCATTCTTTCCGGCATGGCCCGTTTCATGGACAGTCAAGGGCTGAAGTCGCTGCGCGAGCTTCGCGACAGCCGCCTCGATCACTGGGCGGCGAAACCGCTTTAGCGATCAGTTAAAGGCTGTGCGCGCCCGCAGCCGCAATATGGCGAGCAGGCTGAAGCCGCGTACCAGCAGGAAGACATGCAACGCCGCCCACAAGCCGTGATTGCCGAAGGCCGGCGCCAGAATCAGCAGCGCGGCGCTGAACGACAGGAACGACACCAGCATCATGTTGCGCATGTCGCGCGACCATGTTGCGCCGATGAAAATCCCGTCCATCTCGAAAGCCAGCGCGCCGCTGAGCGAGGTGAACGCCGCCCAGGGCAGGTAGATGTCGGCAATGGCGCGGACGTCTGTCGCGGTCGTGATCAGGGCGACGAGATCGGCGCCCTCCAGCAGGAAGAAGAGCGTCGCCGCGCCCGCCAGCCCGAGCCCCCAAAGCAGCGTCAGCCGCACCGCCTGATCAAACGCCGTGGCGGCACGGGCGCCGATGGCGCGCCCGGCGAGCTGTTCGGCAGCGGTGGCGAAACCATCGAGGAAATAGCCGGCAACCAGGAAGAGGTTCATCAGCACGGCGTTGGCGGCCAGCGTCAGAGTGCCGAATTGTGCGCCCTGGCGCGTGAACAGCGCGAAGGCGGCGAGCAGCGAGAAGGAGCGGATCATGATATCGCGGTTGAGCGACATCATGCGCAGGAATGCCGGCAGATCGAGCACGCGGTGGCGCGGCAGCCTGGGTGCCGCCCAGAAGCGCCGGCCGACGATGGCGAGACCCAGCAGCATGGCGACGAATTCACCGGTGAGCGTTGCCCAGGCAACGCCGGCAACGCCCCAGCCGAGCTCCAGGCCAAGCAGGAAGCAGAGGGCGATGTTGATGCCGTTCAGTATCAATTGCAGGATCAGCCCGAGCCCGCCCTCGCCGCGCCCAAGCACGTAACCGAGGATGGCGTAATTGATCAGCGAGAACGGTGCCGCGAGCATCCTGATGCGGATATAGACGTCCATCGCCGCGCTGACGCGCGGCTCGGCGCCGATGAACCATTGCCCGGCGGTGGAGACCAGCGGCGCAAGCGCGGCAAGGACGACGCCGGCGACGACCGCGATCAGCACGGCGCGCCAGAACACCGCCTGCTCCTCCAGCGCATCGCCGCGCCCGAAGGCCTGGGCGACGAGGCCGGTGGTGCCGGAGCGCAGGAAGTTGAAGGTGGTGAAAACGACGTCGAAGATCAGGGCGCCGGCCGCCAGGCCGCCGAGAAGGGCGGCGTCGCCGAACTGCCCAACCAGCGCCGTGTCGACAATTCCGAGCAACGGCGTCGTCAGATAGGCAAGCGTCATCGGCACGGCGATGGCGAGCACCGAGCGGTTGGTGACGACGAAGGCCCTGGCTTCGGTGGTGTGGGCTTCGATGGGTAAAGCCTGCTCCAAACGCGTGTTGCTTCCTGTTGCGGCTTGATCGGCCAGCCGATGTGCCCCAGTTTGCGGACCTCGCGCAACCATCCACCCCGTTATGTTCAACCGAAATCCGCCTCTGGCGCACCGGCCGCCCCATGCCCCTGCAGATCGTTCATCATCCCGACTACGACGCCGGCTTCGCCGTCAACCACCGCTTCCCGATGAGCAAATATCCGCGGCTGATGGATGCGTTGCGGGCACGCGGCCTGGCGCAGCCCGAAGCGCTCAACATGCCGGAGGCGACGCGGCCATCATGGCTGAAGCTTGCCCACGCGGTCGACTATGTCGACCAGGTGCTTGCCTGCAAAGTGCCGGTGGCGATCGAGCGCGAGATCGGCTTTCCCGTCGGACCGCGGGTTTCGCTGAGGGCGCAGCTCGCAACGGCCGGCACGGTGCTGGCAGCGCGGCTGGCGTTGCTGAACGGCATCGCCTGCAACACCGCCGGCGGCAGCCATCATGCACGGCGCGCGCAAGGCGCCGGCTTCTGCACCTTCAACGACGTAGCCGTTGCCGCGCTGGTGCTGCTCGCCGAAGCTGCTGTCCAAAACATCCTGGTCGTCGACCTCGACGTGCATCAGGGCGACGGCACGGCGGATATCCTGAACGACGAGCCGCGCGTGTTTACCTTCTCCATGCATGGCGACCGCAACTACCCCGCGCGCAAGATCGCCTCCGATCTCGATGTCGCCCTGCCCGACGGCGCCGGCGATGCAGCCTATCTGGAGCGGCTGGACGCCATCCTGCCGGAGCTGTCGGCGCGAAGGCGCTGGGACCTCGTCTTCTACAATGCCGGCGTCGATGTCCATGTCGAGGACCGGCTCGGCAGGTTGTCGCTCACGGATGACGGGCTGCGCGCCCGCGACGATATGGTGATCCGCCATTTCCGCACGCTTGGCATACCGGTATGCGGCGTTATCGGCGGCGGCTATTCGACGGATGTCGCAGCACTTGCTGCACGGCACGCCATCCTGTTCGAGGTGGCGGCGGGCTACGCCTGAAAATTCACTTCCGGTAGTTAGCGATCCTGAGCAGGATGAAGGCCGGCACGACGATCGCGGCACCGAGCAGGATGTAGCCGAGAAAGCGGTCGATGGCGTGGAAGCCCAAATTCCACAGGTCGATGAAGAATTTGCGAATGCCATAAAGCACATCCATCGGCGACCAGCCGAAGGCATTCATGACCAGCCCGACGAGGAACGACACCACAAGCAGCTTCAGGATCACCCGGAGCGGCGTATCGCCGAGAAAGCGGTTCAGTGCGGACAAGCCTGTCTCCACAGTCGGGTGCCGCGATTCGGGCACATGCCTAGAAATACGCAGTTGATAGCCCTGCATCAAGCCGAGCCCTCAAACCGGATTGCGCATCGGCGCCGGGCCATGATATCGGAGGAACCAGCGCGGGTATGATGTAATGGTAGCTTGTCAGCTTCCCAAGCTGAACGCGCGGGTTCGATTCCCGCTACCCGCTCCAGCTTTTGCCCCCGGTGCATTGCACTTGTTCTGGCCAAGCTGAAAACCAACGGATTTATAGGCAGTTTTACAGCCCGGCTGGCCGTCTTTCATCTGTTTGGCCGATGTGCCAGTTCGTGGAATATCTCACATTGAGGGTCGGCGGGGCCTCGAATGACCCCAACCGGAAAGTCTACCCTTGGCCCGCTGGCTTCTGCTGGCGGGCTTTTTTTGAGCATCAGGCAGTAGTGGCCGACGTGCATCGGCGCCGCTGCTGGCGGGCCTGTCTGGTCGTCTGGCCGGCCACGGGATGCGCCCGCTACCCGCTCCAACCCTCAGCCCACCTCTCGCAAAATAAAATCGTGCAGCATCTTGGCTGCCGGTGACAGCGCGCGGTTCTTCACCGTGATCAGGCTGTAGGGCCTGACCTCGATGTCGAATTCAGTCTGGACGACATCGATAGCGCCGGCCAGGCCTTCGGGGTTCTGGATGAACTTCGCGACCTGGATCGACACCGGTGCGATGGCGTCGGATTGCGCGACCATGACCAGAGTCAATAGCAGCGAGCTGGTGTTGAGGATGCGGTCCGGCAGCGCGATGTTGCGGTTCAAAAAGTTGCTTTCCATCGCCTGGCGCAGCGGCGAGCCGCCCGACTGGAAAACCCAGTCATAGGCGGCGGTGTCTTCCAGCCGCACCGCCTTGCCCTTGGTCAGCGGGTGGCCGCGGCGCACGATCAGGCAGGCTTTCTCGACGCCGATGACGCGCGCTTCGAACAGCCGCGGATTGAGGTCGTCGGGGATGCGGGCGATGATGAAATCGTGGCGCGAGGCGATCAGCTCGCGTGCCAGGACGTTCGAGGTCTCGACCTGCATGGTGATTTCGATGCGCGGATAAAGGCGCCGGATCTCGCGGATCGCCGGCACCGCCAGCTCGATCGCCGGTGCTGTCACCGCGCCCAGGAATACCGAGCCGCCCTTGCCCGCCTTGAGCTCGAAAATCTCGCGGTCGACCTCGCGCATCTCGAGCAGGATCGATCGCGCGCGCCGTGCCAACGCCTTGCCATAGGGTGTCAGCGTGATGCCGCGCGGCAGCCTTTCGCAGAGCTTGACGTCGAGCACGGCCTCCATCTCGGCGATCATGCGCGAGGCCGCCGGCTGCGAGATGTTCATGACCTGGGCCGCGGCGCTCACCCGGCCGTGCTCGTCGAGGGCTGCGATCATGCGCATGTGACGCAGGCTCAAGCCGCTGCGCAGCAAGGTTCCGCCATCACCCGGGATCTCATCGTAACTGGCTGATATTCCGCCAGGATTTCGCAGCGCTGCCATGATTCTTCCCTACTCTTACGCCCGGCGCCCTGGCAGGATCCGGCAGCGTCGTCACTAGCCTAAGCCATATCAGTCTCGATATAGCAACCATCAAAGATCGCATTTGACAGTTATGGCAAAGCGACACACCCTTCGCGCGTCCTGAGGCTTGACGGTCGGTGACGAGGGAAAACTCGTATCGATTGAAACCAGAGTCTCGGGGCCGATTGGGAGGATACCGGAGATCGATTGACGGCAGCGGCGCGTTTGGCGCTCCTGCACGATTGCGCGGCCCACGAAACCCAAGGGTACGCGTCCATCAACCAGGGAGAGTTAATGTGAAGATTATCAAGACACTGGCCGCCGTCGCGGCCCTAGGCATCGCGGCCATGACGCTGCCGGCGCAGGCGGGCGAAGGCCTGATCGGCGTGCTGATGCCCACCAAGACCTCGCAGCGCTGGATCAACGACGGCGACGCCGTCAAGTCCCAGCTCGAGGCTCTGGGCTACACTGTCGACCTGCAGTACGCGCAGGACGACATTCCGAACCAGCTCAGCCAGCTGGAAAACGAAATCACCAAGGGCCCGAAGGCGCTGATCATCGCTTCGATCGACGGCACCACGATGGGCGATGCGTTGCAGAAGGCGAATGACGCCGGCGTTGTCGTCGTCGCTTACGACCGCCTGATCAAGAAGACGCCAAATGTCGACTACTACACCACCTTCGACAATTTCGGCGTCGGCGTCATCCAGGCCAAATCGCTGCTCAAGGGTCTCGGTTATCCCGAGAAGAAGGGCCCGTTCAACATCGAGCTGTTCGGCGGTTCGCCGGACGACAACAATGCGTTCTTCTTCTATAACGGCGCCATGTCGGTTCTTCAGCCGCTGATCGACGACAAGACCCTCGTCGTGAAGTCCGGCCAGATGGGCATGGACAAGGTCGGCACGCTGCGCTGGCTGGCGGCAACCGCCCAGGCCCGCATGGACAATCTGCTCTCCGCCAACTACTCGGACGGCAGCCGCGTCGATGGCGTGCTCTCGCCCTATGACGGCCTGTCGCGCGGCATCATCGCTTCGCTGCGCGCCGTAGGCTACGGCACCGCCGATCAGCCATGGCCGATCGTCACCGGACAGGACGCCGAGACCGCTTCGGTCAAGGCGATCATCGCCGGCGAACAGTATTCGACCGTGTTCAAGGACACCCGCGAACTCGCCAAGGCGACGGTCGAACTCGTCGACAAGGTGCTCTCGGGCGGCAAGCCGGAAGGCCTCGACACCACGACCTACAACAACGACGTCAAGGTCGTTCCCTCGATCCTGTTGACACCGCACGACGTCGACAAGTCGAACTATCAGTCCCTGGTGGTCGATTCCGGCTACATCAAGGCCGAAGAGCTGAAGTAATCGCGGTTACAAAGCCTGGGGTCCTGCGCAGGCAGGGCCCCTTTTCGTTGGCGAGCCAGCCCGGTATTGTTTGCGGACCTCGCAGGAGTGGTATTCTCAATGGCATCGACGATTTTGGAGATGTGCGACATCACCAAGACGTTTCCCGGCGTCAAGGCGCTGTCGAACGTCAAGCTCATGGTCGAGGAAGGCGAGATCCATGCCGTGGTCGGCGAGAACGGCGCTGGCAAGTCGACGCTGATGAAGGTGCTGTCGGGTGTGTATCCGTCCGGCACCTATGACGGCCAGATCATCTATCGCGGCGATGAGTGCCATTTCAAAGGCATCCATGACAGCGAGCGCAAGGGCATCGTCATCATCCACCAGGAGCTTGCGCTGGTGCCGATGCTGTCGATCGCCGAAAACATCTTTCTCGGCAACGAGCACGCCAGATACGGCGTCATCGACTGGAATGCCAATGAGGCGCGCACCAGCGCCCTGCTCAAGAAGGTCGGCCTCAAGGAAGACCCCAACACGCTGATCACCAATATCGGCGTCGGCAAGCAGCAGTTGGTCGAGATCGCCAAGGCGCTCAGCAAGGAAGTGAAGTTGCTCATTCTCGATGAGCCGACCGCGAGCCTGTCCGAAAAGGACAGCCAGGCGCTGCTCGATCTGCTGCTCGAATTCAAGCGGCAAGGCATCACTTCGATCCTGATCTCGCACAAGCTCAACGAGGTGAACCGGGTCGCCGACAAGGTCACCATCATCCGTGACGGGCGGACTATCGAGACGCTGGCCAAGAAGGACATCTCGGAGGACCGCATCATTACCTCGATGGTCGGCCGTTCGCTCGACGACCGCTATCCGCCGCGCGAGCCGAAGATCGGCGAGACCGTTCTCGAAGTGAAAAACTGGTCGGTCTACCACCCCATCCATGCCGAGCGGCAGGTCATCAAGGGTATCAACCTCAACGCCCGCAAGGGCGAAGTGGTCGGCATTGCCGGGCTCATGGGTGCCGGCCGGACCGAGTTTGCCATGAGCCTGTTCGGCCGGTCCTATGGCCGTCGCATCACCGGCGAGGTGTTCCTCAACGGCAAGCCGATCGACGTCTCTTCGGTGAGCAAGGCGGTGGAACACGGCATCGCCTACGTTACCGAGGACCGCAAGACCTACGGGCTCAACCTGATCGACCACATCAAGCACAACATCACGCTGGCCAACCTGCCCGGCGTGTCGCGCCACGGCGTGATCGACGATTTGCGCGAGCTTTCGGTCGCCAACGATTATCGCGGCAGGACCAATATCCGCGCCTCGAGCGTCTACCAGATGACCGGCAACCTTTCTGGCGGCAATCAGCAGAAGGTGGTGCTGTCGAAATGGCTGTTCGCCAATCCGGAAGTGCTGATCCTCGACGAGCCGACACGCGGTATCGACGTCGGCGCCAAGTATGAAATCTATACGATCATCGCGCGTCTCGCCTCCGAGGGTAAGGCAATCATCGTCATCTCGTCGGAAATGCCCGAACTGCTCGGCATCACCGACCGCATCTACGTCATGAACGAAGGACGCATCGTCGGCGAAATGGCGGCAAGCGACGCCAGCCAGGAAAAGATAATGCGCGCCATCGTCCGCGGAGAAGGAAAAGCATCATGAGCACCGAAAGCGCTCCCGGGCCGCAGACCGGCGTTGCCCAGGATCTACAACAGGGACCTCGCATTGCCGTCTCGGCGCTGGTCACCAACCTGCGCGAATACGGGTTGGTGCTGGCGTTGATCGCAATCATGGTGTTCTTCCAGTTCACCACGTCCGGAACGCTGTTCAAGCCGGTGAACCTCAGCAATCTCGTGCAGCAGAACAGCTTCATCATCGTGATGGCGCTGGGCATGCTTCTGGTGATCGTTTCGGGCCACATCGATCTCAGCGTCGGCTCCGTCGCCGGCTTCATCGGCGCGCTGGCGGCGATGATGATGGTCATCTGGCCGCTTGGCCCATTGAGCAATCCGCTGGTGGTGTCGATCATCTGCCTGATCGTCGGTGGTGCGATCGGCGCGGCACAAGGCTACTGGATTGCCTATCACCGAATACCGAGCTTTATCGTCACGCTGGCGGGCATGCTGATCTTCCGCGGCATCTGCCAGGCGCTGCTGGGTGGCGGGTCTTCCGTAGGGCCGCTTCCCGTCGGCTTCAAGGCGCTCAGTTCCGGCTTCATTCCGGACCTGATCGGCCCATTGACGCTGATACCGCCAACCGTGAACGCCGCCGGCAAAACCATTGTCGGCAGCGGCCTGACGCTGCACCTGACGACGATCGTGATCGGCCTCGTCGCCGTGCTCGCCTATGCCTATTTCGGGCTCAGGGCACGGCGCACCCGCGAGAAGCATGGCTACGAAGCCGAGCCCTTCTCGCTGTTCGTCGTCAAGACCCTGGTGATCAGCGCGCTGGCGCTGTTTCTCGTCTACCAATTCGCCACCTATAGGGGCCTCCCCATCGTTCTCATGGTGATGGGCGTGCTGATCGCGTTGTTCGTCTTCGTTACCAAACGCATGACGATCGGCCGTCGCATCTATGCGATGGGCGGCAATGCCAAGGCAGCCCAGCTATCGGGCATCAAGACCGAACGGCTGACGTTGATGGTGTTCATCAATATGGGCGTGCTGTCGGCACTCGGCGGCCTGATTATCGCAGCGCGCCTGGGGCAGGCTGTGCCGGCGGCCGGCCTCGGCAGCGAGCTCGACGTCATCGCCGCGGTGTTCATCGGTGGCGCTTCGGCGATGGGCGGCGTCGGCCAGGTGATCGGCGCGGTGGTCGGCGGCTTCATCATGGGCGTCATGAACAACGGCATGTCGATCATGGGCGTCAATGTCGACTGGCAGCAGGTGGTCAAAGGCCTGGTGCTGCTCGGCGCCGTCGTCTTCGACGTCTACAACAAGAACAAGGCTTGAGAGGCAACCAGGAGGCATACGGGTCACATCGCGGCGCTGCCGGGCGCAAAGAAGTCCCCCGAGGGACCTGATCCGCGAGCGCAATCCGGACGAAGAATTTCAACCGAGGCGCGGACAGGGGTCCGGGCCGCGCAGGGTGGGGTTTGCCGAGAAAGGGCAGGCCAGCCCACAATTCAGAGAGGGTTACCATGCTGATCTCACAAATCCTCGACGACGCCGAGACGATCCGCGTCGTTGCCCGCAACGGCGGCAAGACCCGCGTCATCAACGGCGCCCGCAGCGTCTATTCGCTGGCGATGGAAGCCGCGCGTACCGGCAGCGGGCTTGTCGCCCTGATCGAGCGCAAGGGCTTCGGCGAAACCGTCGATCTCGACGCAGCCTACAAGAAGGGCCGGCTGCTGTCGCCGATCAACCATCCCGATCCGGCGCATCTCCATCTCACCGGCACCGGGCTGACGCATCTCGGCTCCGCCGCGACCCGCGATTCCATGCACAAGAAGCTCAGCACGGACGGCGAGGAACAGCTGACCGATTCCATGAAGATGTTCCGCATGGGGCTTGAGGGCGGCAAGCCGGCGAAGGGCCAGATCGGCGTGCAGCCGGAATGGTTCTACAAGGGCAACGGCACCATGGCGGTGGCGCCCGGTGCGGCGCTTATGTCGCCCGCCTTCGCCCAGGATGCCGGCGAGGAGCCGGAAATCGCCGGTATCTATGTGATCGGCGACGACGGCGCCCCGTTCCGCGTCGGCTTCACGCTGTCTAACGAGTTTTCCGACCATGTCACCGAGCGTGTGAACTATCTCTTCCTTGCCCATTCCAAGCTGCGCAATGCTTCGTTCGGGCCGGAGATCCTGATCGGCGATCTGCCGTCCGATATCCGCGGCACTTCGCGCATCCTGCGCGACGGCAAGCTGCTTTGGGAAAAGCCGTTCCTGTCGGGCGAGGCGAACATGTCGCACACCATTGGCAATCTCGAGCATCACCACTTCAAATACTCAGCCTTCCGCCAGCCGGGCGACGTGCATGTGCACATGTTCGGCACGGCGACGCTGTCCTTTGCCGACGGCGTCAGGACCGAGGCCGGTGACGTATTCGAAATCGAGGCGCAGGATTTCGGCCTGCCACTGCGCAACCCGCTTGAAATCGAGCAGCCGGTGAAGGTCGCCGTGAAGGCACTTTGAGCCGGGCGTAGCCCGGAAGTGAGAGGAAGGTCAGCGCGCGGCGCGGAAATGCTTGGACAGTTTCAGGCCCTGTGCCTGATAGTTCGAGCCGAGATCAGTGCCGTAGAGCGCCCGCGGCCGTTTCAGCATGTGCTCATAGACCAACCGTCCGACGATCTGGCCGTGGTCGAGGATGAACGGCACTTCGTGGCTGCGTACCTCGAGCACCGCCCGGCTGCCGGTGCCGCCCGACGCCGAATGGCCGAAACCCGGGTCGAAGAAACCGGCATAATGGACGCGGAACTCGCCGACCAGCGGATCGAAGGGCGTCATTTCGGCGGCGTAGAGCGGCGGCACATGCACCGCCTCGCGCGACACCAGAATATAGAATTCGTCCGGATCGAGCACCAGCTCGCCGGCACCGCTCTTGTAGAGCGGCTCCCAGAAATCGACGACATCCTGCGCGGCGCGCTTGTCGACGTCGACGAGGCCGGTGTGGTGCTTGCCGCGATAGCCGACCAGCCCGTCCTTGTCGCCGTCGAGGTCGATCGATAGCGCGATGCCCCCGCCTGAGATGTTGGGTGGTTCGGTGGCGACCAACATTTCGGCGCGGTGCAACTCGTGCAACTCGTTTTCCGACAAGAGCGCATTGCCGGTGCGGAACCTGATCTGCGACAGCCGCGAGCCGATCCGCACGACGATCGGGAAAGTGCGCGGGCTGACCTCCAGGTAGAGCGGGCCTTCATAGCCGGCGGCGATCTTGTCGAACTCGTGGCCGCGGTCGGTCATTACCCGAGTGAAGATATCGAGCCGTCCGGTCGAGCTTTTCGGGTTGGCGGAGGCGGAAATATGGGCGGGCAGCGCCAGGCTTTCGAGCAGCGGCACGATGTAGACGCAGCCGGTTTCCAGCACAGCACCTTCGGCGAGGTTGATCTCGTGCAGCTTCAGCCGGTCGAGCTTGTCGGCAACCCTGTGGTCCGGGCCGGGCAAGAAGGAAGCACGCACCCGCCAGGCCTTGTCGCCGAGCCTGAGGTCAAGGCTGGCCGGCTGGATCTGATCGGCATCGAGCGTGCGCGGCGATTTCAGCGCGCCCGTCTGGAACAGCGCGGAAATATCCTGATCGGGAAGAATGCCTGTCTGCCGCAAGGGTCTGGCTCCGTTCGAACGCCGGGCGAGGTCTTGTTCTGTCGCAGGTCCGACCGTGGACGCGTTTGGCACCTGCTTGGTACAACCCTCTTAATCATGCCGGCAATTGACGCAAGCGTGGCGCGGGTCTAAAGCTCGTTATCCCGTGGTGATTTGGCCGGTCGGCTTGCAGCCACGTTAAACAAGTCGCTAAAGGACCGTCGGGCCGCAAGGCCATATGGACCGGTTGCGACTTTCGCGACCGGTTTTTTGTTGTTTGGACCAATTTTGGTGTTTGGATGGAATGATGACCAAGAAGCGCGACTGGAAGCCTCAGACCGCACTCGTGCATGCCGGAACGCTGCGTTCCGGCTTCGGCGAGACCTCCGAGGCGATGTATCTCACCCAAGGCTATGTCTACGAGACGGCGCAAGCGGCGGAGGCCCGCTTCAAGGGCGAGGAGCCGGGCTTCATCTATTCGCGCTATGCCAATCCGACGGTCGACATGTTTGAGAAACGCATGTGCGCGCTGGAAGGAGCCGAAGACGCGCGCGCCACGGCATCCGGCATGGCGGCGGTGACGGCAGCACTGCTGTGCAGCGCCAAGGCGGGCGACCATATCGTGGCGGCGCGCGCGCTGTTCGGCTCCTGCCGCTGGGTGGTCGAGACGCTGGCGCCGAAATACGGCATTGAGGCAACGCTGGTCGACGGCACCGACATCGCCAATTGGGAAAAGGCGGTCAAGCCAAACACCAAACTGTTTTTCCTGGAAAGCCCTACCAATCCAACGCTGGAGGTAGTCGACATTGCCGCCGTCGCGGCACTTGCCAATTCGATCGGCGCCAGGCTGATCGTCGACAATGTCTTCGCTACGCCCTTGCAGCAGAAACCCCTGCAGCTCGGCGCCCACATCGTCGTCTATTCGGCCACGAAGCATATTGACGGCCAGGGGCGCTGTCTTGGCGGCATCGTTCTGTCGGACAAGAAATGGATCGACGAGAACCTGCATGACTATTTCCGCCACACCGGCCCAAGCCTCTCGCCCTTCAATGCCTGGACGCTGCTGAAAGGCCTGGAGACGCTGCCGCTACGCGTACGCCAGCAGACGGAAAGTGCCGGCCGCATCGCGGATTTCCTGGCCGAGCGCCCGCAAATCGCCCGTGTCATCTATCCCGGCCGTGCCGACCACCCACAAGCGGCCGTGGTCAAGAAGCAGATGTCGGGTGGCTCGACGCTGATCTGCCTCGATGTGAAGGGCGGCAAGCAGGCGGCCTTTGCCTTCCAGAACGCACTCGACGTCGTGCTCATTTCCAACAATCTCGGCGACGCCAAGAGCCTGATCACCCATCCGGCGACGACGACGCACAAGAACTTGACCGATGAGGCCCGCGCCGAGCTCGGCATCGGACCGGGAACGCTCAGGCTGTCAGTTGGCCTTGAGGACGCCGACGACCTGCTCGAAGACATCGAGCAGGCACTGAGAGTTGCCGGATAAGGGCTGGCCGAACAGAGGCGAGCGGGAACGCGCCCGATCAGGCACCGGACGGGGTCTCTTCCA
Organism: Mesorhizobium sp. M1088; assembly: GCF_040318575.1. Classification (NCBI taxonomy): domain Bacteria; kingdom Pseudomonadati; phylum Pseudomonadota; class Alphaproteobacteria; order Hyphomicrobiales; family Phyllobacteriaceae; genus Mesorhizobium; species Mesorhizobium sp. M1088. Next base: position 328,413 of record NZ_JAMYMO010000002.1, on the reverse strand, counting down.
GCTCCGCGACGGTCTTTGTCTGGATAGTCATCACATTGCCGCGCCAGTCGACGGCGCCGCTCAGCCATCCGCGCGCCCAAATGGCGGGAAGCATCAGGTCTCGCGCCATCATCGCCGGGATCGTGCGCGGCGACAGGTGCCATCCCTTAGCCGAGGCCAAAGCGCATTCCGGCAGGTAGGCCGCGACCAGCACGGCGATGGCGGTTGCCGGCAGGCTGACGCCGGCGTCAGCCGCCGCGATCAGCGCAAGCACCAGCGGCGGCGCCGCGCCGATCAGGATCTCGGGGGCGAAGAACAGCGCGAAGGTGACGCGGCGCAGCCGCGCCCAGCGCGCCTGCCGCGACCAGATCTCGCCAAGCGTGCGCCGGCCGAGCGGCTGTTCGAAGGGCGAGGCGACAAGATTGACCCGCAGTCCGAGCCCGTTGACCAGCTTGGTCGCGGCGGCGTCCTCGGCGATCTCGGCGGCAAGCGCGCGGATGCCGCCATTGGCGTCGAGCATCGGCTTGTTCCACAACATGCTCTTACCCTGCGCGAAGCCGAGGCCGAGCGCCTCTCCGGCGTACTGCCAGCGTGCCTGCAGCGTGTTGAGAAAGGCGCATTCGACCTCCCCCCAGAAGCCGTCCGGCCGTGAGCCGATCGGCGTCGAGCAGACGAGGCCAGTACCATGCCGCCATGCCGCCATCAGCTGCTGGACGTAGTCGCTCGGCATAAGCACATTGGAATCGGCAAGAATGACCCAGCGATAATGCGCCGCTTCCCAACCCTTCACGCAATTGTTGAGTTTTGGATTGCCGCTGATGCGGTCGTCACCGACTAGAAGGCGGGCGCGAATAGCTGGAAAGCGCGCCATTGCGGCGGTGATCGGCTTGACCACCGGGTCGTCGGCATGGGCAACGCAGAAGATGAGTTCGTAGCGCGGCCAGTCGAGTGAGAAGGCGCGCTCCAGCGTCTCTTCGGCAAACGGCTCGACGCCGCGTGCCGGGATGACGATCGATACCGGCGGCGCGTTGGCGGGCGGTGCGATCCTGGCTGGTCGCTTCAGCTTCAGCGAAGCTAACAGGATGCTGGCGAGATTTGAAAGAAGGAGGGCTATGGAAAGGAGAGCGGCTGCGAATGTCGGTTCCATCGAGATCTGGTCACTCCAGAAGTGCCGGCCGCATGACGGCCGTTTTCAACAATTCGACAGAACGCTGAGTCGCCCGGCACAAGCCTGCACACCATCATTGTCATGTGTCACTTAAATGACATTGTTTTTCGGCACCTGCGCTCGAGTCGGGCAAGGAGATGACGCGCATCGTTGATCAAACTGCGCTGAGCGTCGAAAGTTCCATCTACATTGCTTTGGAGCAGTTTATGTACAGCGCCGTCACCCGCAACATCGAAGTGCAGGTCAGGCCGTTCTATCTGGAGGATCACTCCGACCCGCCGCAAAACCGCTATGTCTGGGGATATCAGGTGACCATCGACAATCAGTCGGATGAGTTCGTGCAGCTTCTGTCGCGCTACTGGCACATTACCGACGGCACCGGCAAGGTCGAGGAAGTGCGCGGCCCCGGGGTCGTCGGCGAGCAACCCGGACTCAACCCCGGCGACAGCTATCAGTATACGTCTGGATGCCCGCTCTCGACGCCGTCCGGCATCATGGTCGGGCACTACACCATGCGCAACAGGCGGGGCGAGACGTTCGACGTCGCCATCCCCGCCTTCTCGCTCGACTTGCCGGGAATGCGGCGCACCGTCAATTGACGGCGGTCATCCGGCCGCTGCAAACTCCGCCGGGTCGAAGTCATATTGCTTCGAGCAGAATTCGCAGGCGACGTGAATGCTGCCATCCTCGGTGCTGTCCCTGATCTCCTCGGCGGAAAAGCCTTCGAGGATGCCGTGGATCTTCTCCCTCGAGCATGAGCACTGGTCGGCGACCGGCACCCCGCCGAACACGCGGACGCCATGCTCGTGGAAAAGCCGGTAAAGCAGCCGTTCGGCGCCGATCGTCGGATCGATCAGCTCGGTCGGTTCAACAGTACCAAGCAGCGCCAGCAGCTCCTGCCAGGAATTGTCGGTCGGGTCGTGGATTTCCTCACGCGGATCGCCGTCGCCACCTGGAAGGTCGGGTACGCGCATGCGCTCCGCCGACTGCGGCAGGAATTGTGCCAGCAGGCCACCGGCCCGCCATTGTTCGCGGGCACCGCCGACGCCGGGCGTCAGAAGCTTGGCAACCGAAAGCCGGAGGTCGGTCGGAATCTGCTCCGACTGGCGGAAATAAGTGCGTGCGGCATCTTCCAGTGTGACGCCGTCGAGCTGGACGATGCCCTGGTAGCGTTGCGTGTGGGCGCCCTGGTCGATGGTCAGCGCCAGGACGCCGCTGCCGAGCAGCGTCTGCGGTGACGTCTCGCCGGCAGAAGTCAAAGCCTGCAGCCGGTCGGCATCGAAGCGGGCGTAAGCGCGCAGCGCGTGCGGCGTGGAGAAATCCGCGACCAGCATGTCGACCGGCCCGTCGGTGCGGGTCTGCAGAATGAACTTGCCCTCGAACTTCAGCGAAGTTCCGAGCAATACCGTCAACACACAGGCTTCAGCCAGGAGCCGGGCGACCGGCTCGGGATAGTCGTGGCGGCTGAGAATAGCATCGAGCATCGGCCCGAGCTGGACGGTGCGACCGCGCACGTCGAGCGGGCCGACCTCGAACGGCACGACATGGTCGTCGCCGGCGTAGCCGAATTCGCCGAGCTTGGGTTTATGTTCAGCCAATTGATGAGTTTCCAACATGACAAAGCTCCGGGGCGCGGCGATGCCGCCCTCCGGGGCGCATGCGACGAGACGCGCTCGATTTGCGTGATGCGCCTGAGATAGGCACCACCAACTCCCGGATCAAGGCGGCCCAGATCAAGGCGGCGCAGATCAGGCCGGCCCGGATCACCGCGGCTCGTATCAAGCGCCCAGGCACCAGGCCAGGACCGCCTTCTGGGCATGGAGCCGGTTCTCGGCCTCATCGAACACCACCGAATGCGGTCCGTCGATGACCTCGTCGGTAACCTCCTCACCGCGATGCGCCGGCAGACAGTGCATGAACAGCGCATCCGGCTTGGCTTTCGCCATCAGTGCCGCATTGACCTGATAGGGCAGGAAGACATTGTGGCCGCGGGCACGGTGCTCCTGGCCCATCGACACCCAGCAGTCGGTGACGATGCAGTCGGCCTCGTGAACGGCCTCCTCGGGCGAACGGGTGAATTTCAGCTTGCCGCCATTGGCTTTCGACCAGTCGACATGCTTCTGGGCCGGTTCGCTGCCCTCGGGCACGGCGACATTCAGCTTGAAATGGAACCGCGCGGATGCCTCCAGCAGCGAATGCAGCACGTTGTTGCCGTCGCCGGTCCAGGCGATCGTTTTACCGGCCACCGGACCGCGGTGCTCTTCGAAGGTCATGATGTCGGCCATCAGCTGGCAGGGATGGGTCTCGTCGGTCAGCCCGTTAATGACGGGGACCGTAGCGTTTTCCATCAGTTCCAGCAGCCGGTCATGCGAGGTGGTGCGGATCATGATGGCATCGACGTAGCGCGACAGCACCTTGGCCGTGTCGGCAATGGTCTCCGAGCGGCCAAGCTGCATCTCGGTGCCGGTCAGCATGATCGTCTCGCCACCCAACTGCCGCATACCGACGTCGAACGACACGCGCGTGCGCGTCGACGGCTTGTCGAAGATCATCGCCAGCACCTTGCCTTCGAGCGGCTTGCTGCGTTCGCCGGCCTTGAGCCTTGCCTTTCGCACCGCTGCGTCGTCGAGCATGAAGCGCAGATCGCCTTCGGAAACGGCGGAAAGATCGGTGAAATGGCGAAGGGACATCAGGAATTCCAGGATTACTTCGCAGCGGCAGCGACGATGGCATCTGCCAGGCTCTTGGCGCCGGCACGAATGCGCTCGAGCGCTTCGTGGATCTCGGCGTCGGTGACGGTGAGAGGCGGCAGCAGGCGGATAACGTTGTCGCCGGCCGGAACCGTCAAGAGATGCTGGTCACGCAGTGCCACCGTGACCTTGGTGTTGGGCATCGCGCATTTAAGCCCGAGCATCAGGCCGGTGCCCCTGATGCTTTCGATAACATCCGGAAATTCGTCGGCGACGCCAGCGAGCCCCTGCTTCAACAGCAGTGCCTTGCGCTGGACGTCTTCGAGAAAGCCGTCTTCCAGTACCACGTCGAGCACGGCGTTGCCGACCGCCATTGCCAGCGGATTGCCGCCGAAGGTGGTGCCGTGCACGCCGGCGGTCATGCCGACCGCTGCCTCGTCGGTGGCGAGGCAGGCACCCATCGGGAAGCCGCCGCCGATGCCTTTGGCCACCGCCATGAGGTCGGGGGTGACACCCGCCCACTCATGCGCGAACAGCTTTCCGGTGCGGCCGACGCCGCATTGGACCTCGTCGAAAATCAGGAGCAGTCCGTGCTGATCGCAGAGCTGCCTGAGCCGCTTCAGCGATTGCGTCGGCACTTGCCTGATGCCGCCCTCGCCTTGCACCGGCTCGATCAGGATCGCCGCGGTTTCAGGCGTGATCGCCTTCTCGGTGGCATCCACATCGTCGAAACCGACCTGGTCGAAGCCGTCGACCTTGGGGCCGAAACCTTCCAGATACTTGTACTGGCCGCCGGCGGCGATGGTCGCCAGGGTGCGGCCGTGGAAGGCGCCTTCGAAGGTGATTGTGCGGTAGCGCTCGGGATGGCCCTTGACGAAGTGGTAGCGCCGCGCCGTCTTGATGGCGCATTCGAGCGCCTCTGCGCCGGAATTGGTGAAGAACACCTTGTCGGCAAAGCTTGCGTCGGCCAGCCGCTCGCCGAGCCGGCTCTGTCCCGGAATCTCGTACAGATTAGAGACGTGCCAGAGCTTGGCGGCCTGCTCGGTGAGGGCCGCGACCAGATGCGGATGGCTGTAGCCCAACGAATTCACGGCGATGCCGCCGGCGAAATCGAGATATCGCTCGCCCTTGTCGGTGACCAGCCAGGTGCCTTCACCGTGGTCGAAAGCCAGGGGTGCGCGAACAAAGGTCTCGAAAAGCGCCGAACCGCTCATTATATGCGTCTCCGGAACCGGAAAAATCAAAAAGCCGCCAAAGCGGCGGCCCTTGTGGCTTATCGTGTTTTTCGGCCGTGAAGTCAACGAAAAGGTCGCGCAAGGTCGCGCGGCAAGCCCCCCAGCATAACGCCGGCTCCTAAGCGACCGGGCAAGTTGGGGAAAACCGAAAAAACCGATTCGTGTTGGCCTTGGGACTCTTGTCACCGAGTCAGCGCATAAGGTAATTGTAGCAGAGAAATAACTAGATTTCGTGCGGCGGACCTAATCACCCGATATATGTGGTGTCTGCCCGGCAGAAGCCGGGTCGGGAATGGATTCCGATTGCCGCACGTTTCAGCAGGAGCGCGGTCTCATGAACTGGACTGACGAGCGAGTCGAACTTCTCAGAAAATTGTGGTCGGAGGGCCTCAGCGCCAGCCAGATCGCCGCACAGCTTGGCGGGGTCAGCCGCAATGCGGTCATCGGCAAAGTGCACCGGCTGAAACTGTCCGGTCGCGGACGCACGACCTCCTCACCGGCACGCCAGAAGAAGACGGTGCAGGGATCGACGATCCAGAAATCGGTGTCCCGGGCAGCAAGCGCCACGCGCCATGCCACCACCTCGATGTCGATCGGTGCGACCGCGCTCAAGGCGCAGTTCGATGCCGAACCGGTGGCGCGCCACTATATCCGCCCGGTCGAGAACGTCGTCGTGCCGATCTCGCGGCATCTGCAACTTGTCGAACTCAACGAGCGCACTTGCAAATGGCCGAACGGCGATCCGCTTTCGGAAGACTTCCATTTCTGCGGCAACGACGCCGCCGAAACCGGCCCCTACTGCAAGTACCACGCCCGCGTGGCGTTCCAGCCGGCATCGGAGCGGCGGCGGAGCAGGTGAATGGTGAATGGTGAATGGTGAATGGTGGCGGGCTGAGCTTGGAGTAAGAAAGCAAGGCTCTTGCCTAGCCCTATTCACTATTGATCATTCACCCACTTCATAGCCACCCATTCTTGCGAAACCGCCAGTAAAGAAACGTGCAGATCAGGGCAATTGCCGCCAGGACGGCCGGGTAGCCATATTCCATCCTCAGTTCCGGCATGTCGCTGAAATTCATGCCGTAAATGCCGGCGAATGCCGTCGGCACGGCCAAGATTGCGGCCCATGAGGCAAGCTTCTTGGAGATCGCCGTCTCCTGGCTTTGACCGACCAGAAGGCTCGCCTCGAAGGCGAAGGCGAGAACCTCACGCAGGCTGTCGATCTTTTCCTGGACAGTGCGGATGTGGTCGGTGACGTCGCGAAACAGCGGGTGCATGGCTGTGTGGATTTGCGGCAGATCGGCGCTGGTGAGCCGCCGGCAGACCTCCACCAGCGGCAGGGCCGCATTACGCAGGCGCAAGAGATCGCGGCGCAGCATGTAAAGCCGTTCGATATCGGAGCCGGTCATCGGTTTCAGCAGAACCTTGTCCTCGATCGCCTCGACCTCGTTTTCGATCTGCTCAAGCACCGGCATATAGTTGTCGACGATGAAATCGAGAATGGCGTAGAGGACGAAATCCTCGCCCTTGGCAAGGGAATGCGGGCAGCTTTCCCAATGCTGGCGAACGGCGGCGTAGGAGGTCGACGGGCCATGCCTGACGCTGACGATGTAGCCCGCGCCGACGAACAGATGCGTCTCGCCGAAGGTGACGCGGCTGTCGATCAGCTGCGCCGTGCGGGCAACGATGAACAGGGCATCACCATATTGCTCGATCTTCGGTCGCTGGTGCGGATGCTCGGCGTCCTCGATCGCCAGCTCATGCAGATGGAATTGCGCCTGGACGCGCAGCAACAAATTGCGGTCGGGCTCCAGCAGTCCGATCCAGACCACGTGGCCCGGCTTCCCGGCCCATTCGCCGGCTTCCTCGATCGGAATGTCGGCGATGCGCCGCCCAGCCGTATAGACGCCGCAAGCGATTATACCCGACATCGGCGGCGCAGGAGCAAACTCGCGGACATATTCCATCGCAGCCTCCTGAAGGCGTGGCCTTCATCGCGGAACTGAGAAGTCGGCGCGTCGAAAGCTTAGCGCAATTTTCTGTCGGGTGGCGAATCCGAAATTCGCATCAGTGCTGAGAGAACTCACTTCGCTGGTTGGGTTGCGGGAAGAATAATCTTGTCCGTCTTATCGCCCTTCGGACGATCGGCCGGCATCTGGTCGCCGGTGACGATATAGTAGATCGTCTCGGCGATGTTGGTGGCGTGGTCGCCGATGCGCTCGATGTTCTTGGCGCAAAACAGGAGATGTGTGCAGGGCGTGATGTTGCGTGGGTCTTCCATCATGTAGGTCAGCAATTCGCGAAACAGAGAGGTGTACATGGCGTCGATCTGGTCGTCGCGGTCGCGCACGAAACCGATTTTCTCCACCGACCGCGACGCATAGACGTCGAGTACTTCCTTGAGCTGGGTCAGTGCCAGATTGGCCAAAGCCTCGAGGCCGCGGAACAGGCTGTTCGGCTGGCGCCCGTCTGCGACGGCAACCACCCGCTTGGCGACGTTCTTGCCGAGGTCGCCTACCCGTTCGAGGTCAGCCGAGATGCGGATCGCGCCGACGATCTCGCGCAGATCCGTCGCCATCGGCTGGCGTTTGGCGATGATGATGATCGCCTTGTCGTCGATCTCGCGCTGTCCCTCATCCAGAACTAGGTCGTCCCGAATGACTTTCTGGGCAAGCCCCGGATCCGCATTGACCAGCGCCGCGACCGCCTGCTCGACCATGCGCTCGGCATGCCCGCCCATCGCAGCGATGCGCTTCGACAGATATTTCAGCTCCTCGTCATAGGCGCTGACGATATGCACGGACTGCATGGACGAAATGCCTTCCCGGGATCTCGTGGTTGAGTCGTTCCCTCGAATCCCCGCTGATACGCTAGCCGGATGACAGAAAAAAGAAACGGCCCATTATGTGCTAGAGATAGTACTACGTTAGCGAGCCGGCAAATGGACCGTGAACGCCGCACCCTTGCCGATCTCCGACCTGATGGAGAGTCTGGCGTTGTGGCGGGTCAGGATATGCTTGACGATGGACAGGCCAAGGCCGGTGCCCTTCTGGGTTCGGCTGTTCTCGACGTCGACGCGGTAGAAACGCTCGGTGATGCGCGGGATGTGCTCTTCGGGGATGCCGGGGCCGAAATCCCTGATGGTGACGTCGATGCCCGGTTCGGGATCGCTGTCGCTGCGTATGATCGACACCACGACACGTCCGCCCGACTGACCATATTTGCAGGCGTTTTCCAGCAGATTTTCGAAGACCTGGAAAAGCTCGTCCCGATCGCCGGCCACGTCGAGCGGCCCTTCCGCGAAATCACGCTCGATGACGACGCCGTTTTCCTTTGCGAGCGGCCCAAGCGAATCGATGACGCTGTCGATGGCCTGGCGCACGTCGACCTCGGTTCCCGGCTTGAGATAGGGCTTCATCTCCAGGCGCGACAGCGACAGAAGGTCGTCGATGAGGCGCGCCATGCGGCTGGTCTGGTTCTGCATGATCTGCAGGAACTGCTCGCGCGCCGCGGGGTCGTTGCGGGCCGGCCCGCGCAGCGTCTCGATGAAGCCGGCGATCGAGGCGAGAGGCGTGCGCAGCTCGTGGCTGGCATTGGCAATGAAGTCGGCACGCATTCTGTCGATCCGGCGCGCCTCACTCTGGTCCTTGAACACCAGCACGTAGAGATCCGTGGCATGGCCGACTGAAGACGCGCTCACCCGATAGGCTCGTTCGACCGGCAGCTTTTCTATGTAGTCGACGCTGTCCGAAGCGACGTTGCCCGCCAAGATGCTATCCAGCAAGGCCTGCATTTCCGGCGCGCGGAATTTCAGCGACAGCGACATGCCGGGGGCAATCCCACCGAAGGCGGCAAAGGCAGCGGCGTTGGCGTGGACGATGGCGGCGGAGCGATCGAAAATGATCAGCGGATCGGCAACCGCCGCCGCGAGATATTCGCCGGAAAGTTGTTGCACGCCCGACTCGATGGCCGCGGCATTTTCGGTCGATTGGCGGGCGATGCCGGCCGGCAGCATCGCAGCGGCAACCAGCACGGCGCCAGCCAGCAGCACCACATAGCCAGACATGCCGGCAAAACCATAGACCATCAGAACCGCAACGAGACCGGCCGCCAGCAGCCAGCGGCTGTTCCACAGCCGCATGGCGACGGTTTGCGCCCTGCCTCTCCGCTCTGTGCCGATGTCGGCCATTTGCGCTCCGTCTGCGGCCACTTCAAGAACTTCTTGCTGGACCGGCGCTAGAGCGCAGTGCGTCCAATTGGGCGCACAAAGGACGCTCTACCTCTTTATCTGCTGCATCGTTCTTTCCGAAAATCGATTCCGATTTTCGGGCCGATGCAGTAAGGCTCCCAATAGCACGAGTCCGGAAGCTGGAAAGGTTCGCCTCGATGAAAAACGCCAACGAAAGCCCCGCCGCACCCTCATCGGGGCCGCTGAAGATCATGATCGACGGCAAGGAGAGGGCGTTCGACATCGAGGCCCCCGCGCTTCCCGACTGGGTCGAGGACCGCAAGCTCACTGCCGGCGGTTACCCTTACGACAAGAAGATGAAGAGCGAGGAGTATGACGAGAGGCTAGAGAAGCTGCAGATCGAGCTGGTCAAGGCGCAGGCGTGGCTGCAGTCGACGGGCAAGCGGGTAATGTCGCTGTTCGAGGGGCGCGACGCTGCCGGCAAGGGCGGCACGATCTTCGTTTTGCGCCAGTATCTGAACCCTCGCACGGCGCGCAACGTGGCGCTGACCAAGCCAACGCCCACCGAGCTTGGACAATGGTACTTCCAGCGCTACGTCGACCACTTCCCGACGTCGGGCGAATTCGTCACCTTCGACCGCTCCTGGTATAACCGCGCCGGCGTTGAACCGGTGATGGGATTCTGCACGCCCGAGCAGCACGAGCAATTTCTGGACGAGGTTCCGCATTTCGAGCGGATGATTCGCAACGAGGGCATACATTTCTTCAAATTCTGGCTGAACATCGGCCGGGAAACGCAGCTCGAGCGATTCCACGACCGCCGCTGGAGCCCGCTGAAGAGCTGGAAGTTTTCGCCAATCGACATCGCCGGCATCAGCAAATGGGACGAATACACCAAAGCGCGCGACCTGATGGTCGAGCGCACGCACAAGGAGTTCGCGCCCTGGATCATTGTGCGGGCGAACGACAAACGGCGCGCGCGGCTGGCCGTCATGCAGCGCATTCTCCTTTCGCTTCCCTATGACGGCCGCGACCTCGACGTCATCGGCAAGGAGGACAAGAAGATCATCGGCGAAGGGCCGACTTTCCTCGAAAAATAAGCTCACCTCATCGATACGCGGCTCTCATGCCGCCAGCCGGGCAATCCGCTGCAGTCGCTTCAGCGTGGTGTCGTCCTGCAGCGCCTGCTGGAAAAGCGAGATCTCCTGATCGATGCGGTCGCAGAGCGCGCCGGTGTCGCCCCTAAGCAGGTCGCGCGTCTGTAGCAGCGCCGCGACAGGCTTCTTGGCGAGTTGCCTGGCTCTTGCCAACGTGGCTTCCTCGACGCTGCCGTCCGTCACGATCTCGCCGACAAGGCCCAGTGCCCTGGCATCTTCGGCGGCGAGCGTGTCGCCCAGGCAGAAGAAGCGGAACGCCCCGGCATAGCCGAGCTTCTGCGGCGCCAGAATGCTGGTCGCCGCGTCCGGCACCAGGCCGAAATCGACGAACGGCACCCGAAACGTGCTCTTGCTCGAGGCGATCACCATGTCGCAGTGGAACAGGATGGTGCAACCGACGCCGACGGCGTCGCCGTCGACACAGGCAAGGACCGGTTTCGGAAACGTCGCCAGCGTGCGGAACATATCGGTGACGGCGGCGATCAGTCGCCGATGTTTGGTGGCGTCGAGAAATTCGGAGAAATCGGCACCGAGGCAGAAGCACCCGGCCAAGCCGCGCAGGACCACTACGCGGACGTCGTCGTCGACAGCGGCTTCGTGGAATGTCCTGGCCAGGCTTTCATAGGCCCGCCTGTCCAGCACCGGGCGGCCGTCACCCGACGATACCGTGACGATCAGCGTGTGATTGCGGAATTCTGCTTTTGAGTGAACGTTCATGGCCTCTCTCCAATCTCACGAGGCGCGTCTCTGTCCGAGCATGTCCGGGTACCCTCTGGCCAGCACCGGCGCAAAGTGGTTGCGGCGCGAACGCACCACGTCGAGCGTGTGCTCGTTGAAGGTGAGCAGTGTGGCAACCACCTGCTGGTTGCCATAGGTACGCTGGTAACCGAGCGGCGTTGCCAGGAAATGCAGCTGCAGCGCGCGAAGCACCCACATCGGCTCGAATTCGATGATCACCTGGTTGACGTTGCGCTTCAGACCCCACTCGACGAAGCCGGCGATCAGCTCGGTGCCGACCGTCGACACGCCGCGCCGACCGTCGCGGAATCCCGGCGCAACCGCATAGCGGGTCAGTTCATAGACATTCGGGCCCGACGGTGGGGTTCCCTCATAAAGGTCCGCCAGCACATCGGTTAGAAGATGGGCCCGGGTTGTCGGCAACATCCGCTGATAACCGGCGAGCTCGCCATTGCGGATGACGATCTGGTGCACTGCCTCGTCGTGGTCGAATTGATCGATCTCGAGGCCATCAGGGCGCTGCAGATCGGTCCATCCCATCTCTTCGACGAAAACTCTGTAACGCAAACGATGAACTGCCTCCCAGAGGTCGGGCCGTTCCATCAGTTCCTGGGTTGTGAGGGAAAAAAGCATTTGCCGTCTCCTAGTTTCAATAGGAAGATACGGCCGTGCTTTCCCAAAAAAATTACGCGATCACGCAAGCAAGAATTTCTAGGCCGGCGCGGCCGACCTAGTTAATATAGCCGCGCCTTATCGCTTCCGCGACGGCCTGGACCCGGTTGACGGCACCGAGTTTGCTTTTGGCGTTAAGAAGGTGTTTCTCTGACGTGTGTTCCGAAATGCCGAGAATTTGTGAAATCTCCCATTCGGACTTGCCAACAGCAGCCCATTGCAGGCATTCGCGCTCACGCGGCGTTAATTCGACATGATCGATGGTTTTGCCCGCCATGGTGTGGAGCTGCATTGCGCGGCCAATCGCATAAGTCGAGACCAGCGACACCAACCCGAAATCGGCGCTCGACAATTCGACAGCCTCGCCGCCTAGCGACACCATGACGATCTGGCCATCGAGCGTGATTAGCGGAAAGGCCAACCCGTCGCGCAGCTTGAATTCCCCGGCATCGCCCATCACCTCGCCGCCGCTCTTGCCGATGCGGATGCCCTGAGATGCTTCCCGCCACTGGAATGGCGCTTGAAGCTGCTTCATGTGGCTGACGACGGGGTCGTGATCGACGTAGTTGCGCGCGACGTAGCGTTCAAGCCATTCAGCCGGCCAGTCGCAGAGCAGCACATGGTCCTTTTGCTGGTTTCTCGGCGTGCCAGGTTGCGGAACCGTCCCGGCCATCAGCGCCGTCAGCCCGAACCCGCTTGTTACCCCCAACAGCTTTTCGCAGACGGCGGCGGCTGTGCCGGCGTGCTGCAACTGATCTATCAACTCCAGCGTACGATCGAAATGACCCATCGCAACATCTACCCCATGTTGCCTTCCGCTCTTGAGGCCAATGGCAGTGATCAACCCGCACCACGCCATCAACCCCGGACTGCAAAGCTGCCTCCCCTGTGCGTCCTACTGCTCCTCTTCAGCCGGCATCACGCAGTCACTTGCAAACTCACTAAACAATATCCCTAAATTGCAATGATGAAACCAAAAACCGTCGCACCTGTGTTTTTTTCGTACAAAAACCTGTGTTATTTCGTACGAAAGCCGGGGCAAGACCGAACGGAGTCGTCGCGTGGCGTTTCGGCGCATATCCATTTCATTGATCTCGATATTGATCGGAGCGCAATCGCTTGCGGCTGCTGCGCTCGCCGCGGAGCCGCAGGTGCCCGTGTTCTGGGACGCCAAGGAGCGGCTGCCAAAGCCGGACCTTTCGATGCTGCCGCGGCTGCGATTCCTGACCACCACGGATTTCCCGCCGTTCAATTTCCTCGATGGGGCAGGCCGGCTGTCGGGCTTCCATGTCGACCTAGCGCGCGCCATCTGCGCCGAGCTCGGCGTTGCCGAAAAATGCCAGATCCAGGCGCTGCCCTGGGCCGAGCTCGAAGGTGCGCTCGGGAAGGGCGAGGGCGAAGCGATCATTGCCGGCATCGCCGCGACGCCGGAGTCGCGGTCGAAATACGCATTTTCACGCTCCTACCTGCAATTTCCGGCCCGCTTCATCATGCTGAAGACACAGGCGCTGACCGAACCAATGTTCGACAAGCTGCGCAGCAAGCGTGTCGGCGTGATCGCCGGCTCCGCGCACGAGCGGGTGCTGCGCGATTATTTCGGCGACGTCCAAATCGTCCCATTCGCAAAGCCGGAGGAGCTTTATGGCGAGCTGAAAGCCGGCAAGATCGACGCCGCCTTCGGCGACGGCATGCGTTTCGCCTTCTGGCTCGGCGGTTCGGATGCAGCGGGCTGCTGCCGCTTTGCCGGCGGCCCCTATCTGGCGCCCGAATATCTCGGCTCAGGCATGGCAATCGCCACCAGGGCCGACGATCCGGCACTGGCCGCCGCTTTCGACTACGCGCTGCAGGAAATCTCGGTGAAAGGCACGTTCGCCGAGTTCTATCTGCGCTATTTTCCCGTCAGTTTTTTCTGAGCTTGGCCGCCGGCTCAGGTCAGCGTGCGAAGGCGGGCCTTGGCGGCTCGCGCAATGGCGGCGACCGTCAGCGCATCGAGGTCGAGTTCCCGGCGGACGAGCTGCAGAACGCGTACCTCCTCCAGGCGCATTTCGAGATCGACAGCTGCGACCTCGAAGGCGGCGGCATAGGCGGTGTCACGCAGGCGTTCGGGCAGCGCCTCGGCGACGCGCGCCAGGACGCCCTCCAGCCCATCCTTTTCATGCAGCATTTTCTGGCAGGCCTGGGCGACCTCGACCAGCCGCTCCTGGTTGAAATCCTCAAACACCGGCCAGGATCGAACGACGTCGCCGATCCGCGCCAGTTCGACGTCGGTCATGTCGCGGTCTGACGCCGAGGTGATGACCATCAGGTAGATCATGGCTTCGTGTGGCGACAATGGCATTTACAACTCCTTGAGATGGTCCCGAAGTTAGGAACGAGGGACCGGCGCCGCAAGGAAAAACAGCCGCGATCGTTGGCGCTCCGATCACGCCTTGGAAGTTGATCCATCCTGACTATCGGGACGGGGGCTTCTTGCCTGATCACGGTCCTGCCCGAAAACCGGGTTCCACTTTTCGGGATCATGGTCTAGAGCATGCGGCTGCCGGCATCGATGCTGGCAACGTTGCAGGAATAGCATCATGGCCGAACAACAGCCGATCGATCTCAGCCCGGAAGTCCTCGCCGCCGCCGAAAGCAAGGCGTGGCCATTCGAGGAAGCGAAAAAGATCGCCGCCCGCTACGCGAGCAGCGGCTACCCGGAAACGGTGCTGTTCGAGACCGGCTACGGCCCGTCCGGCCTGCCGCACATCGGCACGTTCGGCGAGGTGGCGCGCACATCTATGGTGCGCCACGCCTTCCGCGTGCTGACTGAAGACAAGGTCAAGACGCGGCTGCTGTGCTTCTCCGACGACATGGACGGATTGCGCAAGGTGCCTGACAATGTGCCTAACAAGGACATGCTGCGCGCCTACCTCGGCAAGCCGCTGAGCAGGATACCGGACCCGTTCTCCAATGAGTATCCGTCCTTCGGCGCTGCCAATAACGCACGGCTGCGCACTTTCCTCGACCGTTTCGGCTTCGATTACGAATTCGCTTCCTCGACCGACTATTATACTTCCGGCCGCTTCGACGCGACGCTGCTCAAGATGCTCGAGCGCTTCGATAAGGTGATGGCAATTATGCTGCCGTCGCTGCGCGAGGAGCGGGCGCTGAGCTATTCGCCCTTCCTGCCGATCCATCCCAAGACCGGCATCGTCATGCAAGTCGCGATCGACGAGCGCAAGCTCGACGCCGGCACCATCGTGTGGCGCGACCCGGACACCGGCGAGCGCTTCGAGACGCCGGTGACCGGCGGTCATGCCAAGCTGCAATGGAAGCCAGATTGGGCGATGCGGTGGGCAGCACTCGGCGTCGATTACGAGATGTCCGGCAAGGATCTGATCGATTCCGTCAAGCTCGCCGGGCAGATTTGCCGCGCGCTCGATGCTCCGGCACCGGAGGGCTTCAATTACGAGCTGTTCCTCGATGAGAACGGCCAGAAGATCTCGAAGTCGAAGGGCAATGGGCTGACCATTGACGAGTGGCTGACTTACGCGCCGACCGAGAGCCTTAGCCTTTATATGTTCCAGCGCCCGCGAACCGCGAAGAAGCTCTATTTCGACGTCATCCCGAAGGCGGTAGACGAATATTACACGTTCCTCTCTGCCTATCAGAGGCAGGACTGGAAGGAGCGGCTGGGCAATCCGGTCTGGCACATGCATGACGGCAATCCCCCGGCAGTCGACCTGCCGGTTCCGTTCTCGCTGCTGCTCAACCTGGTCAGCGCCTCGAACGCGCAGAACAGGGACGTGCTGTGGGGTTTCATTTCGCGCCACGCGCCGGGTGTGACGCCGACAACCCATCCCGAGCTCGACCGGCTGGCCGAATATGCCATCCGCTATTTCGACGATTTCGTGAAGCCGGCGAAAGTGTACCGTGCTGCCGACGCGGTCGAGCGCGAGGCGCTGACCAAGCTTTCGGTAGCGCTTGCCGCGCTGCCGGCTGATGCCGACAGCGAGGCAATCCAGAACGCTGCCCTCAATGTTGCGCGCAAGATCGAGCGCTACCAGGACCATTCCAAGCAGAGCCCGGAGGGCGGACCCGGTGTCTCCGTCGCCTTCTTCCAGATGATCTATCAGGTGCTGATAGGTCAGGAACGCGGACCGCGCTTCGGCTCCTTCGCCGCGCTCTACGGCATCGCCGAAACGCGCGAGCTCATTCAGCGGGCGCTGGCTGGTCAACTGGCGGCATGAGGACGCCGTCTTGCTCCTCCAGGATCGAGCTAGGCGCTACAGGCGCGGATCGCGACGCAGCAGCCGGGAGCGGCGGCAGGCCTGAAACGCTCGGCGCCGGCCCGAAGACGCCTTTTTTTGCTGCACGCGCCTTCTCGCCGGCTTCTGCGTAAGGGCCGCCCTTGGCGGCGCGCGCCCAGCCATTTTCGACCAGCCATTGGCCGATATCCTGATTGCCGATCCGGCACTCGGCGGCGATCAGATCACGACCGCCTTCGGGCGGCACGGCACAGACCACCGCACGACTGCGGAGAAAGGCGCGGAAGGCCGTTCGCGCCCGAATGCCGCAATTCCAGGACTCGCCGCCGTCGGTGCAAGTCTCCTCCTGCTTGACGATGTCGATACCGGAAACCGCAATCGAATAGCCCTTTGCTTCGATGACCCCGGCGGCCGACGCGACGGGCTGGAATAGTTTCGTGCCTTTCCAGTCGTCAGGCATTTTCGTTTTTGGCGGCTTGGGCGGTCCGGCCAATGCCAGATCGCTCAACGGGGCGCGCGGCTCTATCCGTTCAAGCTCGTTAGAACCGGGCGGCGGCGGCACCACGATGTCTGGATCGATTGCCCTCGAATGCGCCGCCTGCTTGGCTGGCACTGGTTTCGGGATGGCCGACGTAGCCGGCGCGGCGGGCTGCGGTTCAGCGCCGACCTGGATTTGCTCCCAGGGGCCGCCGCTTTCGCTCTGGACGGCGCGGCCGCCGGCGACAATTGCCGTGGCCATCGCCGGGATCGCCAGAACAGCCAAGGCAAGGTGAGGCAGACGCACCGGCCCCGCGCCTACTGGCTTGCCCAGACAATCCGCGCCACCCATTCGACATCGCGCATGGGGATGTCGCGGTCCGGGTGATCGGGATTGAGGGAGACCAGCGCGATCGACCTCGGTGTCTGGCGGTCAAGCACCTTGGCCATCACCTCGCCGGCATTGGTCTTGACGACGACGCGATCACCCTTTCGTATAGTAGCCCCCGGCTCGACGATCAGGACATCGCCATTGCGATAGAGCGGCAGCATGGAATCGCCCTGGACCTTCAAGGCATAGGAGGTCTCGGTTGCCCGTGCCGGAAGCTCGATCAGGTCCCATCCCTGCCCCGCTGGAAACCCGGCGTCGTCGAAGAAGCCACCGGCGCCCGCCTGGGCGAAGCCGAGCAGCGGCACCGACGATCTCTGCACGGGTAGTGAGCCGGAATTACCCCGACCCTCGACCAGCCCCGCAAATTCGTCCAGCGAGGCGCCGGTCGCCTCGATGATCTTGGCCAGCGATTCGGTCGACGGCCAGCGCGGCCGTCCATCTGAGGACAGCCGCTTCGATTTGTTGAAGGCGGTCGAGTCGAGGCCAGCGCGCCTGGCCAGTCCAGAGGCCGAAAGCGAATAACGCTCGGCAAGAGCGTCGATGGCGGCCCAAACGCGGTCGTGCGAGAGCACCTTGCTCTTCCTTCGAAACAGGAAAAAATACCTTCCCTGTTCTACCCCTTGGCCGCCATCTTGTCCACCGCCGAAGACGGTGTCAGGCTGCCTCCTTGGCCTCGTCCCTGGTATAGGGATCGAAGCGCTCGTAAAAGGTCTCGCCCTTCTCGGCCATATCAAGCAGCAGCTTCGGCGCCTTGAACTCGGTGCCGTATTTCTTCTGCAGGCGCTTGGCGATTTTGACGAATTTCTTAGCGCCGATGCCGTCGATGTAGGACAGTGCACCGCCTGTATAGGGCGCGAAGCCGAAGGCCAGGATCGAGCCGACATCGGCCTCGCGTGGGTCGGTAACGATGCCCTCTTCCATCACCCGTACCGCCTCAAGCGCGATGGTGACCAGCAGCCGCTGCTTCAGTTCCTCATAATCAACCTGCTCCGGCGCCAGCTGCGGGTAGAGATCCCTGAGACCTGGCCACAGCTTCTTCTTGGCCGGTTTTGCCGGATAGTCATAGAAGCCCTTGCTGTTCTTGCGGCCCAAGCGACCATGCGTGTCGACCATCGTGTTGATCAGCGCCATCTGCTTCGGATCGACCGCCTTGTCGCCGAGATCGCGCATGGTCTGCTTCATGATCTTCTGGGCAAGGTCGATCGCGGTCTCGTCGGTCAATGCCAGAGGACCGACCGGCATGCCGGCGGCTTTCGCCGCATTCTCGATCATCGGCGCCGGAACACCTTCGATCAGCATCTTGTAGGCTTCCGACATGTAGCGCAGTACGCAGCGATTGACGTAAAAACCGCGCGTATCGTTGACGACGATCGGCGTCTTCTTGATGGCGCGGACGAAGTCGATCGCGGTGGCCAGCGCCTTGTCGCCGGTCTTCTTGCCGAGGATGATCTCGACCAGCATCATCTTGTCGACCGGCGAGAAGAAATGAATGCCGATGAAATTCTTCGGGCGCGCCGAATTCCTGGCCAGCGATGTGATTGGGATGGTCGACGTGTTCGACGCGAAGATCGCCGACGGCTTCAGCACCGCCTCGGCCTGTTCGGTGGCATCCTTCTTAACGGCCGAATCCTCGAACACCGCCTCGATCACAAGATCACAGCCGGCAAGATCGGCGTAATCGGCCGTCGGCGTGATCAGCGACAGCAATCTTTCCTTGTCCTCTGGCTTGGCGCGGCCCTTCCTGACCTGATCCGAGATCAGGTTGTCGGAATGCGCTTTGCCCTTGGCGGCGGACTCTATGTCGCGGTCGAGCAGCACCACCGGAATGCCGGCCTTGGCCGTCACATAGGCGATGCCGATGCCCATGAAGCCGGCACCGAGCACGCCGATCTTCTTGAACTTCGTTTCCGGCACACCGGCCGGGCGGCGCGCGCCCTTGTTCAGTTCCTGCAGCGACACGAACAGCGAACGGATCATCGCTGCCGCTTCCCTGGTCTGCATGATCTCGGTGAAATAGCGTTGCTCGATCCGCAAGGCGGTGTCGAACGGCACCAACAGGCCCTCATAGACGCATTTCAGGATGGCGGCAGCGGCGGGATAATTGCCATAGGTCTCGCGGCGCAGAATGGCGATGGCCGGGGGCCACAGATTGGCACCGGCCACCGAATAGATCGGGGCGCCGGGCAGCTTGAAGCCCTTTTCATCCCATGGCGCCACCGGTTTCAAGCCGTTCCTGATCATCGCCTTGGCGGTTTCGACCAGCTTGTCCGGCTCGGCAATCTCATGGATCAGGCCCATCGACTTGGCCTTCTGAGGCGACAGCGTCTGGCCGGACGTCAGCATTTGCAGCGCCTGCTGCTGGTCGGTCAGCCGCGGCACGCGCTGGGTGCCGCCGGCGCCCGGAAAAATGCCGATCTTCACTTCGGGAAGCGCCATCCTCACTTTGTCTGAATCGGCCGCGACACGGCCATGGCAGGCGAGCGACAATTCGAGCGCGCCACCCATGCATGTGCCGTTGATCGCCGAAACCCATGGCTTTCCCGAAGTTTCCAGCTTGCGGAATAGGCCGTTCATGGTGCCCGCATTGTCGAACAGGGCCTTGGTCGCCTTCTCCGGGTCCTTCGCCTTGTCGGCGGCGAGGGTCGCCAGCATCTTCTGCAGCATGGTGATGTCGGCGCCGCCCGAGAACGTATCCTTGCCGGAGGTGATCACCGCGCCCTTTATCGCTGCATCGCTCGCCACTTTGTCGACGATGGTATTCAGTTCGAGCATCACCTCCTCGGTGAAGACGTTCATCGAACGGTCCGGCATGTCCCAGGTGACCAGCGCAATGCCGTCGGCGTCGATGTCGAGGGTGAAATTGGTGTAGCTCATCATCTCTCTCCGTCAGACGCGTTCGATGATCGTTGCAGTGCCCATGCCGGCGCCGATGCAAAGCGTCACCAGCGCGGTGTTGAGGTCGCGGCGTTCCAATTCGTCCAGCACCGTACCGAAAATCATCGCACCGGTGGCGCCGAGCGGATGGCCCATGGCGATGGCCCCACCATTGACGTTGATCCGGTCATGCGGAATGTCGAAAGCCTGCATGTAGCGCAGCACCACCGAAGCGAAGGCCTCGTTGAGCTCGAACAGGTCGATGTCCGACAGCTTCATCTTCGCCCGCTTCAACAGCTTCTCGGTGACGTCGACGGGGCCGGTCAGCATCAGCACCGGTTCGGAGCCGATGTTGGCGAACGCACGGATGCGTGCGCGCGGCTTGAGGCCGAGCGTCTTTCCCGCCTTTTTCGAGCCGAGCAGCACGGCCGCCGCGCCATCGACGATGCCGGAGGAATTGCCGGCATGGTGGACGTGGTTGACCTGTTCCACCTCGGGATGCTTCTGCACGGCGACGGCGTCGAAGCCGCCCATTTCGCCGGGCATGACGAAGGACGGGTTGAGCGCGGCAAGCGACTGCATGTCGGTCGAGGGCCGCATATGTTCATCATGGTCGAGGATGGTCAGGCCGTTCTGGTCCTTGACCGAGATCACCGAATTCTTGAAGCGGCCCTCGCCCCACGCCTTGGCGGCACGCTTCTGGCTTTCGACTGCGTAGGCATCGACGTCGTCGCGCGAAAAGCCGTATTTGGTGGCGATCAGGTCGGCCGAGATTCCTTGCGGCACGAACCAGCCGGGTAGGCCGACCGATGGGTCCATGAACCAGGCGCCGCCGGAGGCGCCTATGCCGACGCGCGACATCGATTCGACGCCACCGGCGATGACGACCTCGTCGGCGCCCTGCGCGATCTTGGCGGCGCCGAAATTGATGGCGTCGAGGCCCGAGGCGCAGAAACGCGATATCTGCATGCCAGGCGCCTTGGTGTCGTAGCCGGCCTCGAAAGCGGCGGCACGTGGAATGACCGCACCCGCCTCGCCAACCGGATCGACACAACCGAAGATGATGTCGTCGACGGTGCCGGTGTCCAGCCCGTTGCGGTCGCGGATGGCCTCGAGCACCTTGGCGCCGAGCCGCACCGCCGGCACTTCGTGCAGCGAGCCATCCTTCTTGCCCCTGCCGCGCGGCGTGCGCACGGCATCATAGACATAAGCTTCGGCCATTTTCCTGCTCCTTGGGTTTGCCGAAAAGTCGCTCAGAGCGAGCGCCCGATCAGCAATTTCATGATCTCGTTGGTGCCGCCGTAGATGCGCTGGACGCGGGCGTCGCGGAACATGCGCGCAATCGGATATTCATTCATGTAGCCATAGCCGCCATGCAATTGAAGGCATTCGTCGACGACTTTTCCTTGCAGGTCCGACAGCCAGTATTTGGCCATAGACGCGGTCACCGGGTCGAGGCCGCCGTTAATGTGGCGGGCAACGCAGTCATTATAGAAGACGCGGCCGATGGTCGCCTCGGTCTTCAATTCGGCAAGTTTGAACTGGGTGTTCTGGAATTCGATGATGGGCTTGCCGAAGGCCTTGCGCTCCTTGACGTAGTCGATGGTAAGCGCCAGCGCCCGCTCGATCATGGCGATAGCAGTGGTGCCGATCTGCAGCCGCTCCTGCGGTAATTGCTGCATCAACTGGACGAAGCCCTGGCCTTCCTCGTTGCCGAGCAGGTTCGAGGTCGGCACACGCACGTCGTTGAAGAACAGTTCCGACGTGTCGTTGGCCTTGAGGCCGATCTTGTCGAGGTTGCGGCCGCGCTCGAAACCTTCCACCTCGTCAGTCTCGACGACGATCAGCGAGATGCCCTTGGCGCCCTTCTCAGGATCGGTCTTGGCAACGACGATGATGAAATTGGCGAGCTGGCCGTTGGTGATAAAGGTCTTCGAGCCGTTGAGCTTGTACTGGTTGCCGTCCTTTTCGGCGCGCGTCTTGACGCTCTGAAGGTCGGAGCCCGCACCCGGCTCGGTCATGGCGATGGCGCCGATCAGCTCGCCGGTCGCCAGCCTCGGCAGCCATTTCTTCTTCTGCTCGTCCGAGCCGTAATGGAGGATGTAGGGGGCAACGATCGAATTGTGCAGGCCAATGCCGAACCCGTCGACGCCGACATGGCCGATCGCCTCGATAATGGCGCTCTCATGCGCGAAGGTGCCGCCCGATCCGCCATATTCCTCCGGCATCGAGGCGCACAGCAGGCCGGCAGCACCCGCCTTCAGCCAGCTCTCGCGGTCGACCATTTCGTTCTTCTCGAACTCGTCGTAACGCGGCGCGATCTCTTCCGACATGAAGCGGTGCGCCATGTCGTAAAGCATGCCGACCTCGTCCGCCGCCCAGGCGGGCTTGGGAAGGCCAAGGATTTCGGCGGGGTGGGTCATGGTTTCTCCCTCGCGCCGACGTTCCCCTCCCCCTCGAGGGGAGGGTGGCCGCGAAGCGGCCGGGTGGGGTCGCCGATGACTTGCTCGACCTTATCTTTTACAACCTGCGCCATGTGCCACGGCATTGCGATCATTTTCCTCCAAGGCATGCACCAGAATGGAGGTCGGCGCACTGCACGCAGGACCCCTCCCGGCCCTTCGGGCCACCCTCCCCTCGAGGGGAGGGGAACGCCGAAGCTAGAACGCTTCCGCCGGCAGTGCCATCAATGTGTCGGCACCGCTGGAGATGCGGGCAAGATGCGCCGACGTCTCCGGCATGATCCGCTCTATGAAGAAGCGCGCCGTCACCAGCTTGTTGTCGTAGAAAGACGAAGCGCCGTCAGCGCCATCAGCCAATTTCGCTGCGGCCACCCTGGCCATCCGGGCCCACATATAGCCCAGCGCCACCAGGCCGAAGAGATGCATGTAGTCGGTCGAGGCGGCACCGGCATTGTCGGGCTTGGCCATGCCGTTCTGCACCAGCCACATCGTCGCCGCCTGCAGATCGTTGAGGCCCTTTTTCAGCGCCTTGGTGAAGGGCGCCATCGTCTCGTCGGTGCGGTTCTCCTCGCAGAACTCTCCGACTTCCCTAAAGAAGGCCTGGACCGCGCGGCCGCCATTCAAGGCCAGCTTGCGGCCGACGAGATCGAGCGCCTGGATGCCGTTGGCACCCTCATAGATCATGGCGATGCGCGCATCGCGGACGAACTGGCTCATGCCGTGCTCTTCTATATAGCCGTGGCCGCCGAAGACCTGCTGCGCCATTACCGCATGATCGAACCCCTTGTCGGTGAGCACGCCTTTGACCACCGGCGTCATCAGGCCGGTGTAGTCGTCTGCGACCTGGCGATCTTTGTCGTCTCCGGAGCGGTGAGCGATGTCGGACTTGATCGCCGTCCACAGCGCCAGCGCGCGGCCGGCCTCGTTGAAAGCCTTCATGGTCATCAGGCTGCGGCGGATGTCCGGATGGACGATGATCGGATCGGCCTTCCTGTCCGGCGCCTTCGGCCCTGACAGCGAGCGGCCCTGCAGACGATCCTTGGCGTAGGAAACCGCATTCTGATAGGCGACCTCCGATAGCGAGAGGCCCTGCAGGCCGACGCCAAGCCGCGCCTCATTCATCATGGTGAACATTGCTTTCAGCCCGCCATTGGCCTCGCCGAGCAGCGTGCCTTCAGCGTCGTCGTAATTCATGACGCAGGTCGAGTTGCCATGGATACCCATCTTCTGCTCGATCGAGCCACAGGAGACGGTGTTCTTCTCGTCCGGATTGCCTGAGGCATCGAGCTTGAGCTTCGGCACGATGAACAGCGAGATGCCCTTCACGCCATCCGGCGCGCCCTCGATACGGGCCAGCACAAGGTGGACGATATTGTCCGACATGTCATGCTCGCCGGCAGAGATGAAGATCTTCTGACCGGAGATCCTGTAGGTGCCGTCGCCATTTGGGACGGCCTTGGTGCGCAGCAAGCCAAGATCGGTTCCGCAGTGTGGCTCGGTCAGGTTCATGGTGCCGGTCCAGGCGCCCTCGACCAGCTTCGGCAACCATGTTGCCTTCTGCTCTTTGGTGCCATGGGTGATGATCGCAGCGATCGCGCCTTGCGTCAGGCCGGCATACATCATCAGCGACATATTGGCCGACACCATGTATTCGGCAACCGCAGTGTGCACCGCGTAGGGCAAGCCTTGCCCGCCAAACTCGACAGGTGCCGCGAGCCCCATCCAGCCGCCTTCGCGATACTGGTCGAAAGCTTCCTTGAAGCCTTTCGGCGTCGTTACCGAACCGTCGTCATGGCGCATGCAGCCTTCCACGTCGCCAATGCGGTTCAGCGGCTGCATCACGTTTTCGGCGAGCTTCGCGCCCTCGGCAAGGATGGCCTCGAGCACATCCGGTGTGGCGTCGGAAAATCCGGGAAGATTGGAATAACGCTGATATCCCAGCACTTCGTTCAGCACGAACAGCGTGTCCCGGACCGGCGCTCTGTAGATCGGCATGCGTTTCCTCCACCATGCGGTCTTGGCCCCGAAATCAGCCCCAGCATATGAGGATGGCAGACGGACCAACGTTGTGGTCGAGATAACAAATATTGACGTTTGCGTAAACGTCAATTCTGTGCTGAGGCAAATTTTCTCCCGCGCGCCAGGACGACAAACGACAAAGCACGGCAAACGACGAAGAACCGCGCAGCGAAAGCCGCGCGGCTCCTATTCGTCACAAATCGAAAGCTTAGTTTAGCTCGCCACACTGGCCTGCGGGGTCGAGCGCTCGATCAGCATTTGCCGGACGGTCGACATCGAAGCACTCAGTTCGCTGATGGCATCGTCGATCAGCGCCCGCTGCTTCTGCAGGCGGGCAAGCTGCTTCTCCGACTTGTCGAGCGCCAGCCGCAATTGCTTGGTGTTGGAGCCGTTCGGATCGTAGAGGTCCATCATCTGCTTGACGTCACGCAGCGAGAACCCGACCTTGCGGCCAAGCAGGATCAGCTTCAGCCGGGCCCTGTCGCGGCGTGTATAAAGACGGGTCGAGCCGTCGCGCTGCGGGTTGAGCAGACCCTTGTCCTCATAGAAGCGCAGCGTACGCAGCGTCACTCCGTATTTCTTGGCCATTTCGCCGATGCGGACAAGCTCTTCACCGGCTTCGCTCGACATATCGTTGGTGTTGGCCGCGGCTTGGCCGGGCGAAATAAGTTTCATGGTCACTGGCTTTCCCCGTCTGGTGGCGTCGCGGTCGCGGACCTTGCGTCGCCTGAGTGAAAGCGGGGGCGTGCTTCCACTCGTGGTTTCAACAAACAAATCGCAAACGGCGTAATCCGCTCATTTACGTTTACGTCAATTCTATATCGATAGCCGCCTCAGCACGCAAGAGTGTTCTGGTCTTGCAACTTTATGCCGCAGCACCAGCGGACAACCTAAAAGGTCGTTGCCGATTTCGGGAGCGATCATGCGGCTGATCAAAATTCTACAACGTCTTTTGCGCGTCCAAAAAAAGACACCCGGCGCCGTCGGCAGCCAGCCGACAAAGTTGCAACTTCTTAAGCTTGGTTAACGCGTTGTTTACCACGTTGGGGCGAAATGTGCGCATGTCGGTTACCCGTGTCTATCCTGTACTGAATTTTTCACGGTTTTTCGGAGCGCGGATGAGACCGGGAAGCTCGTCTTCCACTGCAACAAGCCAAGCAGTCGCCTTCGTCCCGGCAGGACTTTGGGAACCTGGTGAAAGCCAGCAATTCTGAAACGGGCGCATTGATGAACAGCAAGCGGTCCTACCTCGATACACTCAACGCCGGCAGGCAACGCCGGCCGCACACGACGCTTGAAGAGCTCAACCGCTCCCTGGAAACTCTGGAGCAGCGGCTGGAGCGGACGCGCGAGGAGACGGCAAGCCACGCCGATCCGCGCCGACCAGCGGCAGAACCACGCTATCCCAGCGCCCAACCCTATGGCCAGCAGCGCCGGTATGAGGATCCACGCGCGCAGCGGCCGAAAGGTCCAGCAGCGGCTTTCGACCAGAATTACCAGGCGATCGCCCGCGATATCGACCGGGTGCGGGGCCAGGAGGACGGCGTCGCCCTAGCCGGCAAGATCGCCGGCGAATTGCGCGGCCTGCGCGAAGAGTTGCGCCAGCAGATGACCTCCGGCCTGCAACGCGAGTTCGAGGTACTGCGCAAGAATATTGAGCGAGCCTTCCAGTCAAATGGCGGCGGCAAAGGCAGCGCCGAACTCAGCGTCGAATTCGAGCGGCTTTCCGGCGCCATCCAGACACTGGCCGAAAAAAGCGACGACAGAAGCGTCAATATGCTGCGGCTCGAGCTTGAGCAGGTCAAAGCCGCGCTCGATACGCTGGCGCGCGAGGAGAGCGTGCAGGCGGTCGGACGCCGCTGGGACGATTTCGACCGCCGCTGGAACGCTTTCGAGGATCGCGTCGAGGCCGATCAGCGCAAGCGTTCCGATGCACCCGGCCTGTCGGCGCTAACGGAGCGGCTCGAACAGATCAGCAATGCCGTCAGCAATCTGCCGGAATCGCTGTCGCTGCGCTCGCTCGAGGAAAAGGTCCGCACGCTTGCCGGAGCGGTCGACCATTTCGCCCGCCAGCAGGACAATCGCGGCGGCGACACATTCAGTCAGATCGACGAGCGGCTCGACGAGATTTCCCGCGCGATCGTCGCCTCGACGGTTGCCGCGCAAGCCAATTCGTTCGACCCCGAGCCCTTCGAACGCATCGAGAAGCGGATCGATTCACTGGCCCAGCAAATCGAAGAAGTGTCGCAGGATCGTCCGGGTCGGGAGGTCATCGACCGTCTCAACACATTGTCGAGCCGCGTGGATGAACTGGCCGGCCGAGCCAATCTGCCGGAACAGGCGATGGAGCGCCTTGCCAGGCAAGTCGCGCTTATTGCCGACAAGATCGACCACGCACCTGCCATGCCCGACGCCGACTACATCTTCCAGGGGCTCGAGCAGCGCTTCGACGTGCTGTCCAGCATGATGGAACGTCGCCAGGGCGACGCAATCGAACAAGGCAACATGCTGTTTCGCGACCTTGAGCGCCGGTTGGACGAGGTCGCCGACAGGCTGGACCAGCGCATGCCGCAGGTCGATAGCGCCGGCATCATGGATGCCATCGACGCCCGCTTCACCGCGCTGGCCAAGCGGATTGAGACGCGCGTTCCAGATCCCGCCAACGAGGCGGCGATCCGTGGCCTGGAGAGCCGGCTCGAAGACATCTCAAGCCGGCTGGATTCGTCCGCGGCACAGGTCGCCAGCATCGACCCGGCGTTGATCCGCAGTCTTGAAGCGCAGGTCGCCGGCCTGACGGCGCATCTTTCCAAGCCTGGCACGCCGCTGCCGGAATTCGACGACATCAGCCCGCGTCTCAACGAAATCGAGAAGTCGCTGGCCGGAACCCGCGATTCCATCCTCGGCGCGGCGCGCGAGGCGGCTGAGAGCGCCGTCCGCTCACTGGCCGGATCAAGCGCCAACACGGCGGCCGTTACCGGCCTCGCCCAGGACCTGAAGACGCTCGAGGCACTGACGCGGCGTTCGGACGAGCGCAATTCGAGAACGTTCGAGGCTATCCACGATACGCTGCTCAAGATCGTTGACAGGCTTGGTTCATTGGAGACGGGCGAACCGGCAAGCGCGGAGTTGAGCAAGCGTTTCGGCCGGCCATCCAAGATCTCGATACAGGACGCACCGTCGATGGACCTCGACCAGCCGCTGCCGTTGACAGGCAGCATGGCCGATCTCGACGGCCGCGCCGCGGCGCTCGTGCGCGACGAGCCAGGTCCGCGTACGCCAGCCGAGGCCGCCGCCGCAGCAGCCCTGGCGGCTCTCGGTTCAGACACGACGCGTGAAAAATCCGAGCAAGGCGGCGGCAGGAAATCGATGTTAGGCGGGCTGGCGCGCGCCTTGAAGGGCAAGAAGGACGCCGAGATGCCGCCGCTTGCAGGCTCGGCGCAGAGCGCCGAGATACCGAGCGTCGATCTCGACGAGCCCCTCGACCCCAAGCTCGCCAACCGGCCACTGGAACCCGGCTCCGGCGCACCCGACCTCAGCGCCATCATGAAGCGCGTGCGCGACGAGCGCGGGCAGCCGACCCGGGAAGGCGGCGCTGAGGCGGCAAAATCGGACTTCATTGCGGCAGCCAGACGGGCTGCGCAAGCGGCGGCTGCCGAGGCGGACGCCCTCAAGCGCCAGTCGACGATGAAAGGCCCGGTCAAGGCACTCAGGATCGGCGACCTGCTCAAGGCGCGGCGCAAGCCGATCCTGATGGGGGCAATCGCCATCATGCTGGCGCTTGCTGGCCTGCAACTGGGCAAAGCCTTCTTCTCCGACCCGGTCGAAGTTACCAACAATGAGGCGGCACCGGCCGTGGCCGTACAGCCGGTGGAAACCAATTTGGCCAGCGTTGCCAGCGAGCCGAAGGCGGACGCGCAGACGACACCACAGGAGAGCGCGCCGTCGCCCACCGTCAGGCAGGCAGAGCCATCCGCATCGATGACCAAGGACGACACGGCGGCGCAAACCGGCCCCGCTACACCGGCAGCCGAGACATCGACGGCGCCCTCGGCTTCCGCGGAGCCCGCTGACCTGGCGGCGCAAGACTCCGCGGCCGCAGTGCCCACGCCGGCAGCGGCGACGGCCAGCGACGCCGAGCCAATGGCTGCCGCGCCTGCTATAGCCACCGCTGCGACGCAGGACTCGACCGGCACGGTGCCACCGGCGGATGCTGCCGCGGCAGGCGTTGCCAAGATCGACGTTCCGGCCGATGCCGGTCCGGCCGCCCTGCGCGATGCAGCGGCGGGCGGCGACGCCAAGGCGCTGTTCGAGATCGGCTCGCGCTACGCCGAGTCTCGCGGCGTCAAAGAAGACATGGCGGCGGCGGCCAAATGGTATGAGAAAGCTGCCGAACTCGGTTTCGCGCCGGCAGAATACCGCATCGGCAATTTCTACGAGAAGGGCATCGGCGTCGCACGCGACATCAAGAAAGCGAAAACCTGGTACCAGCTTGCCGCAGCGCAGGGCAATGCCAGCGCGATGCACAATCTTGCCGTGCTGTTTGCGATGGCGGCGGATGGCGTGACCGACAATGAATCGGCAGCGCGCTGGTTCCAGGCGGCGGCGGATCTCGGTGTCAAGGATAGCCAGTTCAATCTCGGCATCCTCGCGGCGAAGGGCGTCGGCATGAAGCAGAACCTCGAGGAGAGCTACAAATGGTTCGCACTCGTCGCCAAGACCGGCGACAAGGATGCGGCGGCCAAGCGCGACGAGATCGCCAAAGCACTGAGGCCCGAGCAGCTGGAGCGTGCGCGGGCCGCGGCTGAACTGTGGAAGGCCAAGCCGCTCGATCCAACCGCCAATTCGGCCGACGTTCCTGAATCGTGGCAGGACGGCACACCGCAGACGACCGCCGGCATCGACATGACGAAAGCGGTCCAGAACATCCAGCGCATTCTCAACAAGAACGGCTACGAGGCCGGCAATCCCGACGGGATGATGGGCCAGAAAACCAAGAACGCGATCATGGCCTTCCAGGCCGACAACGATATGAAGGCAACCGGCGCGATCGACGAAAAGCTGGTCAAGGCGCTGCTTGCGCGTAAATAACGGCGGATGCGTCGTTTCCGCGACGCCCTTGCCACAGATTTGCCTGTTAACTGATTGAGTTGTTTTTTGTTTCGGCGGTGCGGCGAAGTTTGACTTCACGGCCCGGCCGGCGCAAGAACGAGATAGCCTTCTGACGCAAAATGCCCGCAACGGTTGCATTCGCCAGGAGGCAAACTGATCGAGACTGACGGGTGGGCATCTATCTCCCGATCGCGGAAATTTCCGTCAACATCTTCGTGCTGCTGGCCATGGGTGCGGCGGTGGGTTTCCTGTCGGGCATGTTCGGCGTGGGCGGCGGCTTTCTCATTACGCCGCTGCTGATCTTCTACAACATACCGCCGGCAATCGCGGTCGCCACCGGCGCCAACCAGGTCATCGCTTCCTCCTTCTCCGGCGCCCTGTCGCACATGAAGCGCGGCACGCTCGACTTCAAGCTTGGCGGCGTGCTTTTAGCCGGCGGCATCGTCGGCTCGACTGGTGGTATCTATGTCTTTGCGCTCCTGCGCCGGCTCGGCCAGCTCGACCTGTTCATCTCGCTGCTCTACGTCGTGCTGCTCGGCACCGTCGGCGGACTGATGCTGGTCGAGAGCGTCAATGCGCTGCGCGCCACTCGCAGCGGCGCCGCACCGGTGTTGAAGAAATCCGGCCAGCATAATTGGATCCACCGCCTGCCGCTGAAGATGCGGTTCAGGGCCTCGAAGCTCTTCGTCAGCGTCATTCCGGTGCTTGGGCTGGGCGCGGCGATTGGCTTCCTGTCCTCGATCATGGGCGTCGGCGGCGGCTTCATCATGGTGCCGGCCCTGATCTACCTTTTGAAAGTGCCGACCAACGTCGTCATCGGCACCTCGCTGTTCCAGATCATCTTCACCTCGGCTTACACCACGCTGGTCCACGCCACCACCAACCAGACGGTCGACGTCATGCTCGCCTTCCTGTTGATGGCAGGCGGCGTCGCCGGCGCGCAATATGGCGCCAAGGCTGGTCAGAGGCTGCGGGGCGAGCAACTCAGGGCGCTGCTGGCGCTGCTCGTGCTGGCGGTAGCCATCCGGCTTGCCATCGATCTTTTCGTCACGCCGCCCAATCTCTATTCTCTGTCCGGCGTGGGCCTGAGCTGATGGCCGGCCTAAGGACGCTCGCGGCCGCCGCCTTGCTGTCGCTGCTGGCTGCTGCGCCACCGGCGAAGGCGCAGGCGCCACTAACCGAAAACATCCAGATCGGCCTTTCCACCGACAATGTCTCGATTACCGCCGGCTTTTCCGGCGCCGACCTGACCATTTTCGGCTCACTGGAAAATGCCGATCCGCTTGTCGCGCGGCAAGGGCGCTACGACGTGATCGTCGTGCTGGAAGGCCCGGCTCGGCCGGTCGTCGTGCGCCGCAAGGACCGGGTGCTCGGCGTCTGGGTCAATCTGGAGTCGGAGACCTTCAAAAACGTACCTGTCTCCTATTCGGTGGCGACGACGCGGCCGCTGCAGGACGTCACCGATCCGAACAGCTACAAGCAGCTGTCGCTTGGCGCCTCCAACCTCTATTTGCAGCCGGCCGACGCGGAGGACAGCCCGGCGACAATCGAGGAGTTCACCGCCGCGCTGCGCGAACGCAAGGCGGCGACCGGCCTCTACAGCGAGAATGTCGGCGGTGTGCAGTTCCTGTCACAGAACCTGTTCCGCGCCACCGTCAGGCTCGCCCCAAACGTTCCGGTCGGCACCCATAAGGCCCGCGCCTTCCTGTTCAAGAGCGGCTTGTTCATCAAGGAAAGCTCCGCCCAGCTCGAAATCCGCAAGTCCGGTTTCGAACAGTCGATCTTCCGCGTCGCGCACGACTATTCCTTCCTCTACGGTGTCTTTGCCGTATCGCTTGCCATGCTGACCGGCTGGCTCGGAAGACTGGTGTTCAGGAAAGACTGAACTCTCGTAAAAGTGGTTTCCCTTTCCGAGGGTATGGGTTAGACCGCGACCCCCGGCCCGACCGGACACGAGCTGCTGCTCCCCAAATCAGAAATACAGGAACGCACGATGCGACCAGCATTCGCCGGGATCGACTTCGGCACTTCGAATTCCACCGTAAGCGTGGTCAGGAACGGGCAGCCGCGGCTGGTGGCGTTGGAAGACGGCCAGGTCACGCTGCCCAGTGCGGTATTCTTCAATTTCGAGGACAACCACACCTATTTCGGGCGACGCGCCCTTGCCAATTATACGGACAGTATCGAAGGCCGCCTGATGCGCTCGTTGAAGAGTGTGCTCGGCAGCTCGCTCGCCCACGAAAAGACGCGCATCAAGGCGCGCTCGATCGGCTTCATGGAGATTGTCGGCCTGTTCGTCGGCCATCTGAAAAAGAAGCTGGAAGAAGAAGCCCATGACGCGGTCGACAGCGTCGTGCTGGGACGGCCCGTGCAGTTCGTCGACGACGATGCCGAGGCCGATGCCAAGGCGGAGCACGAACTCGAAAACGCCGCTCGTGCCCACGGCTTCAAGCAGATCGCCTTCCAGTTCGAACCGATTGCCGCGGCGCTCGACTACGAACAAAAGGTGACGCGCGAGGAACTGGCGCTGATCGTCGACATGGGCGGCGGCACGTCCGACTTCTCAATCGTGCGGGTCTCGCCCGAGCGCGCCCGCTCGCTTGACCGCAAGGACGACATCCTGGCCAGCCGCGGCATCCATATCGGCGGCACCGACTTCGACCGGCTGTTGAGCATCGCCCATGTGATGCCGCAGCTCGGCCATCTCTCACCGACCAAGGATGGCAAACGTAATCTGCCGGCGAGCTACTTCATCGACCTGGCGACGTGGCAGCGCATCAACCTGGTCTATACCGCAAGGGCGATGACGCATCTGCGCCAGATCCGCTATGAGGCGGAGCGCGCAGACCTGGTCGACCGGTTCATCCACATCGTCGAGCATCGTTACGGCCACGCGCTGGCGGCACTGGTCGAAAAGGCCAAGATTGAGCTGACGGACCGATCGTCGGCCGATGTCGAGGTCGCGCTGCCGGAGGTGAGGTTCACGGCAGAAATCACGCGCAAGAGTCTCGAAGCCACCATAGCCAGGGACATTGAGCGTGTTGCGGCTACGGTCGAGCAGACCATCCGCGACGCACAGGTGAAGGCCTCGGATATCACCGCGGTGTTCTTGACCGGCGGATCGACCGCGATCCCGCTGGCCAGGCAGCAGATCCTGGCGCTGGTGCCGCAGGCGTCGGTAATCGAAGGCGATGTGTTCGGCTCGGTCGGGCTTGGGCTGGCGCTCGACGCGCAGCGGAAGTTCGGCTGATCGGCTTAAAGCGGCGCGGATCTCTCAGCTTTGCCGCCAAGATGCGCCTTGAGCGCCATCTGGGCCAGGCTTGGCTGCCGGTCGCGATGCGTGATCATGGCAAATTCGCGCTTCGGCAGATCGATCGGCACGGAACGCAGACTGCCTTCGGCGACCGCGCGCGCGACGACGAGTTCCGAAATGATGCTGGCGCCGGCGCCGGCCTCGACCGCCTGGCGAATAGCCTCATTGCTCGGCAATACCAGGAATATCTGCAGGTCCGCGAACGAAACCCCGTCGCGTCGGGCAAGGTCCTCCAGCGCCTCGCGCGTGCCCGACCCGCCTTCGCGAATGATCCAGCGAAGCCCGCCAAGGTCGGGATGTCCAGGCGAAACTTCCGCGATCTCAGGGTGCGTGCGCGCCACGACCAGCATCATGCGATCGATATCGACCTTGGCACGCCGCAAAATGTCGGATTCGGTGCGCCCCTCGACCAGGCCAAAATCGGCTGCGCCATCAAGTACATTGGTCTCGACCTGCCTGGTGTTGCCAATGCTCACGCTCAGCCTGACGGCAGGATAGGCTTCGTGGAAAGAGGCGAGCCGGCGCGGCAGCCAATAGCTGGCGATGGTCTGGCTGGCAGCTATCGAGAGACTGCCTGATATCGTCTGCGAGACATGCTCCAGCACATTGTGGGCCGCCGCAGCCCGCTCGAGGACCGCCTTGGCTTCGGGCAAGAATCGGCGTCCGGTCTCGGCGAGTTCGATGTTGCGGCCGACGCGGTTGAACAACTGGACGCCATGCTGCTGTTCGAGCGAGCGGATCGCGGCGGATGCGGCCGACTGTGAGATGCCCAGCAACTCGGCCGCTTTGGTCATGTGCGCCCGTTCGGCGACGGCGACGAAGATCCGCAACTGGTCCAGGGTCATTCCGATACTAAGAAGCAAATCCGATTGGAATTACAAGAGCAATTTGTTAGACGGATCGGTCGCTTTGTTCTAAATTTTGGCCCGAAATTGGAAAAAAGTCGCGCCAGAGCAGTCGAGGGTAGAATTGGTGGGGCGGTTCAAATCCGTGTTTGCGCACTGGACCCGCAGCCTGCGGTGGCGGCTCGTCGGTGAACGCTATCGTCCGGAACAACATTACATGCGCGGCCCAGGTCCGAAGACGAGAGCCAAGTTAGCGGAGCGCAAGAGCATCACCGGATCATGACCAACAACCTGCTGCGCGGAGCCAATTCGGCACCATCACAACGGCCGCTTGCCGATACGCGCGCGCCCGCTGAACGCGACGGCGTCGATACGTCGCCTGATGTCTCCGACAGCATCGCCAAGACCACCTGCTATATGTGCGCCTGCCGCTGCGGCATCGACGTCCATATCAAAGACGGCAAGGTTCGGTATATCAACGGCAACAAGGATCATCCGGTCAATCGCGGCGTGCTGTGCGGCAAAGGCAGCGCCGGCATCATGCAGCATTACAGCCCGGCGCGGCTGACGAAACCATTGCTGCGCACCGGACTGCGCGGCTCGGGCGAGTTCCGCGAGATTGAGTGGGAGGAAGCTTTGTCGATCGCGACAGAACGGCTTTCGAACATCCGCCAGACCGATCCGAAGAAACTCGCCTTCTTCACCGGGCGCGACCAGTCGCAATCGCTGACCGGCTGGTGGGCGAGCCAGTTCGGCACGCCGAACTTCGCCGCCCATGGCGGTTTCTGCTCGGTGAACATGGCAGCCGGCGGCCTCTACACGATTGGCGGCTCGTTCTGGGAGTTCGGCGAGCCCGACTGGGACAACACCAAATATTTCATGCTGTTCGGGGTTGCCGAAGACCATGATTCCAATCCGATCAAGATCGGACTCGGCAAGCTCAAGGCGCGCGGCGCCAAGGTGGTTTCAATCAATCCCTGCCGCACCGGCTATAATGCAATTGCCGACGACTGGATCGGCATCCGGCCCGGCACCGACGGCCTGTTCGTATTCGCCCTCATCCATGAATTGCTGAAGGCTGGCCGCATCGATCTCGAGTACCTCTTGCGCTACACCAATGCCCACATCCTGGTCGTTCAGGAGCCTGGAGCTGTCGATGACGGGCTGTTCATGCGCAATGGCGACGGCAATCCGCTGGCTTGGGACAGGGTGGCGAAGACGCCTGTCAATGCCAGCGATGCGGACGCGAAGCCCGCATTGACCGGCAGCGTTCTCGTCGACGGCCGCCGCTGCGTGCCGGTCTTCCAACTCGTCGTCGACCGTTATCTGGACGAGAGCTATTCACCTGACGCCGTCACTGACCGGTGCGGCATCTCCGCCGACACCATCCGACGCATTGCCGCAGAACTCGCCCATGTCGCCTTCGAACAGCAAATCGAATTGCCGGTGGCCTGGACGGACTGGGCCGGCCGCCGGCACGAGACCATCAAGGGTCGCCCGGTGTCGATGCATGCGATGCGCGGCATCTCGGCCCATTCGAACGGATTTCACACTTGCCGCGCCATTCATCTGCTTCAGGTGCTTCTCGGCACGGTGGACGTGCCGGGCGGCTTCCGCTTCAAACCGCCTTATCCGCGGTCCGCGCCGCCGGGTCCAATGCCCGCCGGCAAGAATGTAAAGCCGATGACACCGCTCGAAGGCATGCCGCTCGGCTTCGTCTGCGGACCGGAGGACCTGCTGATCGATGAAGGCGGCAAGCCTGTTCGTATCGACAAGGCCTACTCCTGGGATGCGCCGCTGGCCGCACACGGGCTCATGCACACGGTTATCCGCAACGCCTGGGCCGGCGATCCCTACAAGATCGACACTCTGTTTATGTACATGTCCAACATGGCCTGGAACTCGTCGATGAATACGGTCGAGACGATGGCGATGCTGACCGATATCGATGCGTCGGGCGAGTACAAGATCCCGTTCATCATCTATTCCGACGCTTATTATGCCGAGACCGTGCCTTTTGCCGATCTGGTGCTGCCGGACACCACCTATCTCGAGCGTCATGACTGTATCAGTCTGCTCGACCGGCCGATCAGCCATGCCGACGGTCCGGGCGACGCCATCCGCCATCCGGTCGTCGAGCCGGACCGCGACGTCAGGCCCTTCCAGACGGTGCTGATCGAACTCGGCGCGCGGCTCGGTCTGCCCGGCTTCGTTCATGACGACGGCTGCGCCAAATACCGCGACTATGCCGACTACATCGTCAATCACGAGCGCACGCCAGGTGTCGGTCCGCTCGCCGGCTGGCGCGGCAAGGACGGGGCCTCGGTCGGCAAGGGCGAGGTCAATCCCGACCAGTTGCAGCGCTACATAGATAATGGCGGCTTCTGGCACCAGGATTTCGCCGCCGATCAGCGCTACTACAAGATGGCCAACCGCTCGTATCTCGAATTGGCTGAGAGCATGGGCTTCATGCCGAAGGCCGAGCCGATCGTCTTCCAACTCTATTCGGAGCCGATGCAGCGCTTTCGCCTTGCGGCGCGCGGCCATGGCGGGGTGCTGCCGCCGGAGGCGGAGCGCAGCCGCATCGAGACCTATATGGATCCGCTGCCGTTCTGGTATGCGCCCTTCGAAGAGGCTGCGGTCGACAGCCAAGCCTATCCGCTGCACGCGCTGACGCAGCGGCCGATGCACATGTACCATTCCTGGGGCGGGCAGAATGCCTGGCTAAGGCAGATCACCAGCCAGAACCGACTGTTCGTGCACTACCGGACGGCAGCCGGCCTCAGCCTTGTCGACGACGATTGGGTTTGGATCGAGAGCATCAACGGCAAGGTCAAGGGGCAGATCAAGCTGGCCGACGGCGTCAACGCCGATACGGTGTGGACCTGGAACGCGATCGGCAAACGGCGCGGCAGCTGGGGGCTCAAGGACGACGCGGCCGAATCCAATCGCGGCTTCCTGCTCAACCACATCATCGGCGACCAGACCTCCGCCGATGCCAACGGCAAACGCTATTCGAATTCCGACCCGGTAACGGGCCAGGCCGCATGGTTCGACCTGCGCGTGCGCATCGTCAAATGCGCGCCCGAGGAAGCGGGCTTCACCGAACCGCAGTTCGAGCGGTTCCGCCAGCTGCCGGACTCTGAGCTCTCGCCCGACAAGCTCAGTTTCGGCGCCGAGTTCCGCATGAAAAGAGAAGCCGCCGAATGACTTGCCTTCCCGCCCATACCGACAAGAAGCTCGGCCTTGTCATCGATCTCGACACCTGCGTCGGCTGCCAGGCCTGCGTTACCGCCTGCAAAGAATGGAACACCGGCGGCCATATGGCGCCGCTAACCGACATCGACCCCTATGGCGGCAATGTCGACGGCGTCTGGTTCAACCGCGTGCACAGTTATGAGCACATGACCGAGATGGGTGGGCGCACGGTCAATTTCCCACGCTCCTGCCTGCACTGCGAGACGCCGGCGTGCGTCACGGTCTGCCCGACCGGCGCCTCCTACAAGCGGGCGTCGGATGGCATCGTGCTGGTCGACGAGGACAAATGCATCGGCTGCAAATTGTGCAGCTGGGCCTGCCCCTATGGCGCGCGCGAGTTCGACACCGATGTCGGCGTGATGAAGAAATGCACGTTGTGCGTCGACCGCATCTACAACGACAATCTGGCGGAAGAAGATCGCGTGCCGGCCTGCGTCGCTGCTTGCCCGACCAGCGCGCGGCATTTTGGCGATCTGGGCGATCCGGCATCCGCTATCTCGCAACTGGTGGCCGAGCGTGGCGGTGTCGATCTGATGCCGGAAATGGGCTATAAGCCGACCAACAAATATCTACCGCCACGTGCCCACACCACCCGCGCCGCATCGGTGCCGGCGCCAGCGCTTGAAGCGGTGCGGGCCGAAGGCGGCTTTCTCGGCTGGGTCGACCGCATGCTCTCGAACTGACCCGTGCCTTCATGCATCCAGCCTTCTCCGTCGTCTTTTTCACCACGGCCACGGGCGCCGGTTACGGCCTGCTCGCGCTGCTTGGCGTGCTCGCTGGACAGGGCTTTATCCCGCCCGATTTCTGGCTTGGCCTCACCGGCATGGGGCTGGCGCTCGGCCTGATCTCGACAGGCCTGCTGTCGTCGGCCGGCCATCTCGGCCGGCCCGAACGCGCCTGGCGTGCCTTCTCGCAATGGCGTAGCTCATGGCTGTCGCGCGAAGGTGTTGCCTCGGTCGCCACCTTCGTGCCGGCGGGGTTGTTCGGTATTGGCTGGGTGGTCCTCGGCCGTACGAGCGGCTGGGCGGCTGTCGCCGGGCTGCTCGCTGCCATCGGCGCGGTCGCAACCGTCTGCACCACCGGCATGATCTACGCGTCGTTGAAGCCGATTGCCCAGTGGCACAGCCGCTTCACCCTGCCCGCCTACCTGGTCTTTTCGGCGATGACCGGCAGCGTACTGCTCAACGCCCTGCTGCAGGGATTTGCCGCAGGCTCGAATATGCTTCTGGCGGGTGCCCTGTTGCTGACCGCGCTCGGCTGGGGTTTGAAGCTGGCGACCTGGCGATACAATGACAGGCTGGAGATCCCGACCAATGCCAACACCGCAACCGGGCTTTCCGGCGGCACGGTGCGGTCGCTGGAATGGCCGCATACCGAGGAAAACTATCTGCTCAAGGAGATGGGTTTTCGCATTGCGCGCAAGCACAGCGCTAAACTCCGCCAGATCACGCAGGTGCTGGCATTTGCTTTGCCCGCGTTGCTGCTGGTCGCAGCGTTCGCCTTGCCGTGGCCCTATGCGGCAGCACTGTCGATACTCGCCGCAATCGCCCAACTCGCCGGAATGCTGGTCGAGCGCTGGCTGTTCTTCGCCGAGGCCAAGCACACGGTCACTTTGTACTACGGCAGGTAGGTTCAGCCCGGTCTGAGCATCGCGTGGGAAATCGCGAAAATGCGCTCTGTGCCAAGCATATAGGCCATCAGCGTTTCGCGGCGGAACAGCCCGGCATAGGCGCGATCGAGCACGTTGAGCGAGCCGGTATAGGCGCCGAAAGCCGGCATGATCATGCGGCCGCCATCGCCGGCAAAGCAACGACGCCGCACCGAACGGCCTTGCTGCACGATGCGGGCGCAAGGATGCAGGTGGCCTGATATCTCGCCTTCCACTCTCACCGCCGAAGGCTCGTGTCGGAAGAGTAGCGAGCCGATAGCCAATTCGCGTACGGTCTCGCCTGGCAAGTCGGCCGGCGCTTCAGGATCATGATTGCCGGCGACCCAGAACCAGTCGCGCCCGACCATCAACCCTTCCAGCCTTTGGCGAAAGCTCGCGTGCATACGAGCGGCGCCGCCGCCATCGTGAAAACTGTCGCCCAGGCTGATAACGATCGCAGGCTGATAATCGGCGATCACCGCCTGCAGCCGGAGCAACGTCGCACCGGTGTCGTAAGGTGGGACCAGCGTGCCGCGCCTGGCCAGTGATGAGCCTTTTTCCAGATGCAGGTCGGATACGGTCAGAAGCCGGAATTCGGGAAAATAGAGCACGCCGCGACGGTCGCAGATCGCGCGTTCGCCGGCGATACGGACAGCGCCCGCATCCGCCAGAGGCGCAGCCATGGCGAGCGCGACAGTCATTTCGTCCCCATGGCCTCCTCGATCAGCGTGGCTGCATCCATCAGCAGCGTGTCATCGGCCTCGCCATGCACCGGCATTTTGCCGATCTCGAGCATGATCGGCACGGCGAGCGGCGATATCTGCTCGAGGTTCTTATGCATGATTCGACCTTGGACGCGCGAGAGCATCTCGGCAAGTCTGCTGACATCCAAGAGACCGGTCGCGGCATCGGCACGCGTCGCCTGCAAAAGGATATGGTCGGGCTCGTGGCTGCGCAGCACGTCGTAGATGAGATCCGTCGACACGGTTACCTGGCGGCCGCTCTTCTCCTGCCCCGGGTGGCGTTTCTCGATCAATCCCGAGATCAGCGCGCAATTGCGAAAGGTGCGCTTCAACAACCAACTGCCGGCGAGCCAGGCTTCGAGGTCGTCGCCCAGCATGTCCTGATCGAATAGCGCAGCCAGCGACGGTTTCTTCGCCCTGAACATATGGCCCATATCGGCCAGCGACCATATGGCAAGCGCATAGTCGGTGGCGACGAAGCCGAGCGGCTTGGCTCCCGCCCTGTCGAGGCGGCGGGTGAGCAGCATGCCGAGCGTCTGGTGCGCCAGCCTGCCCTCGAACGGATAGGCCACCAGATAGTAGCGGTTGCCGCGCGGAAAGGTCTCGATCAGCAGATCGTCGCGTTTCGGCAGCACCGACTTGTCGGCCTGAAAGCGTAGCCAGTCGGCGACCTGCTCCGGCAGCTTCTTCCAGCGCTGCGGATCGTCCAGCATGGCGCGGACCTGTTCGGCCAGGTACGTCGAAAGCGGGAATTTGCCACCACCGTAATACGGCACCTTGGCGTCGCTGCCGGGTGCATTCGAGACAAAGCACTCATTCTCGCGGATACCTTCGAAGCGCAGCACCTTGCCGGCGAACATGAAGGTGTCGCCATGCGTCAGCGTTTCGAGGAACGCCTCCTCGATTTTGCCCAGAACCCGGCCGCCACGCGAAGCCGCGCCTCTGCTGCCGGCCTGAACATAACGGACGTTGAGCGCCGGCACTTCGATGATGGTGCCGACATTGAGCCGGTATTGCTGGGCGACGCGAGGATTTGAGACCCGCCACAGCCCGTCCTTGTTCAACCGGATGCGGGCATAGCGCTCGTAGTTCCTTAGCGCATAGCCGCCAGTGGCGACGAAATCGATGACGCGATCGAATGTCGGGCGATCGAGATCGGCATAGGGTGCTGCCGTCCGCACCTCCTCGAACAGCGCATCGGCATGGAACGGCGCACCGCAGGCACAGCCCAGCACGTGCTGCGCCAGGACGTCGAGCCCGCCATCGACCAGCGGCGGCGTATCCTGGGCACCGAGATAATTGGCGTCGAGCGCCGCCCTGCATTCCAGCACCTCGAAGCGGTTGGCCGGTATCAGGATCGCCTTGGACGGCTCGTCCATACGGTGGTTGGCGCGGCCGATGCGCTGTGCCAGCCGGCTGGCACCTTTCGGCGCGCCGACATGGACGACCAGGTCGACGTCGCCCCAGTCGATGCCGAGGTCAAGCGTCGACGTGGCGACGATGGCGCGCAGGGCGTTCTCGCCCATTGCCTTTTCGACACGCCGGCGCTGCGCGACGTCGAGCGATCCGTGATGCAGCGCGATCGGCAAGATCTCCTCGTTGACCCGCCACAACTCCTGGAATAGCAACTCCGCCTGGCTGCGCGTGTTGACGAACAGCAGGGTTGTCTTGTGGCGCTTGATCTCGTTGTAGATTTCCGGCGTTGCGTAGCGGGCCGAATGTCCCGCCCACGGCACGCGCTCCTCCGAATCGAGAATGGAGATGTCGGGCTTGGCGCCGCCAGTGACGACGATCAGTTCGGCCATCGGCCCCGGTGGATTCTGGCTGACCAGCCAGCGCCGCAATTCGTCAGGCTCGGCGACCGTCGCCGACAGGCCTATCGTCTGCAGGGCGGGCACAAACGAGCGCAGCCGGGCCAGCCCGAGCGACAGGAGATGCCCGCGCTTCGAGGTCACCAGCGAATGCAATTCGTCGAGCACGACATAGCGCAGGTCCTCGAAGAAGCGCCTGGCATCGGGCGCGGCAATCAGCAGCGCCAATTGCTCGGGCGTGGTCAGGAGAATGTCGGGGGGCGCCAGCTTCTGCCGCTGGCGCTTGTGTGCGGGCGTGTCGCCGGTGCGCGTCTCGACGGTGACCGGCAGCCCGATTTCTTCGACGGGTTTGCCGAGATTGCGCTCGATGTCGACGGCCAGCGCCTTCAGCGGCGAGATGTAGAGTGTGTGGATGCCTCGATGCGCCTGCCCCGGCCTTCTCCTCGGCCGGCCGGCCAGTTCGGTCAGCGATGGCAAGAACCCGGCCAGCGTCTTGCCGGCGCCGGTCGGGGCGATCAGCAATACCGACCGGCCGCCCTGGGCTTTGGCCAGCAAATCGATCTGGTGGGCGCGCGGCGACCAGCCCTTTTCCGCAAACCATTTGACAAATGGCTCGGGCAGGACGACGGCGGCATTCTGTTCGGCAAGGCGCGGCTGCTCTGTCACGCGCCAGACGTAGCGCGGCGGCGCGCAATCGCCAAGCAGAATCAGAACAAAAGGTGATCGATTCGCGCTACGGCCGGCGAAACCCGGTCGGTCCGCCATAGAGATAGCCGATACGGGCGACCGCCTCCCTCAGTCCTTCACGCGACACCAGCATGGTGTGGCCGTTGGCGTGGATCATGGTCTCCGGATCTGTCATGATCGCGACGTGGCCTTTCCAGAAGACCAGGTCGCCGCGCCGCAACCCGGCAAAATCCGGCCCGGGTTCGAGCGGCTCGCCGACGGTCGCCGCCTGCATGTCGGTGTCGCGCAGCACTTGCCTGCCAGCCATGTGCATTGCAAGTTGCACGAGACCGGAACAATCGATGCCGAAGCCGGAGACGCCGCCCCACAGATAGGGCGTGCCGAGAAACGCCTCGGCGACCGCGA
Source organism: Mesorhizobium sp. M1088 (assembly GCF_040318575.1). NCBI lineage: Bacteria > Pseudomonadati > Pseudomonadota > Alphaproteobacteria > Hyphomicrobiales > Phyllobacteriaceae > Mesorhizobium > Mesorhizobium sp. M1088. The sequence continues at coordinate 286,299 of NZ_JAMYMO010000002.1, read as the reverse complement.
CGTAGTCGGGATGAACCTCGGCGACCGGCCTGAGATGACTCGAGATGACCGCCTGGCCGGACGGCAGCAGAGCATAATGCGTGCCGCGCGTTTCCGCTGAGCCCGTCACCGCCACCAATGACCCCATCGAGAGCTCCCCGCTCACCGGGAACCGCAAATCCGGTCCCGGATAGAGGAAAGTGCGCGGCACCGAGACAACATGGGTGGGCGCATGCTCCCGACCGCCCAGCACGGTGTCGGCGACATAGCCGACATAGCCGTCGCGCTCGGCCTGTATCCAGGCCCAGCCCTCAACGTCCTCGAAGACGAGGACGTCTTCGCCGAACAGAAGCTGGGTATCGACGCCGGCGTCCGGGCGCGGCGCCTTGCGGATGTCGGCGACGCAGGCTGATATGCGAGCCGGCCGGCCGGCGACGAAACGGTCGGCGGCGACCTCGCCTCGCAGCCTGGCGTCGGCGAGATCGGAGCGGAAGGCATGGAGGCGGGCATCCCTGGCGGTCAAATCGGCAACTCGTTCAAATGGGCAACTCTTGGGCTCTGGCAATGATAACATCGCCAAAGCGCTCGACAAAGAGCGCGCCTTCGACTGTGCGCCTGACCAGCACGTTGCGCTTGTCGAGCTCGTCGCGGTGGCGCGACACCAGTTTCAGCGCCCCCATCGTATCGAGCGCACGGGTGATCACCGGCTTGGTGACGTTGAGGCGGGCGGCTAACCCCCGTACCGTGTGGGGCGGCGGATCGAGATAGATGGTGAACAGGATCGCCGTCTGGCGCATGGTGAGATCGGGCGCGTCGTCGCGCACCTCCGACAGCACCACCTGTTGCCATAGTCGCAACGCTTGGCTTGGACGCATGATAATCGACATCCGTCCAGCATGACGGAAAATTGTTTCGGTTCCGTTTCAGTCAATAACCTTCGTCGGCTATGCCCGAGAATCAGCCGTAGCGGTTCGAAATGACCTGCTCCAGCGCCCGGATGCCTTGCGCTTCGCCACCGGCAAGGCCGTGCGGGCGGTCGAACGGGTTCCAGGCGAAGATGTCGACATGCGCCCAGCCGGCGGTCTTTTCCACGAAGCGCTTCAGGAAAAGCGCCGCGGTGATCGAGCCGGCGAAACCGTCCGGCGTGACGTTGTTGACGTCGGCCACCTTCGACGCCAGCTTGGCGTCATAGGGCTTCCACAACGGCATCCGCCATAGCGGATCCTCGACCGCAACGGAGGCGTCCGCCAGCTCGGATGCAAGCGTCTCGTCACCGGTATAGAACGGCGGCAAGTCGGGACCGAGCGCAACACGGGCAGCGCCTGTCAGCGTTGCCATATCGACCAGCATCTGCGGCTCTTCGTCATCGGCCAAGGCCAGGGCATCGGCGAGCACCAGCCGTCCTTCGGCGTCGGTGTTGCCGATTTCGACGGTAATGCCCTTGCGGCTCACCAGCACGTCGCCTGGCCGGAAGGCGTTGCCGGCTATCGAATTCTCGACAGCCGGGATGAGCACGCGCAGCCGAACCTTCAACCCGGTGGCCATGATCATGGAAGCGAGACCCAGCACGTTGGCAGCGCCACCCATGTCCTTCTTCATCAAAAGCATGCCCGAGGACGGCTTGATGTCGAGACCGCCTGTATCGAAGCAGACGCCCTTGCCGACCAGCGTTATCTTGGGGGCATTGTTCGGCCCCCAAATCATGTCGATCAGGCGTGGCGCGTCGGCAGAAGCCCGACCGACGGCGTGGATCATCGGAAAGTTGGCGGTAAGAAGATCGTCGCCTTTGGTCACCGATATTTCGGCCTTGTGCGTCGCGGCCAAGGTCCGGGCGGCCTTTTCCAACTGCCCGGGGCCCATATCGCTGGTCGGCGTGTTAACCAGATCGCGCGCCAGGAAAATGCCATCGGCGAGGCGGCGGATGCGGGCGGCGTCGGTGCCTGCCGGCAGCGCGAGGCGAAGCGTCTTGCCTGGCTTCTTGCCGTAGCGGGTGAAGACATAGCCGCCGAGCGCCACGGCGAGTGCCGTAAGCTCCGGCTTGGCCGGTGCGGACGCAAAATGCCACTCGCCTGCGGGCAAGGCTCTCGCTAGTGCGCCGATGGCCAGTGCGCCCTCGCCATCACCGGTGCCGAACAGGGCTCCGGCAATCGCGCCGTTGTCGCCAGGCATGATCAGCGTCCTGCCGGCCTCGCCGGAAAAGCCGTTGGCCTTGGCCCAGGCGACCGAGGATGGCGCAAGGCCCGCCGCCGCCAGAGCATCCTTCGCCACCAGATGGACCGGCAGCGCATTGCTCAATTCTTTCTCGACGAGTTCGACAGGCATTCGCTGGCCTCCGGCTTCCGAGTCGGCGTTTCTTAACTCTCCGTTAGGGTTAACAGAATATTTCTGCGGGAGGAAAGATGACCTCGCAAATGGTCACGCGCATGAACGGAGCCCTGGTGCCGATGCCGACCAACCGCAGGATGAACGCCAGCGCAAATAGGCTGATCACCACGGCGTTGATGATGGTGCTTGCTGCAGGCGTCGCCGGCTGCGGAACCAGCAAATTGACGACTGGCTCGATTTCTCGTCCAAGCGGCAAGCCGCTGGAAACAATGTCGGCGGGCGAACTGCACAACGCTACGATGGCGCTCGGCCAGTCCTATTCGAAAAACCCCAGCGACAAGCGGATCGCGACAAATTATGCCGCGGCGCTGCAGATGGACGGCGACGCAGACCAATCGCTTGCGGTGATGCGCAAGCTGGCGATCGCCTTGCCGAAGGATCGCGACGTGCTCGCCGCCTATGGCAAGGCGCTTGCCGCCAACGGACAGTTCGAGCCGGCACTCGATGCCGTGCGCCGCGCCCAGACGCCCGAATATCCTGACTGGAAACTGGTATCGGCGGAAGCTGCTATTCTCGACCAGCTCGGCCAGAAGGACGAGGCTCGCCAAGGCTATCGCAAGGCGCTTGACCTCAGGCCGAACGAACCGTCGATCCTTTCCAATCTCGGCATGTCGTACGTGCTGGAAGGTGATTTGCGCACAGCCGAAACCTATATGCGCTCAGCCGCCCAGCAGCCGAATGCAGACAGCCGCGTCCGCCAGAACCTTGCGCTGGTCGTCGGTCTGCAAGGCCGTTTCGACGAGGCAGAGAAGATCGCCTCGCAAGAGCTGTCGCCGGATCAGGCGCAGGCTAACGTCGCTTACCTTCGCCAGATGCTGGCGCAGCAGAATGCCTGGAGCCAGCTCAAGGACCAGGACAAGGCAAAGCCCGCCACCAACTGACCGCTTCGAGCGCCGAACCGGCGCGCGAATTCCGCAACATGTCTAACGCAAAGAGCCGCGCTGCACCGGCAGCGTGGCTCTGAATCGTATCAGCGTTTCTGGCAACGCCGCTGGCGCTACTCGCTGCTTGATTTCGGCTGGTCGCCAAAGATGCCGCGCTGGCTCACCTGGATGCCGGCGGGACCCAGAATGATGGCGAACAGCACCGGCAGGAAGAACAGGATCATCGGCACGGTGAGCTTCGGCGGCAGCGCGGCCGCCTTCTTCTCGGCGGCATTCATGCGCATGTCGCGGCTCTCACTGGCAAGCACCCGCAATGCATGCGCCACGGGCGTGCCGTAGCGCTCGGCCTGAACCAACGCCTGGGACACCGACCTGACGGATTCCAGGCCAGTTCGGCTTGCAAGGTTCTCGTAGGCCTGCTTGCGCTCCTGCAGATAGGAAAGCTCGGCGTTTGTCAGGATGAATTCTTCCGCCAATGCCACCGATTGCGCGCCGATCTCATCGGCGACCTTGCGAAGCGCCGCTTCCACCGACATGCCGGACTCGACGCATATCAGCAACAGGTCGAGCGCGTCCGGCCACGCCATCTGAATCGATTGCTTGCGCTTGGTAGCGCGGTTGTTGACGTAGAGCACCGGCGCGTAGAATCCCGCATAGGCTACCACGATGCACACGAACAGCTTCACGAAAAGCGGCTGCTCGGGCAATCCGCCGAGCACGAACAGATACATCGCCGCCAATGCAAAGCCGATGAAGGGCAGGACGAGACGGAAGAAAAGGAAGCGCGTCAGCGGATTTTGCCCGCGAAAACCCGCCACTTTCAATTTCTGCAAGGTACCTTCATCCGCCAGCGCACGCCTGAGATCCAGGCGATCGACAATATTGCGCATGCCGACCGACTGTTCTTCGCGCAGGCCCTTGCGGCGGCGGTCGGCTTCGACTGCCAGCCGCGCGCGCTGCTTGGCGCGCAGCTCATCGCGCTCCAGCGCTACGGATTTCATGCGCGCCTTGAGCTGGTTCCCGCCAAAAGCGGGCAGCAGCGTGAAGACGGTCGCAAACACCGCGATGCCGACCAGCAGTGCGATCAGCAGGGACGGGTCGGTGAGAGTTCTGATGACGTGATCGGTCATAACGGGTCCTAGACTTCGAAATTCATCATCTTGCGCATTACCAGGACGCCCATCGACATCCAGATGCCGGAACAACCGAGGATCAGATGGCCGGTGCTGGTGATGAAGAGGGGCATGATGTAGTTCGGGCTCGTCAAATAGACGAGAAAGGCGACGACGAAAGGCAACGCGCCGATGATCACGGCGGATGCCTTGGCTTCCATGGACAATGCCTGGACCTTGGCTTTCATTTTCTTGCGGTCGCGAAGCACGCGCGAAAGATTGCCCAGCGCTTCGGAAAGATTGCCGCCGGCCTGAGACTGGATCTGGATGACGATGCCGAAGAAGCTCGCCTCGGTGCACGGCATCGTTTCTGGCATGCGCATGGCCGCGTCAGGGATCGACAAACCCATTTGCTGCGAATCGACTATGCGGCGGAACTCGGTCTTGACCGGCTCGGGGGATTCGTTGGCGATCAGACGCACGGCGTCGTTCAGCGGCAGGCCGGATTTTACCGCACGCACGATGATGTCGAGCGCGTTCGGAAATTCGTTGAGGAACGCCTTGACGCGGTGCGCGCGGCGAAACGAGACGAACCAGCGGGGCAGACCCAAGACGCCGACCAGCAGCGCAGCCGGCAAGACCAGCAACGGTGCGCCGATGAAATATACAAGAGCCGTCAATACGACGCCGCAGACCGCCGAGTAGACATAGAAGCGCTCAAGCGAGATCTTCATGCCGGCCTGGCGGATTTGGATCTTCAGCGGTGGTTTCTTGACCAGGCTCTGATTGGACTTTTGCTTTTGATCGAGATCCTTCAGCGAATCCTGGACGGACTTGCGACGCTTGGCCGCTTCCGCCACGCGATCGCGCGACGCCTTGACGACGGAACGATCCGTCTCGGCGGTCTTGATCGATTCAAGCCGCTTGCCGACCTGCTTCTCGGTGCTGATCCGGTTGAACAGGAAAGCATAGGCCACAGCGCCGGCGCTGAAGCCGGCGAGCACGACGAATGCCAATACGGTGCCGTCAATTCCGAACATCGACCCTGGCCCCCACGCTTCCAGACGGATCAATCAGCGCGTTTCTCCATCGCCTCGAGCGCGACCGCGAGGCGCTGCTCCTCACCGTAGTAGCGGGCGCGCTCCCAGAAATGCGGACGGCCGATGCCAGTCGACACGTGCTCGCCCAGCAGCCTGCCGTTCGCGTCCTCGCCCTTGATGTTATAGAGAACGATGTCCTGGGTGATGATGACGTCGCCTTCCATGCCGATTACCTCGGTGATGTGGGTGATACGCCGCGATCCGTCGCGCAGGCGTGCAGCCTGTATGATCACGTCGACGGAGCCGACGACGATCTCGCGCACGGTTTTTTGCGGCAGCGTGTAGCCGCCCATGGCGATCATCGACTCTATGCGGTTGAGGCATTCGCGCGGGCTGTTCGAGTGGATCGTTCCCATCGAGCCGTCATGGCCGGTGTTCATCGCCTGCAGCAGGTCGAACACTTCGGGTCCGCGCACTTCGCCGACGATAATACGTTCGGGGCGCATGCGCAGACAGTTCTTGACCAGGTCGCGCATGGTCACTTCGCCCTCGCCTTCGAGGTTGGGCGGACGGGTTTCGAGACGCACCACATGCGGCTGCTGCAATTGCAGCTCAGCTGAGTCCTCGCAGGTGATGACGCGTTCTTCGCGGTCGATATAGTTGGTCAGGCAATTGAGCAGCGTCGTCTTGCCTGAGCCGGTACCGCCCGAGATGACAATGTTGCAGCGGACACGCCCGATGATCTTGAGAATCTCGGCCCCTTGCGGAGAAATCGAACCGAACTTGACCAGCTGGTCGAGCGTCAGCTTGTCCTTCTTGAACTTGCGGATGGTAAGTGCGGTGCCGTCGATAGCCAGGGGCGGTGCGATGACGTTGACACGGGAGCCATCAGGAAGACGCGCATCGCAGATCGGGCTTGATTCATCGACGCGGCGGCCAACCTGGCTGACGATACGCTGGCAGATGTTGAGGAGCTGCTGGTTGTCGCGGAAACGGATGCCGGTCTGCTCGACCTTGCCGTTGACTTCGATGTAGACGTTCTTGGAGCCATTGACCATGATGTCGGCAATATCGTCGCGGGCAAGCAGTGGCTCCAGCGGCCCGTAGCCCAAAACGTCGTTGCAGATATCCTCGAGAAGCTCTTCCTGCTCGGCGATGGACATCGCGAAATTCTTGATCGCGATGATGTCGTTGACAATATCGCGGATTTCCTCGCGCGCGCTTTCGGGATCGAGTTTGGCGAGCTGCGACAGATCTATCGTATCGATGAGTGCGGCGAAGACCTGGCTTTTGGTGTCGTAGTAGGTTTCGCTCTTTTGGCGCTGGATACTTTTCGGCTCCGGCGCCAATGGCGGCGGCTCGACCGCACGGCGAACCGCCGGCGCGGCAGGCGCGCCGGATGGCGGCAGCGCCGCCGGCCTGGCAGCTACAGCCGCTTCCACAGGGTTCGCGGCCGCCGGCGCGGCAGGCGCGGGTGCTGGCTGACGGAATTCCGGAATGGTCCGGTTGCCGTCGTCGCTGCCTCTTTTACCAAACATGATCGCTTACCAATTCCACCGCTGAGGCATCACTTCTTGTTGCGCGAAAGCTTGCCGATCAGATTGCCGAGGCCAGCCTTTTTCTTCACCTTGATTTCGCTGCGCCCTGTCAGCACATGGGCGATCTCGTTGATCGTGGCGACAACCGGACTCTTGGCATCCATCTCACCGAGCATACGTCCGTTGTTGGCAGCATTTCCGAACAAAAGCGGCTCGAACGGGATGACCGACATCGGCGAAAGGCCGAGCGATTCGGAGAAGTCGGACGGCGTAATCTCAGGACGTTTCGGCACACCGGCCTGGTTGATCACAAGCTTTGGCGCGGGGTCGTTCGGACGAAGCCGCTTCAGCATGTCGACCAGGTTCTTCGTGTTGCGCAGATTGGCAAGTTCGGGCGTCGCCGTGATGACGATCTCGTCGGCCTTGACCAGCGTGTTCTTGGTCCAGCCGGCCCACACGTGGGGAACATCGAGCACGAGGAGCGGCGCGCTACGCTGGGCTATGTCGATAAGCTGGGTGAAGGCGTCTGGATCGAAATCGTAGACCCGCTCCAGGGTCGAAGGGGCCGCAAGCAGCGACAGGTGCTCGGCGCATTGGGCGAGCAGCCGGTCGAGATAGACCTCGTCGACGCGTTCCGGCGAGAAGACTGCCTCGGCAATGCCTTGCGCCGGATCCTGGTCGAAATTGATATTGGCCGTTCCGAAGGCGAGGTCGAGATCGGCGACAACCACTTCGGATTTGAAAAGGGACGACATGGCCCAGGCCACATTATGGGCTATGGTCGAGGAGCCGACGCCGCCTTTGGCGCCGATGAAGGCAATCGAGCGGCCGATCGGCTCAGCTTCCGGATCAACGAAGATCGAAGACACCACGCTGACGATGTCGGCCATCGATACGGGCGCGATGACATACTCGGAAATGCCCGAACGGATGAGTTCGCGGTACAGGCCGACATCGTTGTAGTGGCCGACAACCACCACCTTGGAGGTCGGGTCGCAATGCTCGGAGAGCTGGGCGAGTTGTTCCAGCAACAGCTTCGGCTCGCTGCGCGATTCAAGCAGGATCAGGTTCGGCGTCGGCGCCGACTGATAGAATTCGATAGCGGTGGGGATGCCCCCCATATGCACCTTCAAATGGGCCTTGGCCATGCGGCGATCCTCGCCGGCGCGCTCGACCGGATTGGCTACGCCTTCGGTCTCGCAAAATGCCTGGATCGAAATGCGCGGGATCGGCCGCAACGCCTGCATCGCGGCAATATCCTGCTCCGAGGTTTCGCCGCCCGGTACCTCTGTGTCATAGGCAAGATTGCTCATTGTCATCACTTTCCGTGACTTGCGCGGCTTAGGGTTTGTTGAGCCTCAACACTCGTTAATATTCGACTTCCGAATTGCCGAGGAATTCGTCCGAAATACCTCTGTCACGATAGACGTCGATCACCGCGCCGCGATTTTCCGCGTCGATCGGCGTCGGCTTGCGTGGCCCGATCAGATCGGACGGATTGGCCATCTGGGCAGCCAGGTTGTTCTGATACGAACAGCCGAAATCGGCATAGTGCTTGTTTTCCGAAGTCTGCAGCAGGTCTTCGGGCCAGCGCCCGCATTTATCCGTCTGAGCCTTCACCGAGACGTAGGCAACACGAACCGGTGCGGACGCTTCGGCCGAAACAGACTGATAGGACCGCATGTCGATCCGCTTCCGGCTGATGCCGCTGGCTATGGCCAGCCTGGCGAAATCGCGGCCGGCCGCGGCCGCTGCGATTTCGTTGGCTGAGCCGCTCGGAATCTCGATCGTCAGCACCGGAGCCGCGCTCCTGTCGTATCCGTCCAGGAAGCCCAGGAGCGTGTCACGCTGGGATCTGGTCATGCCACGGTCGCCGGCGCCGACCGGAAGGTCGATCTTCTGTATCTTCTCAGCTATGACGATCGGATGGGTGGTGCGATAATCGTCCGGTATGGCACCCACCGTGACGCTGTCGCGATTGGCGCAGCCGGCCAGCAATGCCGCCACCGCGATCGCCATAATGGGAACGGCCGGCCGCCAGATTCGCGAATGGACTGACCGCGTCGCGGTGATCGCCCGTGCCTTCGATGTTGCCTTAGACATGACCGCTTCCCCGCTTACTTGTAGATAAAGCCGACAACGCCGTGGTAACGGCCGTTGGGCTTGTTGGTCTGCATGGTGCCGTAGACACGGTTGACGCGGCCAAGGAAAATGCCGGCGCCATCGCTGGCGGCGTTGAAATTGTCATCCGGCTTGGCAAGATCGTTGCGCGCCACCGGCTTCACCAGATAGGGCGTAATGATGATGACGAGCTCGGTCTCGTTGCGAACGAAATCCCTGCTGCGGAACAGCGCGCCAAGCACTGGAATCTTTGTCAGACCGGGCAAGCCGTTGACAGCTTGCCTGAGATCATCGCGGACAAGGCCGGCAATCATCATCGAGCCGCCCGAAGGCAGTTCCACTGTTGTGTCGGCCAAGCGCTTGCGGAGCGACAGGGCATTCATGCCCGGGCTCGTTACGCCTTCGGACAAAGACACAGATCCCTCCGTTGTCGGCTCGGAAACCGAGGTTCTGACTTTCAGGCTGATACGGCCGGGAGACAGCACCACCGGCTGGAATTCCAGGCCAATGCCGTATTCGATCTTCTCGACCGAATACGTCTTCAGACCGGTCTGGTTATCGTTTGATACGGCTTGGGAAACGCTGGTCACCATGTTGTATTCGCCGCCAACCTTGAAGGTCGCCTTCTCGCCGGATACGGCCGTCAATGTTGGTTCGGCGAGGGTTTTCATGACACCGGACTGTTCCATGGCATTGATGTAGGCCTGCAGCGTCGAGCTCCCGATAGAGAGGCCCGAGTTCGACAGCGACTTGCCCAAACCAGTGAAATTGTCGCTTACCGCGCCCCAGCTGATGCCGTTGCTGCTGCCGTTGCCCACCATGTTGACGCCGAGCTGCTTCATCACCGAGCGGCTGACTTCCGCGACCGTCACCTTCAGCGTCACCTGGTCGTCGCCGATGATCTGCAGCAGGTTGACGATCTTGCTGACGCGGCGCTCGGCATCCGGGTTATCGATCGCGACGCCGGCTTCAGCCGAACCGCCGGCAGCGGTCTGCGAGTATTGACCCGTGGTTGCCTCGCCGCCGGACACGAAAATAGTTGCCAGATCGGCCGCGCGCTTGGCGTCCAGAGGAGTGTCCACGGTTCCGGTCAGAACGACGTTGTCGTTCAGCAACTCGACCTTGACCTCCGATGACGGGATGAAGCGCTTGATATAATCCTCCAGCCCGGCGACGTCACGTTCGACCGCTAGGTCAAGGCTGACGATCTGCTCGCCATTCGAGCCAAAGACGAAGATATTTGTCTCGCCGACCGCCTTTCCAAACAGATAGATGCGCCTGGCGGTGCGGGTCACCGCGTCGGCTACAGCGGGGTTGGCGACGAGAATGTCGTAGGCATCGCTCGGGAGGTCGATGACCACCGACTTGTTCAGTCCGAGCTTAACCCGCTGGGTGGCGGTCGAAGCCGTCACCCTGGCATTGCCCGCCGCACTGGCATCGACAATGCCATATGCATTCGTTCCAAGGAGAAACAGGCCGATCGCCGCAGCCAGGATGAGCGGCAGTTTGGTTTTTAGCCTCATTTCCTTGCCCCCACTTCGGAAACTTCGCCCGACTTGATCAACCGCACTGTTCCGCGCCGGCCATTGCCGGAAACCAGGTAATCGGCTTCGCCCACATTCTTGTCCTGGCTGTCCTTGATCGAGCGCAGCGCCAATGTCAGGCGATCCGCCATCTGCTGTGCGACGGTGATGATCTCGGACTGCTGCGGCGTCAGTTCCAGGGTGGCGGTCTGGCCAACCCTGGTCTTCTTACCTTCCTCGTCCTCCTGAATGGTCTGGTCGATCGCCAGGACGCGAATGTTCTTCAGGATAGTTTCGGTCGTGAAGCCCGGACCACCGCCATTGGCGGGATCGGCTCGGCGGGTCATGATGACGTCGACGAAATCGTTGGGAAGAATAAAGCCACCGGCCGAGGTGTCGGCCGAGATGCTTGTGGCAACGGCCCGCATGCCGGAGGGCAGGATCGACGACATGAAGCTTTGCCCTTCACCGATCAGCTTCGAGCGCCGCAGCGGCTCGCCGGCGTAGAGCGCCACGCGAGCGACGGCGCCCTTCAGCTTGTCCAGCGCTTCAGGCTCGGCGGCGCGGGTGATGAAATTTGCGTTGATGCCTGCGGACGGCCATGACTCCCAGGAAATGTTGTTTTCAAGCGGACTGCCCATCGGAACGTCGCCGGAAAGAACAAGCACATCCTGCAGCGCGATCGCCGGCGCCTGAGGACCGGAATCGACAACCGGAGGCGGCGGAGCCACGACCATGTTCTTCGCGACATAGCCTGCACCACCGGCCGCGGCTATCGCCACGCTCAGAATAATCAATCGGGATGCTGGCATCTGTCCGAACCTCGCCTTGGCAAACCACGTAGCCAAGCGGGACTTTGCAGCGGCAATCGTCAAAACAAGGTTAATGTTATACTTACGATCGTGATTAATTTAACGTTTATATAAATTGGACCGACAAGCCCGGCCCGAAGGAAAACGTGGCCAACTCGCCTGCTCGGCGCCAACCGCGTAAAGTGAAATTCAGCCCGCCAGCCTGGTGAGTGCCCAGGCCATCAATGGCGAGTCGGAATAGGTGAGCAGACCGCCAATGCCAAGCGCGATGCCGTACGGAACGCCGGTCGCCTCATCGGCGAAATGGCGCAGGAACGGATTATGGCTTGTGACGGCGGCAAGCGGCGATTTTCGATAGGCGAGGATGGCTAGCGTCAGCAGGCCGCCGATGAATGTCGAGGCGACGAGGTATTCGATGAGATGGATGTTCAGTCCCATCCACATGCCAGTGGCAGCCAGAAGCTTGGCGTCGCCGCCGCCCATGCCGCCCAGCGCGAACAGGCCGAACGTCACCGCGAGAACCAGGCCGGCGGCGGCGAAATGCCAGCCATAGGTGGCCCAGTCCATACCGGTCAAAGGCGCAACCAAGGCGAAGACGACCACAAGCAACACCGGCACGCGATTGGCGATCGTCATCGAAAGCATGTCGGAGATCGCGGCAAAAAGCATGCAGAACGGAAATACGACGAAGATCACGGCTTCAAGCATCGGCGCGCCTATGACCCAATTGCATCTGGCCCCCAACCCAATCCTATTCGACTAACGACTGATGAGGCGCAAATTTCAATTCATACCAGGACTAAATAAGGGCCGCCAGTGCGGCGGCCCTTATTTCAGAACAAGCGAACCCGTTACGGTCAGCTACCGTTCACCTTAGTGGAGATGGCGGTGAACTTGGCGTTCAGCGAGTTGCCGAGCTGGCCGGCGCCGACCATGATGGCGAGTGCGATAAGAGCGGCGATCAGACCGTATTCGATAGCGGTCGCGCCGGATTCGTCCTTCACAAAACGTGCGATGAGGTTAGACATTCGAGCTCCTACTCCAATTGTTACAGCACTTCCGTCAACTTCTCTTGGTGGCTGATCGGATACTGCGAATCTAAGGAGAAGCTGTTTCAATCGGCTTAATAAACAGGCTTACCGATTCCTTTCCCGCTTCGACGACATTGCGTGGTTAACCCAGAACTAAAATACCCGCCGCCAGGGCCCCGGCCGACAAAAGGCGCAACAGGCGCAATTCGGCAAAGACGTTTCAGCCGTGCCGGCTAGACCCAATGCCGGTTCCGGCTTGATTCTGAATTCCAGCCGCTTAACGGTTGGTTCACCAATCTCGTTCATGTTCCGTTGAACAGTTTGCCAGGGGGCGCCTCAATGGCCGGGCCGAGATCATCATTTCCAGTTGCCGTGCTTTTTGCCGCAGCGGCTTTCGCCTTTCCAGCCAAGGCCGGCGCCGGCATCGAGGTGACGATGAACCAGGCAAAGATCATCAAATTGTCGCGCGCCGCCGATACGATTGTCGTCGGCAATCCGGCGATCGCCGACGCCTCCGTGCAGGACGCATCGACGATCGTACTGACCGGCAAGGGATTTGGCGTCACCAATCTCGTCGTCCTCGACCAGCAGGGCAATCCGATCGTCGATGAGCAAATAACCGTCGTGCGCCAGGCAGCGTCGTCGGTGCGCATCTATCGGCGTTCCGAAGTACAGACCATGTCCTGTGCGCCATATTGCGAAAGCTCGTATAAGAGCGATGCCGAGAAGGCCTCTGAAGCCGAAATGAGCGCCGTGCATTAGCTAGCCGACGTCTCCGTCTTTGGCGGGAACGTGCTTCGGTTATCGCCGGGTTAAGGCCTTCCCGTTGAATTTAACGGTCATTCCAACCGGACTTCAATCGGTTCCGACTAAGGGTGGACCGATACAGAAGCGGCATCGGCGGGCAGCGGACATGAGCAAGGCAGGACGAGCAGGTTCTCCAAGACGGTTTTTGGGCGACCGCCGCGGAAGCACGGCGATCGAATTCGCCATGCTTGCAATTCCTTTCGCGCTTCTTGTCTTCGCCATCCTGGAGAGCTGCATTTCTTTTGCCGCACAGGAAGTGATGGCAAACGCAACCGACGACATCGCGCGCCAGCTGCGTACCGGCCAATTAAGACCGACCGATGTGTCCGGCACCAAGCTGCGGGATATGATCTGCACCAAATTGGAGATCATGGTCGCCAAGACCTGTCCCGGATTGCTGGTGGACTTGCGCGAATATCCGACCTTCGCCGATGCGGCGCTGGCCGGTTTCAAGGTCCAGGATGGCGACGTCGTGCTGACCAAAGGCACGAGCACACAGACCTTCACCGTCGCACCTGGCCTGGCGGAGTCGAGAAACATGCTGCGTGTTTTTTACAAATGGCCGGTGATGACCGACTTCATGGCCAAATCGATGGCCAACCTGAAGGACGGCAAAACGCTGCATTTTGCTTCGATCACTTGGCAGAACGAGCCGTTCGACAACTGAACCACGTAGTCGCTTGAAAAGGGCAAAGCCATGATTCGTGCGGGGGCACAGCTGGGCATCGCAGGGATTTGTACAAGAGCAGTCCGACTTTGCTCGGACCGCCGCGGTATTGCGGCTGTCGAGTTTGCCCTCATCGTGCCTATCCTGTTGATCATGTACTTTATGACAATGGAGGCCTCGCAAGCCATCGAGACCAGCAAGAAGGTCAGCCGCATCGGCAGCATGGTAGCGGACCTCGTCACGCAGCAGCAGACCGTCAAGGCGGCCGATGTCGATGCCATCATGGCGATCGGCAGTTCCACGCTCCAGCCCTACAACCGCTCGAAACCGAAGATCATTATCACGGCGATACAGGTGACGAACGAGACGACGCCGAAAGTCCTGGTCGTGTGGTCGCGCAAACTGGTCGATGGCGTCTCTAGCGTCGACGCGGTCAAGGATTCCACCACAACGGTCCCTAGCGCGCTCAAGATCAAAGGCACGTTCCTCATCCGGGTCGAAAGCGATCTCGCCTACAAGCCAATCATTACCTGGTCGGCGGACGGCCAAAGCCGGTTCGGGTTGAGCTCGGTCTTCAATTCGATATCGATGGCGGAAACTTATTATCTGCGGCCGCGCAGGAGCCCGACCATTCCGTGCAGCGATTGCTGACGCCTGAAGCCCGCTAACCGGTCTGTTGCTATTGCTTGCGACCGCGGGCCGAGACTAGACGCACGATGGCTGCAGCCAGCACATAGTCCCTCGACCGGCAACGGTTCGGCGACGATACCGATACGGAACGTTCTGATAACATCGCGCCAATCGGCTCGCGCCAGGTTTGTGCAAGACGCATCCAGCAGCAAAGCCAGTACGGTGGCGAATGCTGTCAGGGCAAGCCTCATGCGAGCTCCGCGCCGCGCATTTCCATCCGCAGATCGACCATGCCGCGATTCGTCTCTCCGGGACCAGCACGCCAAGCCGTGCTGTTTGGGTTTCCGAATTGCCAATGGCGGCGCGGAACCCTATGTCTGAGCCAACACACAGGCAATGATGAACCTTTCGATGGCACGCGCCTTCCTTTTTGTCCTCGACTCCTTCGGCATCGGCGGCGCGGCCGATGCCGAACGTTATGGCGACACCGGCTCCAATACGTTCGCACACATCGCGCGGGCCTGCGCAGAAGGCCGCGCCGACCGCGAAGGCCTGCGTGCCGGACCCCTTCTTGTACCAAACATGCTCGCGCTCGGTCTCGGCCAGGCCGCGGCAACGGCAACGGGTTTCAGGTTTGAGAATGCCGGCAGTGCACCGCTTGCCGCCGCCTTTCACGGCGCGGCCCAAGAGGTTTCGAGCGGCAAGGATACGCCATCGGGCCATTGGGAAATAGCCGGCCTGCCGGTCCGTTTCGACTGGGGTTACTTCCCAGACAAGATTCCTGCCTTTCCGGCCGAGTTGACCGAAGCAATGGTGCGTGAAGGGAAGGTGCCTGGCATCCTCGGCAATTGCCATGCTCCGGGCACCGAGATTATCGAACGGTTCGGCGAAGACCATATCCGCACCGGCAAGCCGATCTGCTACACTTCGATCGACTCCGTCCTGCAGATCGCCGCGCATGAGGTTCATTTCGGCCTGGAACGGCTTTACGAGTTCTGCAAACTGGTGCGCAGGCTCGTCGATCCGCTGAATATCGGCCGCGTCATCGCGCGGCCGTTTATCGGTGAAACCGCCGCCACGTTCGAGCGAACGCATAATCGTCGCGACTATGCCGTACCGCCACCGGAACCGACGCTGCTCGACCGGCTGACGGCGCGCGGCAGCCGGGTTATCGCGATCGGCAAGATCGGCGACATTTTCGCCCATCGGGGGATCTCGGAAGTCCGCAAGGCTGCCGGCAACATGGCGATGTTCGACAAAACGCTTGGTGCCATGGAAGACGCCCGCGACGGCGACCTCGTCTTCGCAAACTTTGTCGACTTCGACACCGAGTTCGGGCATCGGCGCGACGTTGCGGGATATGCCGCCGCACTCGAAGCTTTCGACCGGCGCCTGCCCGAGGCATTCGCACGGCTGAGGCCAGGCGATCTGCTCATCTTGACCGCCGATCACGGCAATGATCCGACGTGGCGCGGCACCGACCACACGCGCGAGCGTATTCCGATTATCGGGACACGGCCGGGTTTCAAAGGCGCAGACATCGGACTGAGGACAACATTTGCCGACATCGGCGAAACCGTGGCCGAACATCTCGGGCTGGCGCGCGGCCGTCACGGCACCTCCTTCCATGCCACGATAGGTGGCCATGCCTGAGCTGCCGGAGGTAGAGACAGTCAGGCGCGGTCTGCAGCCGGCCCTTGAAGGTGCCCGCATTGTCGGTGTCGAGGCACGCCGGCCGGATTTGCGGTTTCCGTTCCCCGAGAGATTTTCGGAGCGGCTGACCGGCAAGACGATTGCGGCGCTCGGCCGCCGTGCCAAATATCTGACAATGCACATGGACAACGGCCCGGTTCTGATCTGCCATCTCGGCATGTCGGGTTCGTTTCGCATCGAAACGGCCGACGAGAGCGCAACGCCCGGCGCGTTCCACCACGAACGCTCGAAAAACACTGCTCACGATCACGTCGTCTTCGACATCGCATCCCCTTCCGGCGTCCGCTCTCGCGTGATCTTCAACGACCCGCGCCGCTTCGGGTTCATGCTGTTTTCGGAAGGCGAGCCCGACATGCATCCGATGCTGGCGGGATTAGGCGTCGAGCCTACAGGCAACGCACTGGACGGCGCGCTGCTCGCTTCGTTGCTGAAAGGTCGCAAGTCACCGCTGAAAGCGGCACTTCTGGACCAGAGGCTGATTGCCGGGCTAGGCAATATCTACGTCTCGGAAGCGCTTTGGCGGGCCGGCCTGTCGCCGCTGCGCGAAGCGGGCACCCTCGCGAGAGCCGGCAAGAAAGCCAAAGAGCAAAGCGAACGCCTGGCCGAAGCAATCCGCTCGGTCGTCGCCGATGCGATCGCCGCCGGCGGCTCGTCGTTGCGCGATCATATGCAGACCGATGGATCACTGGGCTACTTCCAGCATTCCTTCGCGGTTTACGATCGCGAGGGGGAAGGCTGCTCCAAGCCTGGTTGTGGCGGCCACATCGAGCGTATCGTGCAAAGCGGTCGTTCGACCTTCCACTGCCGGGCCTGTCAGGCTTGAACCAGAACCGAGGAGGAGCAAAGCATGGGCTATGAAACCATCATCGTCGAAACCCGCGGCAAGGTCGGGCTGATTACGCTGAACCGGCCGCAGGCGCTCAACGCGCTGAATTCACAAGTGCTGGCGGAACTGGTCGCGTCGGTGAATAGCATGGGCGCCAATGCCGACATCGGCGCCATGGTCATCACTGGTTCGGAAAAGGCTTTCGCGGCAGGTGCCGATATCAAGGAAATGCAGTCCATCTCCTATGTGGATGCCTATCTGCAGGATTTCTTCGTCGGCTGGGAGGAATTTACGCGGGCACGAAAGCCGATCATCGCGGCAGTGGCGGGCTATGCGCTGGGGGGCGGCTGCGAACTGGCGATGATGTGCGACTTCATCATCGCCGCCGACACCGCCAAGTTTGGCCAACCCGAGATCACGCTGGGCGTCATGCCCGGCATGGGCGGATCGCAGCGCCTGACCCGCTTTGTCGGCAAGTCGAAGGCGATGGATATGTGCCTGACGGGTCGAATGATGGACGCATCCGAGGCCGAGCGTTCCGGCCTTGTCTCGCGCGTGGTGCCAGCCGGCGAGTTGATCGAGGAAGCGCTTAAGGCAGCGTCCAAGATCGCTGGTTTTTCCTTGCCGTCGGTGATGATGGCAAAGGAGGCCGTCAACCGCGCCTATGAGACGACGCTCACCGAGGGTCTGCGGTTCGAGCGCCGGCTATTTCATTCGCTGTTTGCGCTGGATGACCAGAAGGAAGGCATGGCGGCCTTCAGCGGCAAGCGGAAGCCGAATTTCACGAACCGATGAGATGACGAAGGCGCCGGTCAAAAAGAAAGCGCTGCAGCGTTGACGCGCCGGAAAAGCTGAACTATAAGCCGCACCAACCGAGGCGGCCCTGTGGCTGCCCGTTTGTTTTTTGCGCCCTGCGGTATCCCGCAAGCGCCCACCAGATCAGAAGAGAGGCACCATGGCCAATACCTCCTCGGCCAAAAAGGCAACGCGCAAGATCGCCCGTCGCGCAGCGATCAACAAGAACCGCCGCTCCCGCGTCCGGACCTACATCCGCCAGGTCGAAGAGGCGCTCGCGGCCGGCGACAAGGCGGCCGCACAGGCTGCCTTCAAGGTGGCCGAGCCGGAATTGATGCGCGCCGCGACCAAGGGCGTGGTGCACAAGAACACGGCATCGCGCAAGGTGTCGCGGCTGGCCCAACGGGTCAAGGTGCTGTCGGCCTAATATATCTTTTCCTGAACTGCGCTTCTTCAAACCCGGCCAATCGCGCCGGGTTTTTTTCGTTTGCCGGCAAGTACTTAAAAGAAAGCCCGCAAAATGGCGCCCCGCATGCATTTCAAAGTTCGAAATGCTTTGCCGGCGTATACATACCCGCTGATATTCGCAGCCTTCGAAACCGCCAATGCGAAAATTTCCGAGCGTCACAGATTACTGTTTTTTTTCAGAGGCTTACCGATGGTGATCCACAGCTTGTTCACATCGGCTGTGGCCGATAGGCGGCAATTGGCTGTCAAGTGAATTATTTCAGAAAATTTCGCGTTGTGTGGCCTTTTTCACATTCGCCGGAAAAGGGTTTGAATCACAATGGCTTTGTCAAAATCAACTGTTGCGGCATGGCGTTCGAAACGTCCCTTGCTAGTCAGATTCCTTAAAAATCCGTTAGGGGTGGCCTTGCCCTATCCACAGCGATTTCGGTAATGTCTGTCCATCGAAGGGACGGGCCCTTGGCCCTTGACCAGCCTGAAACCGGCCAGCTCAAATTGGCAGAGTTTACAGCGCGGATTCAACTCCGCGGACGGGGTTGGTTTGTCTTTTCGATACGGTAGGGGACTGGCGTAATTGTACATGGCAGGTCGACGGTGCGCCGGCGGTTTTTCGCCGGACGGCATTTTGTTGCCCTGACATGACCAAAGCGGATCGGCTCTTCGGCGCCGGACCGACAACGAGGCGATTCATCAGCCCGGCGGCGGCGATGGTGTCGCAGCGAAGACACGGTCGCCGGAAACATGGATGCAGGAGGCGCATCCCCGGCGGAAAACAGGTACAAGAGACAAGGAACTCGATCATGCAGAGCGGCGGCATCGAAAGGGAGCTTACAGGCGACCTCCCATTTCCTGGAACGTTAATCGGAAGGAACGACATGGCGGCTTCCAATGAAGCTGAACAGAAGTTCGATCGGGTCAAGGCCCAGTTGAAGGCGCGTCTGGGAACCGAGGTCTATTCGAGCTGGTTCGGGCGCATGAAGGTCGCTGAATCCTCTAAGGGCATTGTCCGCATCTCAGTGCCAACCGCATTCCTGCGTTCATGGATCAACGGCCACTATCTCGATCTCATCACCGAGTTGTGGAAGCACGAGGATCCGGAAATCCTCAAGATCGAGATCGTGGTTCGCACCGCCACACGGCAGGGCCGCAACAGCGTCGAGCCAGAAGTGGCCCCGGCGCGCAAGATGACCAGGCAGACGCAAACCGCGCTCTCTGCGGGCACGGCGAGCCCCAGCAGGGTCGAACGGGTCCCGGTACCCCGCCCGGGGATGCCGGCAGAAACCGAGTTCCGGCACAATGTTCTCGGTTCGCCACTCGATCCACGCTATACTTTCACCTCCTTCATCGAAGGACCATCGAACCGAGTGGCTTTTGCCGCCGCCAAGGCGGTCGCGGAATCGCAGTCGAGCGCGGTGCGTTTCAATCCGCTCTTTCTTCACGCGACGGTCGGGCTGGGCAAAACGCACCTGTTGCAGGCGATCGCCGCAGAATCGCTGAAGCAGAATCCGAAATCGCGGGTCGTCTATCTGACGGCTGAGTATTTCATGTGGCGGTTCGCCACCGCGATCCGCGACAACAACGCACTGACGCTGAAAGAACAGCTGCGCGACATCGACCTCCTCATCATCGACGACATGCAGTTCCTGCAGGGCAAGTCGATCCAGCACGAATTCTGCCATTTAATCAACATGCTGCTCGACAGCGCCAAGCAAGTGGTGGTCGCTGCCGACCGGCCGCCGTCGGAATTGGAGTCGCTGGAGCCACGCGTCCGCTCGCGCCTCAACGGCGGCGTCGCGCTGGAAATGTCAGCCCCGGATTTCGCCATGCGTATCGGTATGCTCAAGCTCAGGCTTGCCACCGCCAAGCTCGACGATGCGTCGCTCGATATTTCCGAAGAGATCCTCAACCACGTCGCCCGCACGGTGACCGGCAGCGGACGCGAGCTCGAAGGTGCCTTCAACCAGCTTTTGTTTCGTCAATCCTTCGAACCGCAGATCACCATCGACCGCATCGACGAGATCCTTGGCCACATCTATCGTTCGGGCGAACCCAAGCGGGTGCGTATCGAGGACATCCAGCGCATCGTCGCGCGCCACTACAACGTGTCGAAGACCGAACTTCTGTCCAACCGGCGCACACGCACCATCGTCAAGCCACGGCAGGTCGCCATGTATCTGTCGAAGGTGATGACGCCGCGCTCGCTGCCGGAGATCGGGCGGCGGTTCGGCGGTCGTGACCATACGACCGTGCTGCATGCGGTGCGCAAGATCGAGGATCTTTCCGGTGCCGACAACACACTGGCGCAGGAACTCGAATTGCTGAGAAGGCTGATCAACGACCAGGCCTGACGGCCCGAAAAACGCCGGCTCGCGGACTCCGGCCTTTTTATCCCCAGAAAGCCCGTGCAGCCGGTCCGAACCGGTGGCGCGGGCTTGCGTTTGCCGGGTTTTTCCTGTCAGTTTACGCAGATTCTGAGCCTGTTCAGACCTTTCGCGGGGCGCCGCTTGCCGGAGACCCGTTCATTCATTCAAGCGAGCCTGTTTTGTCATGCGTGTTATCCTGGAACGGTCAAATCTCCTGAAGTCGCTCAACCATGTTCACCGCGTGGTCGAGCGGCGCAATACCATTCCGATCCTGTCGAACGTGCTGCTCAGCGCCGAGGGGGCCAGCCTTGAAATGAAGGCGACCGACCTCGACCTGGAGGTGACCGAAGCAACGCCGGCAAAGGTCGAACGTGGCGGGGCGACGACGGTCCCGGCACATCTGCTCTACGACATCGTGCGCAAGCTTGCCGACGGCGCGGAGGTGGCGCTGAAGACCGACGAAGACGGCAACGCCATGACGGTGACGTCGGGGCGCTCGAGCTTCCGCCTGCAATGCCTGCCGCAGTCCGACTTTCCCGAGCTTTCAGCCGGGTCGTTCTCGCATATTTTCCGGCTCGATTCCTTCGGACTAAAGGGCCTCATCGAAAAGACCCAGTTCGCCATTTCCACCGAGGAGACGCGCTATTATCTGAACGGCATTTATCTGCACACGCACGAGGCCGGCGGCAAGCTGAAGCTGCGCTCTGTCGCGACCGACGGCCACCGGCTGGCGCGCGCCGAGATCGATGCGCCGGCAGGCTCTGAGGGCATGCCTGGCGTCATAATCCCGCGAAAGACGGTCAGCGAGCTGCAAAAGCTGGTCGACGATCCCGATGTTGCAGTCACCACCGAGTTGTCCGACACCAAGATCCGTTTCACCATCGGCAGCGTTATCTTGACCTCCAAGCTGATCGACGGCACTTTCCCGGACTACCAGCGCGTCATTCCGACCGGCAACGACAAGAAGCTGATTATCGATCGCCAGAGTTTCGCCGCTGCCGTCGATCGCGTTTCGACCATTTCGTCCGAACGCGGCCGGGCGGTGAAGCTTTCGATCGCCGAAGGGCAGGTCACGCTTGCGGTCAACAACCCGGATTCGGGCAGTGCCACCGAGGAACTGGCGGCCGACTATTCGTCCGATCCGATTGAAATCGGCTTCAACGCCAAATACCTGCTCGACGTTGCCGCGCAACTGACCGGCACGGAGGCGAAGTTCATGCTGGCGGATGCCGGTTCCCCGACACTGATCCACGATATGGCCGACGAGACCGCGCTCTACGTGCTGATGCCGATGCGGGTGTAGGGCCCGAACGGGGCCATCTTGCTGTCGTGACCAGATCTGCAAAACCGCAGCAGACGTACATAAGTAAGCTCATACTTACGAATTTCCGCAACTATGCGGCGTTGGCAATCGACCTTGATCCCGGCGCTGTCGTTTTCTCCGGCGACAATGGCGCCGGCAAGACCAATCTGCTTGAAGCGATCTCGCTGCTCACGCCGGGCCGCGGCCTGCGCCGCGCACCCTATTCCGAGGTGGCGCGCGAAGGCGGCGACGGTGGCTTTGCGCTGCATGCCCGGCTTGACGGGCCGGAAGGCCAGGTCGAGATCGGTACCGGAATATCGGGCAGCGACGGCGAAGCCGGCCGGCGGGTGCGGATCAACGGCGCGACGGCACGCTCAGCCGAAGACATGCTGGAATGGCTGCGCGTGGTCTGGCTGACACCGGCCATGGACGGCCTGTTCCCCGGGCCGGCTGCCGACCGCCGGCGCTTCCTAGACCGGCTGGTGCTGGCGATCGATCCTGGCCACGGCCAGCGCGCGCTTGACTACGAAAAGGCAATGCGCGGCCGCAACAGACTGCTCGCCGACGGTTCACGCGACGGTGCCTGGTTCGATGCGATCGAGATGCAAATGGCCGAGACCGGCGTGGCGATTGCCGCGGCGCGTGCCGAACTGGTGCGCCTGCTCGCCGCCATGATCGACCGGCTGCCCGGCGACGGACCGTTTCCGCAAGCCGACATCGGCATCTCTGGCGAACTGGAAGGCGAACTCGGTATTTTGCCGGCCGTCGACGTAGAGGAACGGTTCCGTCGTGCGCTTGTCCAGGGGCGCGACCGCGACCGCACCGCCGGACGCACGCTCGACGGCCCGCACCGTTCCGACCTCGTGGTGCGCCACCGGCCCAAGGCGATGCCGGCCGAGCTCTGTTCGACCGGCGAGCAGAAGGCGCTGCTGGTCGGCATTGTCTTGTCGCATGCGCGGCTAACCGGTGAGATGTCGGGCATGACACCGATCCTGCTGCTCGACGAGATCGCCGCCCATCTCGACGGCGGTCGACGGGCGGCCTTGTTCTCGATCCTGGAGGAACTAAACTGCCAGGCCTTCATGACCGGGACCGATGCCGCGTTGTTTGACAGCCTCAAGGGACGCGCGCAATTCCTGACCGTCGATCACGGCACGGTCAGGCCGACCATTTGAACTTGGTTCATGGCGCACTTCTGAGCGGCATGCATTGATACCTGACAAGCTTTTTCCTCCGCTATATGGTCCGGCGATGATCACAGCCGCCCTCACCGATGAAGAGCTCGAACGCTACGCCCGCCACATCGTGCTGCCCGAGATCGGCGGCGCCGGCCAGCAGCGGCTGAAGCGGGCGCGGGTGCTCGTCATTGGCGCCGGCGGATTGGGAGCGCCTGTGCTCGAATATCTCGCCGCCGCAGGGATTGGCACTCTCGGTATCGTCGACGACGACATCGTTTCGCTTTCCAACCTGCAACGACAAGTGATCCACGGCACGGACATGGTCGGCATGGCAAAAACCGACAGTGCCAGAGCGGCGATCATCCGCATCAATCCAAACGTCGTCGTGGAAGAGCACAATTTCAGGCTGACCGTCGACAACGCCCCTACCCTCATTGCCCGTTATGACATCGTCGTTGACGGCTCCGACAATTTCGAGACACGCTACGCGGTGGCCGACGCCTGCGCCGCGGAAAGCCGGCCGCTCGTGCATGCCGCCGTTGGCCGCTTCGACGGCTCGGTCACCGTACTGAAGCCATTCGAAACCGGCCCGGACGGCAAGTTGAACCCAAGCTACCGCGATCTCTTTCCCGAGGCGCCGCCGCCGGGACTTGTGCCATCCTGCGCGGTGGCCGGCATTGTCGGGGCGCTGACCGGGGTCATCGGCACGCTGCAAGCCATGGAAGCGATCAAGCTGATCACCGGGATTGGCGAGCCGCTGGTCGGACGACTGCTGCTCTACGATGCGCTGGCGGCACGCTTCGACACGATCCGCTACAAGCGAACCAGCCCATGAGCCTGCCTGCCGACGTTTCCATCGTGCAGCTTGCGGCCGATTTCGACCGTTGGGACGAGGTGCTGGCGCTGGTCATGCGCGCCTTCGCCTTTATGGACGAGGTTATTGACCCGCCGTCCTCGGCGCATCGGCTCACCGTTGAAAATCTCAGGGCTAGAGCGCTGGAGGAGACAGCATTCCTGGCACTGAAGGGAAACGAGATCGTCGGTTGCGTCTTCGTCCTGAAGCGCGCAGACGACCTCTATATTGGAAAGCTCGCGGTCGAGCCGACGCTTCAGGGACAAGGCATTGGAAAACAGCTGATGCAGGCCGTCGAAGATCTTGCCCGCAGCCGCAACAGGACCGCCATCGAGCTCCAGACCCGGGTCGAACTGACTGGAAACCACGCTGCCTTCGCCCGCCTCGGCTTTCGCGAAACCGAACGGACAGCACACAAAGGTTACGACCGGCCGACCTCAATCACCATGCGCAAGGTGCTTTTGTAAGCAAACGCTATCCAAAAGCGAGCAGGCAGCTGCCGCGACCAGAATTCGCTGCCACGATGGCCGGTCACGCCCGCAGCGGCAGCACGCGGTCGGGCGGGCGATGACCGTCGAAGAAGGCGCGGATGTTGATGATTACCTTCTCGCCCATGTCGATACGGCCTTCGAGCGTCGCCGAGCCCATATGCGGCAACAGCACGACCTTGCCTTTGTGGGCGAGTTTCAGCAGCTTGCTGTTCAGCGCCGGCTCGTGCTCGTAGACGTCGAGGCCGGCGCCGGCGATCTTGCCGTCATGGATGAGCTTGACCAGCGATTCCTCATCGATGATATCGCCGCGCGCGGTGTTGACTATGTAAGCTGACGGTTGCAGAAGCGCCAGCCGCCGCGCCGAAAGCAGGTGGAAGGTTGCCGGTGTCGATGGACAATTGACCGAGATAATGTCCATGCGGGCGAGCATCTGGTCAAGGCTTTCCCAATACGTGGCTTCCAACTCGTCCTCGATTGCCGGCAGTACGCGGTGGCGGTTGTGGTAGTGGATCGAGAGGCCAAACGCCTTGGCACGCCTGGCGACGGCGGTGCCGATGCGACCCATGCCGACAATGCCGAGCCGTTTGCCCCAAATGCGCCGGCCGAGCATCCAGGTCGGCGACCAGCCCGCCCATTTCTTATCGCCGGTCAGCACGTTGGCGCCTTCGGCCAGCCGCCGCGGTACGGCCAGCATCAGCGCCATGGTCATGTCGGCCGTATCTTCGGTCAGCACGTTCGGCGTGTTGGTCACGGTGATGCCTTTCTTGGCCGCTGCCGCAACGTCGATCTTGTCTACCCCATTGCCGAAATTGGCGATCAGCTTGAGGTTGTCGCCGGCCTGGGCAATCAGCGCCGCGTCGATATTATCGGTGACGGTCGGCACCAGCACATCGGCCTCCTTGACCGCAGCCACCAGTTCCGGCTGCGTCATCGGCCTGTCCTCCACATTCAAGCGGGCGTCGAACAACTCGCGCATGCGGGTCTCGACCGGGTCGGGCAATTTGCGCGTGATGACGACGAGGGGCTTCTTTTTGCCTGCCATTGTTTTCCTCGAACCCGATCTCGTTGAGACCTCTTTAACCAAGAACGGCGAAACTGAGAGCCGATCGCGGTACCGGTCATTCATGTAACAAGCGGTTCCGCCGAAGACAAAGAAAAAGGGGCGAAGGCCGATGGGCCGGTGCCGAAAGGAACGAAAGTGTCTGGTTTCGCGTCGCTCCGCCTGACCCTCAGTGCAGCATTCCTCGGCGCTCTCATCCATAGCCCACTGGTGATGGCGCAAAGTGCCGCCGCACCCGCCCAGAGCATCACGCTCGGACCAAGCGGCTTGCCGCTGCCGCGCTTCGTCAGCCTGAAATCCGGCCGCGTCAACTCGCGCGTTGGGCCGGGCGTCAATTATTCCGTCGACTGGATGTATATGAAGCCAGGCCTGCCGATGGAGATCATCCAGGAGTTCGATACGTGGCGCCGTGTGCGTGATGCCGACGGCTCGGAAGGCTGGATCAATCAGTCGCTGCTTTCGGGCCGTCGCACGGCGATCGTCGCCCCCTGGCAGCGCGGCAAGGACGCTCGCGTCAACCTCCTTGACGACCCGGCAAAAGACGCAGGCGTCATCGCGATCCTCGAACCGGGGGTGATGGGCACGATCAAGTCCTGCGATGGCCAGTGGTGCGAAATGACCTTCGACGGCCATACCGGCTGGCTCGCGCAGTCGCTGGTCTGGGGTGCCTATCCCGGCGAAAAGGTCAAGAACTGACTTTTCCGAACCGCAGGTCGGGCCAGCGCTGGAAGCACCGGATCCGGCATTTGTTTCGCTGATCTTCGGTTCGGGGATGGTTTAGCGGCCGATGCGGCCGAGATGGGTATCCTGGAAACTGCTTGACAGCTTCAAACCGTAGCCCAGAGCGCGGTCGATGGCGATGTGGGCGATCCAGATCAGCGCGACAGCTATCGCCATTGCATTGTCAAAGACGCTGCCGAGAAGCGCCAGCAGAACGGGCAAGATCAGTGTGTGCAAGGCGTTGTAGGCGACGGCCCCGACGCGCGGCCCGGCGATGTAACCCAGCATCGACAGGTCGGGCGCCAGAATGAGCACGGCAAACAGCCACCAGGAAACACCGGCGATTGCATAGAAGACAAGAGCCGCCACCGCGACGGCGACCCATTCGAGCCGGAGCGTCAAATCCAGGAATTTCATAAGATGCCGGTCAGTCGCAGCGTTTCGGACGCAGTCTCACCACGATATCGACATTGGCGATCTCCATGCCCTCCGGCGGCTCCGGCAGGTTGGAAACCGTCACCGGGCCGCTGTCGATATCGAAGATCCTGTTTTCGCCCTCGATATAGAAATGATGGTGATCGGAGGTGTTGGTGTCGAAATAAGTCTTCGATCCCTCGACGGCAAGGATGCGCAGAAGACCGGCCTGGGTAAACTGGTGCAGAGCATTGTAGACGGTGGCCAGAGACACCGGCACGCCGGCGGCAAGCGCCTCCTCGTGCAGTTCCTCGGCCGAAAGATGGCGGTCGCCCTTGGCGAAAAGCAGATCGGCCAGCGCGATGCGCTGGCGTGTCGGCCTCAGACCGGCCTCACGAACCCGCTTGTCCACAGCGACATTATCCTTCCGGCAACCCAGATCCATCTATCCGTCGCGCTCACAGTTCCGCCTCAGACAGGTCCAAAATGGCAGAAATTGAGCATCTGCCGAAACTGGACGTGTCCTGAGATATATTCTGTCGACCGAATGCGATCAATAGCGCGCATTGACCCGGGCAGACGGGCAGGTTAAGCGCAAACGCCGGTTTCCGGCCTGAAACAGATTGTGTTAGGAAACCACCGACAAGGGCTCCTTTCGCGCGGGACGATCACGGGGACGAGATTGATGGCGGATCCGAAATCCAGCTACGGTTACGAGGAATTGCTTGCCTGCGCCCGCGGCGAGCTGTTCGGACCGGGAAATGCGCAGTTGCCCTATCCGCCGATGCTGATGTTCGACCGCATCACCGAGATCAGCGAGACCGGCGGTGCGTTCGACAAGGGTTTCATCCGCGCGGAATTCGACATCAAGCCGGATTTGTGGTTTTTCGCCTGCCATTTCATCGGTAATCCGATCATGCCGGGATGCCTGGGCCTGGACGCCATGTGGCAGTTGACGGGGTTCTATCTCGGATGGCTCGGTGAACCCGGCAAGGGGATGGCGCTGTCGACCGGTGAGGTGAGGTTCAAAGGCATGGTCACGCCTTCGGTCAAGAAGGTGGAGTATGGCGTCGACTTCAAGCGCGTGATGCGCGGTCGGCTTGTGCTTGGCATCGCCGATGGCTGGCTGAAGGCAGATGGCGAGCCCATATACGCGGCAACGGATCTGAAGGTCGGTCTGTCCAAGCAATCGGCCGCCGTCTGAACGAAGACCCTGCAGTACGACGTCTTGGACGTCTGATGAACGCTGTAGCACTTTAATTTTGCGCATGGTTCCATTCCGGAAATTGATTTCAGGTTCGGGGTCCGCTGGAAGGAGTTGCGAATGAGACGGGTCGTAGTCACAGGTCTCGGCATCGTGTCGTCGATAGGCAACAATGCCAACGAGGTGCAGACCTCGCTGCACGATGCCAGATCCGGCAT
The DNA here is from genome assembly GCF_040318575.1 of Mesorhizobium sp. M1088. Taxonomy (NCBI): domain Bacteria; kingdom Pseudomonadati; phylum Pseudomonadota; class Alphaproteobacteria; order Hyphomicrobiales; family Phyllobacteriaceae; genus Mesorhizobium; species Mesorhizobium sp. M1088. The sequence continues at coordinate 258,164 of NZ_JAMYMO010000002.1, read as the reverse complement.
CAGCTTCTCCGACTCTTTCGCCGAGCATGGCTTCCGTTGCCGGGTGTGGGGTGCGCCGACGCTGGACCCATCGGGCATGATCGACCGTCGCGCCATGCGCTTCCTGTCGCAGGGTGCTGCCTGGAACCATGTCGCAATGGACCAGGCGATCGCAGACGCCGGCCTCGACGAGGCCGACATCACCAATGAGCGCACCGGTATCGTGATGGGCTCCGGCGGACCGTCGACCCGTGCAATCGTCGAGGCGGCCGAGACCACGATCAAAAACGGCAGCCCCAAGCGGATCGGGCCGTTCGCGGTGCCAAAAGCGATGTCGTCGACCGCGTCGGCGACGCTTGCCACCTGGTTCAAGATCCACGGCGTCAACTATTCGATCTCATCGGCCTGCTCGACGTCTGCGCATTGCATCGGCAATGGCTACGAGCTGATTCAGTGGGGCAAGCAGGACATCGTCTTCGCCGGCGGCCATGAGGATCTCGACTGGACGATGTCGGATCTCTTCGATGCCATGGGCGCCATGTCGTCCAAGTTCAACGACAGGGCGTCGGTCGCCTCACGCGCCTACGACGTCGATCGCGACGGTTTCGTCATTGCCGGCGGCGCCGGCGTGCTGATTCTTGAAGAGCTCGAGCATGCCAAGGCACGCGGCGCCAAGATCTATGCCGAGATCGTCGGCTATGGCGCGACATCGGACGGCTACGACATGGTGGCACCGTCGGGCGAAGGCGCGGCGCGCTGCATGAAGCAGGCGCTCGCAACGGTGTCCTCGCCGGTCGACTACATCAATACGCACGGCACCTCGACGCCGGTCGGCGACTCCAAGGAAATGGGCGCCATCCGCGAGGTGTTCGGCGAGAAGATGCCTTTCATCACGTCGACCAAATCGTTAACCGGCCATTCTCTGGGCGCCGCCGGCGTGCAGGAATCGATCTACTCGATCCTGATGATGCAAGGCGGCTTCATCGGCGAGAGCGCCCACATTGAGAACCTCGATCCGGAATTCGAGGGCATGCCGATCGTGCGCAAGCGCATCGACGATGCAAGGATCGACACCGTTTTGTCCAATTCGTTCGGTTTCGGTGGCACCAACGCAACGCTGATTTTCCAGCGCTATTCCGCATAAGGATTTGCCGACCATGGACGGATTGATGAAGGGCAAGCGCGGGCTTGTCATGGGTGTTGCCAACGATCATTCGATCGCCTGGGGTATCGCCCGCAAACTGTCCGAACATGGCGCGGACCTCGCCTTCACCTATCAGGGCGAGGCCTTCGGGCGCCGGGTCAAGCCGCTCGCCGAGAAATTGGGCGCATCCCTGGTGGTGCCTTGCGACGTCGAGGACAGCGTGTCGGTCGCCGCGACTTTCGAGACTTTGGGGAAGGCGTGGGGCGGGCTGGATTTCGTCGTCCATGCCATCGGCTTTTCCGACAAGAACGAGCTGAAAGGCCTCTACGCCGACACGAGCCGCGACAACTTCATCCGCACCATGGTGATCTCCTGCTACTCCTTCACCGAGATCGCCCGTCACGCCGCCACATTGATGAAGGATAGCGGTTCGATGGTCACGCTGACCTATGCCGGTTCGGTCCGTGTCATGCCGAACTACAACGTTATGGGTGTCGCCAAGGCGGGGCTGGAGGCCAGCGTCCGCTATCTCGCCAACGACTACGGCCCGCGCGGCATCAGGGTGAACGGCATATCGGCGGGACCGGTACGGACGCTTGCGGGCGCCGGGATTTCCGACGCACGCCACATGTTCTCCTACCAGCAGCGCAACTCGCCGCTACGCCGTACAGTGACGATCGATGAAGTCGGCGGCTCCGCGCTCTATTTGCTGTCCGACCTGTCCTCCGGCGTCACCGGCGAAATCCATTATGTCGATTCCGGCTATCACATCGTTTCCATGCCGACGCTTGACGAATTGAAGCAGACCGACGGCGGGCGGGAATAGCGCGAGCGACGTATCGCCGGCTTGCCCCGCAGGATTTCAGCGTCGCGCCGATAAGACCTTGAACATGCCGTCGCGGGCGAGCTCCGCATGGCTGGAGAAGGCGGCCGCCAGCACCGGTTCGTAGGGAAGCTGGCGGTTTGCCACCATGAACAGCCGGCCGCCGGGCTTCAGCGCCTTGCCTGCCGCGCGGATCATGCCGGCACCGATTTCCGGCTCAGTCGCCCGGCTGCGGTGAAAGGGCGGGTTCATGACGACCACGTCGTAGCGGCGCTCGACCGGTTCGCTCAACAGATCTATCCAGAAGAAACGTGGCTCCACGCCTGTGTTGCCGACATTGGCCTTGGCCGCCTCCAGCGCCTCGAAATCCGCTTCGTAAAGGTCAAGCGCCGATATGCCGGGTGAGCGGGCGGCGACTTCGGCGGCGACATAGCCCCAACCGGCACAGAAGTCCGCAACGCTGCCACGCAGATCGTTGGGCAGATTTTCGACTAGCAGCTTCGATCCGGCATCGATCTTGTCGAAGGAAAACATGCCTGGGGCCGTGCGGAAGCGGTCCTCGACCACCAAGTCCGGATTGGCGGCGCGAAGCGTTGCCGCGGCAACGGTATCGGCCGGCCGGCGAAACCAGAAGGCAATGCCGTGATGCTTCGGCAGGTGGCCTTCGAGCGGCACAAGGGCGCCGACATGCTTGCGCAGGCTGGCGATTCCATCGTCCTTGCTGCCGGCGACGACGATCAACCCGCCTGGTGCTGCGCGTTCGACCGCTTCGGCAACGCGCAACTCGTTTTGGCCGCGATGGCGGCCAGCGAGCACAAATGCCGCGTCGAAAGCCTCGCCTTCGACCTGCGGCGTGACCGCGAAGCCGGACGCCTGCAAGGCGCGAAAGTGCGGCCTGAAGCCTTGGACAAGATGAAGCTTGGCATCAAAACTTTCCGGCAAGCGAAAGCCGGGCTCGGCACCGAGAAAGAGTATGCGTTGAACCTTTCGTGGCAGGGAGACAGCACCGGCCTCGAACGGATGGAAAAGCGTTTTCAGCGGCTCGGCGGACATTCACCACTCTTGAACTGCAAGGCTGTTGTTGAACGCAAACGGGCGCGACCTTCCGGCGCGCCCGCTTCGATTGCATAGTTAGATCAGCTTAGGCGGCGTTTTCTTCGCCTTCGCTCTTCTTGTCGCGCACGATTTCCTTGCCGGTGGCCTGGTCGACGACCTTCATCGACAGGCGGACCTTGCCGCGCTCGTCGAAACCCATCAGCTTGACCCAGACCTTGTCGCCTTCCTTGACCACATCGGAGGTCTTGGCGACGCGGTCATTGGCGAGTTGCGAGATGTGGACGAGGCCGTCACGCGGACCGAAGAAATTGACGAAAGCGCCGAAGTCGGCGGTCTTGACGACCGTGCCTTCGTAGATTTCACCGACTTCCGGCTCGGCGACGATGGTGTGTATCCACTTCTTCGCCGCCTCGATCTCCTTGGCATTGGCCGAGGCGATCTTGACGGTGCCGTCGTCCTCGATGTTGATCTTGGCGCCGGTCTTTTCGACGATCTCGCGGATGACCTTGCCGCCCGAGCCGATCACGTCGCGGATCTTGTCGGTCGGGATGTGCATGACCTCGATGCGCGGCGCGAACTCGCCGAGCTCGGCACGTGCGCCGGACAGAGCGTGGGCCATTTCGCCGAGAATGTACTGACGGCCATCCTTGGCCTGGTCGAGGGCGATCTTCATGATCTCCTCGGTGATGCCCTCGATCTTGATGTCCATCTGCAGCGAGGTGATGCCGTAGGCGGTGCCGGCAACCTTGAAGTCCATGTCGCCGAGGTGGTCCTCGTCGCCAAGGATGTCGGAGAGCACGGCGAAGCGCTCGCCTTCCTTGATCAGGCCCATCGCAATGCCGGCGACCGGCTTGGCAAGCGGCACGCCCGCGTCCATCAGAGCCAGCGAGGTGCCGCAGACGGTAGCCATCGACGACGAGCCGTTGGACTCGGTGATCTCCGAAACGACGCGCAACGTATAGGGGAACTGGTCGGCGGTCGGCAGCATCGGCCGGATGGCGCGCCAGGCGAGCTTGCCATGGCCGATTTCGCGGCGGCCCGGCGAACCCATGCGGCCGGTTTCACCGACCGAATAGGGAGGGAAGTTGTAGTGCAGGAGAAACTTCTCCTTGTACATGCCGGTCAACGAATCGACATACTGCTCGTCCTCGCCGGTGCCGAGCGTGGCGACGACCAGCGCCTGGGTCTCGCCGCGAGTGAACAGCGCCGAGCCGTGCGTGCGCGGCAGGACGCCGACTTCCGAGACGATCTTGCGGACCGTCTTCAGGTCGCGGCCGTCGATGCGCGAGCCGGTGTCGAGGATGTTCCAGCGCACGACCTTGGCCTGGAGCTCCTTGAACACGGTGCCGATCTGTTCGGACGTGTATTTGGCCTCTTCGCCTTCTGCCGGCGCGAACGCGGCCTTGACCTTCGCCTTGACGGCGTCGACGGCGGCATAGCGCTTCTGCTTGTCGGTGATCTTGTAGGCGTCGCGAAGCTCGCCTTCGACGATCTTGAGCATCTCGGCTTCAAGTGCGGAATAGTCCGGCGCGTTGAAGTCGCGCGGGTCCTTTGCCGCGACTTCAGCCAGCTTGATGATCGCGTCGATCACCGGCTGGAAGCCCCTGTGGCCGAACATGACGGCGCCGAGCATAAGGTCCTCGCCGAGTTCCTTGGCTTCGGACTCGACCATCAGCACGGCGTCGGCGGTGCCGGCGACGACCAGGTCGAGCTTCGATTCCTGCATCTCGTCGACATGCGGGTTGAGCACGTATTCGCCGTTGATGTAGCCGACGCGGGCGCCGCCAACCGGACCCATGAACGGCACGCCGGACAAGGTCAGGGCGGCGGAGGTGGCGACGATCGACAGGATGTCCGGGTCATTTTCGAGATCGTGCTGGACGACGGTGACGACGATCTGGGTGTCGTTCTTGTAGCCTTCGGCGAAGAGCGGCCGGATCGGGCGGTCGATCAGGCGGGAAACCAGCGTTTCCTTCTCGCTCGGACGGCCTTCACGCTTGAAATAGCCACCCGGGATCTTGCCGGCGGCGTAAGTCTTCTCCTGGTAGTTGACCGTCAGCGGGAAGAAATCGAGGCCGGGTTTCGGCTCTTTCATCGAGACTACGGTGGCGAGAACCTTGGTTTCGCCGTAGGTGGCCAGCACCGCGCCATCAGCCTGACGCGCGATCTTGCCGGTTTCGAGAATGAGCGGACGGCCGCCCCATTCGATTTCGACTTTGTGGTAATTGAACATGTCTTGTCCTTCGTATGCGGAAAGGGCCGCGCCGTTTCAGCGTGCGCGGATGCCCCTTTCCCTTGGCTTCCTTTCTCGGGCAGCCACGGGCAAGACAACGGGAGGCTCGGCTTATTCGGCGCGGTGCCGCACGAGCGTCCTGCAATCCTGCCCCATGACCGTCCATGGGCGGTTTCGAGTAGCCCTCTGCTGTTTCGAAACCGGGTTGGCCAATCGATCCGACTGGCCTTGCGCGTGAACCCGAAAACCAGGTTTTCGGAAAGTATCCTGCGCAAATCTAAACTTCAGAGCGTCCTTTGCGCGTCCAAACCGGTGCGCGGCGCTCTGCTTTCTTCATTGGAGCCTCGGATGATCCGATGCTCCAATGCGCGACCGGCGGGCTCTCGAAAGAACCCGCCGGTCAATTCGTCAACGGCGCAGACCGAGCTTCTCGATCAGCGTCTGATAGCGCGCGTCGTCCTTGCGCTTGAGATAATCAAGCAGGCTGCGGCGCTGGGAAACGAGAGCGAGCAGACCACGGCGGGAATGGTTATCCTTCTTGTGGTCCTTGAAATGATCGGTCAGGTTCTTGATGCGCTCGGAAAGGATGGCCACCTGGACTTCCGGAGACCCGGTATCGCCCTTGGCGGTTGCGAATTCGCCCATCAATTCCTTCTTGCGTTCGGCAGTAATCGACATCGTGTTTTTCCTTGTCTGTTTGAGGAAACGGGACGCCCTCAGCCGGGATGTCGTCCAGCAGGGGCCGGTGCAAGCAACGCGTCAAAGCGCGAGGCTGCGGCGGATATAGTGCAATTCCGACAAAAAGGCCAGCCTAATTCACAAGCCGGCTTTTGCTGCGTAAACGGGCACTTCCGCCTAGTCAGAGCCATTTCTTCCATTTGAAGTACGCAAAGAGCCCGACCGCCACAAGCGCCATGAAGGCGAGCGACAGCGGATAGCCGTAATAGGCCTTCAGCTCCGGCATGTTCCAGGGCGAGGTGTCGGGGTCGAAATTCATGCCCCATACGCCGACGAGAAAGGTAAGCGGCATGAAGATCACCGAGACGATCGTCAGATAGCTGATGACGTCGTTGGTGCGCGCCTGGCTGAGCGACAAGTGCATCTCGATCAGGCCGGTCAGCATGTCGCGCTGGGTTTCGACCAGTTCGATCAATCGCAGCGAATGATCGAGCGTGTCGTTCAGAAATATCTTGGTTTCGGCCTTCACATAAGAGACGTCGTTGCGGATCATGGTCGCCAGCGCGTCGCGCATCGGCCAAAGCACGCCCTTCAGCACATTGGCATCGCGCCGCAATTCGTGAAGCTGCCGCATCTGATGCTTGTGCGCCTGGTTCAGCATTTGGTCCTCAATGCTGTCGACCAATTCGCCGGCAGCCTCGATCGGCGGGAAATAGCTGTCGACGATGGCGTCGATCAAAGCATAGGCGAGATAGTCGGCGCCGCGCGAGCGCAAGCGGTTGGGCACCGAGCTTGCGATCCGCTTGCGCACGGGATCGAACGGGTCGCCTTCGCGCTCCTGGAAGGTGACGACGAAGTTCCTGCCGAAGAAGACGGCGATCTGTTCGTAGCGATGCGCGGTGACATCGTCGATCATCCTGACGACGACAAAGGCATGGTCCTCGAAGAAATCCACCTTCGGCCGCTGGCCGGTGTTGACGACATCTTCCAGCGCCAGCGGATGCAGGTTGAAGATCCGGCCGATCTCCTCGATCAGCTGGATGTTGGCGAGGCCTGTGCAATCGAGCCAGATAACCGGCCAATTGTGGCAATGGGTGTTGACGTCGTCGATGCTGGCATTGTCGATGGTCTTGAACTTTTCGGGCGAGATCAACGTCAGCCTGAGCTCGGAGCGGCGCGCCGCCGGGTCGGCGATCAGCGTGCCCGGCGAAGCCCCGACCGGCGGCCTCCGTGTTTTGAGCGCCGCTCGTTTGTTGACCGTGTCAGCCTTTGCCATGTGCCCCCTCGAGTGCAGCGTCGAACGGCACTACAGCGCAGCGCATCCTTTCGGACGGCAAACGACGCCGTAGGCCTGTTGATTTAGCGCATGATCCTTTCCCAAAATAGAATCCGGTTTGGAGATCATGCGCCGGGCGACAGCTGTTACCCGACAAAGACCCGCTTTGGCTTGAACATGCCTTGCTCGATGGCGCCGATGGCGACCAGCTTGCCGCGCGCGGTGGCGCAGGCCTCCTCAGCTTCAACCGGCGCGTCACGGCCGCGAATGATGACCGGATTGCCGAGGCGGATTTTGGTTGCCGCATCATCGCTGATCGCAACCTGCGGCAAGCATTCGAGCGCCGCGGCGGTGTCGACCACAAGTGCATCGATGGTACCGAAGTCGATCGGCGCGTCTGCTGCTTGCGGCTCGCCCTGCTCGCCGAAGCGGGCGGCCTCCAACTCGGCCAAGGTGACGAAATCTTCCTGCGTGAACGGCTCGACCTCGACCCGCCGCAGCTCGGCGATGTGACCAAAGCAGCCAAGGTCGCGCCCCATGTCGCGCGCCAGCGAGCGGACATAGGTGCCCTTGCCGCATTCGACCTCGAAGATGGTGCGATCGGCCATGTGCTCGACCAGATCGAGCCGGCCGATCTCGACCTCGCGTGCCGGAATGTCGATCGTCTCGCCATCGCGGGCAAGGTCGTAGGCGCGCTCGCCGGCGATCTTGATCGCCGAAAATTGCGGCGGCGTCTGCATGATGACGCCGGTATATTTCGAAAGCAGCGCCCGTACGTCGGCTTCCGCCGGACGGCGGTCCGAGCTTTTGGTCGCCGGGCCTTCGAGGTCGTCGGTCGAACGCTCCTCGCCCCAGGCAACCGTGAAGCGGTAGACCTTGGCGCCGTCCTGGACGTATGGCACGGTCTTGGTCGCTTCGCCGAGCGCGATCGGCAGCATGCCGGACGCCAGCGGGTCGAGCGTGCCGGCATGGCCGGCCTTTTCCGCCTGGAACAGCCATTTGATCTTGGAGACGGCTTCAGTCGAGCCCATGCCGACCGGCTTGTCCAGTACCAGCCAGCCCGAGATCGGGCGGCCCTTCTTCTTACCGCGACGCGCCACTATTCGCTGTCCTTCCGGTCGTCTTTGTCTTTGTCGTCGGCGCTGAGATCGCGCGCCACTTCGGGCGAGTGCAGCAATTCGTTGATCTTCTGGAAATTGTCGTAGCTGGTGTCGAGCCGGAAGCGGAATTCCGGCATGTACTTCATCTGCCGCAGCGCGCCGGAGACGCGGCCGCGCACGAACTTCGCATGCTTGTTGAGCGCCTCGATCACCGCCCCGGCATCCTTGGCGCCGAGCGGCGAAACGAAGGCGGTGGCGATCTTGAGATCGGGCGACATGCGCACTTCCGAGACCGAAACCACCGTGTTCTCGATCAGCGGATCGAGGATCTCGCCGCGCTGCAAGGTCTCGGACAGCGCATGGCGCACCTGCTCGCCGACGCGCAGCATGCGCTGGGATGGGCCAGCCGTTGATGGTCTAGGCATCAAAATTCTTCCTTCGCGCGGGTTCGAACCGCCTCAAGCCGCCCACTTAGCGCTGTTGAACTGGCTTGGCTACCCTTGGGAACCTGCGTTAATTGGTCCTCATTCTATGACCGAGCGTCAGCTACCCAGATTTTTATTTTCGCAAGCGCATCGGCGGTAACGACATCTCTCGGGACAAAAACGAAACGGGTGCCGTCGTCAATAACGAAGAATAAATAATCGTGGCTGAGATGCATCCGTTCTATCTTTCGATTCTTTATCGAGCTCTCGTCCAAAAACTGGATAATATACCCGTCGAAAATCTTAACTGATTCAGCGATATTGCCAAGCTTCTTATTACCTGCCTTCCTTTTTAAAGGAACCAAAAAACTACGAGCTATTATTATATATATTGTCCCCATAGCAATTGGGGGCCAGAGCGTAAATTGTCTCACTGGAAACCACGCCCTTTGCAAGGTACTCCAGCAGAGCGACGGCCAACGCAGATGTCCAGATAATCAAAAGAATTGCGGCTATCAAAATCAGCCAAGCAAGCCCTGTAAGAATCCAACGCCTGGATCGACCATACCTCAGATCGGAAAACGAACGCGCAGCACGTTTAAGCTGCGTATCATTTGTCTGGAAGGTATACTCCCATAGAGGGAACATACCTTCCAAATTTGGAACGTCCTGGCCCATATCGGTGCCAAGCGCTTTATAGTGTCCTGGTCACCATCTCGACGCGGAAGCACTCGATGACGTCACCGACGCGCATGTCCTCGTAGTTCTGGAAGGCCATGCCGCATTCCTGGCCGCCCGGAACTTCCGAAACCTCGTCCTTGAAGCGCTTCAGGGTCTTCAGCGTGCCTTCGTGGATGACGACGTTGTCGCGGATCAGGCGCACGCCCGCACCACGCTCGACCTTGCCTTCGGTGACACGGCAGCCGGCGATCTTGCCGACCTTGGTGATGTCGAAGATCTCGAGGATCTCGGCATTGCCGATGAAGGTCTCGCGACGCTCCGGCGAGAGCAGGCCGGAGAGCGCCGCTTTCACATCATCGACCAGATTGTAGATGATCGAATAGTAGCGGATCTCGATGCCTGCCGCAGCCGCGGCTGCGCGGGCCTGCGCATTGGCGCGAACGTTGAAGCCGATGATCGCAGCCCCCGAAGTTTCCGCCAGCGACACGTCGCTTTCGGTAATGCCGCCAGCCCCCGCATGGACGATGCGGGCGCGCACCTCGTCGGTGCCGAGATTGTCGAGCGCGGCGTTGATCGCCTCGATCGAGCCCTGCACGTCGCCCTTGATGACCAGCGGGAATTCCTTCAATCCGCTGGTCTGCAACTGCGACATCATCTGTTCAAGCGAGCCGCGCTGGCCGGCATGCCTGGCCACCGCCTTCTCACGCGCCAGACGCTGGCGATATTCGGTGATCTCGCGGGCGCGGGCTTCGTTGTTGACCACGGCGAAGCGGTCGCCGGCCTGCGGCGTGCCTTGCAGGCCGAGCACCTCCACCGGCATTGCCGGCGGCGCTTCCTTGACCTGCTCGCCGCGATCATTGACGAGCGCGCGTACCCGGCCCCATTCGTTGCCGGCGACGAGAATGTCGCCCGGCATCAACGTGCCGGTCTGCACCAGCACGGTAGCGACTGGGCCGCGGCCCTTGTCGAGCTGGGCTTCGATGACCACGCCTTCGGCGGTGCGGTCCGGATTGGCCTTCAGGTCGAGGATTTCGGCCTGCAGCAGGATCGCTTCGAGCAACTTGTCGAGATTGATGCCCTTGGTCGCCGACACCTCGACATCCAGCACCTCGCCGCCCATGGATTCGACGAACACCTCGTGGCGCAGCAGTTCCGAACGCACCTTCTGCGGGTCGGCGTCATGCTTGTCGATCTTGTTGATCGCCACAATGATCGGAACGCCGGCCGCCTTGGCGTGATTGATCGATTCGATCGTCTGCGGCATGACGCTGTCGTCGGCTGCCACCACGAGGATGGCGATATCGGTCGCCTGGGCACCGCGGGCACGCATCGCCGTGAAGGCGGCGTGGCCGGGCGTGTCGATGAAGGTAACCTTGTGACCGTTCTTCTCGACCTGATAGGCGCCGATATGCTGGGTAATGCCGCCGGCCTCGCCGGAGACGACGTTGGCATTGCGGATGGCATCGAGCAACGAGGTCTTGCCGTGATCGACATGGCCCATGATCGTTACCACCGGCGGACGCGGCCGCAGGTCCTCGGGACGATCGGCGATGTTGAACAAGCCCTCTTCGATGTCGGACTCGGCGACGCGGCGGACCGTGTGGCCAAATTCGGTGGCGACGAGTTCGGCCGTGTCGGCGTCGATGACGTCACCAGGCTTCAGGATCTGGCCCTGCTTCATGAAGAACTTGACCACGTCGACAGCGCGCTCGGACATGCGCTGCGCCAGCTCCTGGATGGTGATGGTTTCGGGCAGGATCACTTCACGCATGACTTTCTCGCGTGGCTCGTTATGCAACGCGCGCTTGAATTTCTCCTGACGGCGGCGCATCGACGAGAGCGAGCGGGCGCGCGCATCCTCGTCGGAAAGCGCCGAATTCAGCGTCAGCTTGCCGCGGCGGCGGTCTTCCTCGCCCTTGGTCGGTTTGGCCGGACGCGCCACTTCCGGCGTGACCAGACGGCGCACTGGTGCGCCGGCACCGGTCCGCTTCGGTTTGACCTCTTCCTCGTCATCGACTGTTGCCAGTTCGGCGGCGAGCGGCGCACGGCGGCGCGCCTCTTCCTCGGCACGGCGGCGGGATTCGGCCTCGGCTTGCAGCCGTGCCTCTTCCTCGGCCTGACGGCGAGCCGATTCCTCGCGCTCGCGGCGGCGGCGCTCTTCGTCCTCGCTGCGGCGCTTGGCTTCCTCGATGGCGCGCTGGCGATCCTCGACATCGCGGACCTTCGAGCCCTCGAGAGCCCGGCGGCGCGCTTCCATTTCCTGGCGCGACAACTCGTTCAGCACCATGCCGCCGCGTTCGACCGGCGGCGGAGGGGGAGGCGCCTTGGGAGCTTCCTGCACGGCAGGCGCTGCCGCGACCGGCTTCGGCGTGAAGACGGAAACAGGCGCTGCCGCCGGCTCCGGCTTGTCGCCGGGCAGCGAGAACTTGCGCTTCTTGGTCTCGACGACCACCGACTTGGTGCGGCCGTGCGAGAAGTTCTGGCGCACCGTGCCCTGTTCCATACCGGGGCGCTTCAGCGTCAAGGTCTTCTTCGGCGTAACACTCAGCGTCTTGTCGTCGCCCGATTTCGTATCGCTCATTCCATATCCTCTGCGGCATCATCTTCGTCAGCAACGGCCGCAAGCATTGCCAGATCGTCCGGGGAACCGCCCCGATATCGGTCGAGCGCAACCATGCGCTTCTGGACCGCCCTGCCCGCGTCTCCCGCGAGAACGGCAGCATGTATCACATTTGTACCCCCCAATGCCAAGCTCAACTCGGCCTCGGAGAAAAGTTTGTAAGCGCGGATCGCAGGCCCGCCAAGGTGGACGGTTGCCCGTCGCGCCTGGCTTATCTTGCGGACGCCATCGTCGGAAGCCTCGGTCGCGTGGAGCACGAAAAGTGCAAGTCCGCCGCGCACGGCGCTCTCGACCTTGGTCGCTCCGAGCGCTATGGCGCCCGCCTTGCGGGCCAGGCCAAGCATGCCCAGAGCGGACCTGGAAAGCAGCGCGTCGACCATGCCGCCAAGATCGGCCGGCACGCTCACCTGCGCCTTAAAAGCACGGGCAAACAGGTTTTTGGCCGCTGCCTTTTCTATATGTAGGCGGTCGGCCGTCACCCAGCAACCGCGGCCGGGCAGGTTTCTCTTGATGTCCGGAACGACGGCCGAATCCGGGCCGACGACGAAACGGATCAGTTCATCCGGTTCGGCTTGCCTGCGGGTGACGATGCAGGTGCGATCGTTCATCTCGTCCAAGGGCGGGTTCGGTGCGATGCGGTTTCACCTCACGCACCGACGGTTTCGTCAGCCGGCACGCCCTCGGCGGCAAGCTCGTCTTCGGTGATCCAGCCAGCCTTCAGGCGAGCCGCCAGGACCATCTGCTCGGCATCGGCGCGTGATACGCCGTGGTTGGCGAGCACACCCGGGAATACCTTCGTCTCGCCGTCCTTGCGTTCCTTCCAACCGGTCAGGTCGTCGGCGGCGTAGCCGGCGAAATCCTCGATCGTCTTCACGCCGTCCTCGCCGAGCGTCACCATCATGGCGGTGGTGATGCCGGGAATCTCGCGCAGCTCGTCCTTGACGCCGAGCGCCTTGCGCTTCTCGTCATGCTCGGCTTCGATCTTCTCCAGATATTCGCGGGCGCGGGTCTGGATTTCCGAAGCCGTGTCCTCGTCGAAGCCGTCGATCGACGCGATTTCGCCGGAGTCGACATACGCGACCTCTTCGACGCTGGTGAAGCCTTCGGAAGCGAGCACCTGGCCGACCATCTCGTCGACGTCGAGGGCTTCCATGAACAGCGACGACCGTTCGACGAATTCCTTCTGGCGGCGTTCGCTCTCTTCCTGCTCGGTCAGGATGTCGATATCCCAGCCGGTGAGCTGCGAGGCAAGACGGACGTTCTGGCCGCGGCGGCCGATGGCCAGCGACAGCTGATCGTCGGGAACGACGACCTCGATGCGCTCGGCATCCTCGTCGAGCACGACCTTGGCGACTTCCGCCGGCTGCAATGCATTGACAATGAAGGACGCCGCCGAAGGCGACCAAGGAATGATGTCGATCTTCTCGCCCTGCAATTCACCGACGACCGCCTGGACGCGGCTGCCGCGCATACCGACGCAGGCACCGACCGGATCGATGGAGCTGTCGCGCGAGATGACAGCGATCTTGGCGCGCGAACCCGGATCGCGGGCGACCGACTTGATCTCGATGATGCCGTCGTAGATTTCCGGCACTTCCATGGTGAACAGCTTCGCCATGAACTGCGGATGGGTGCGCGACAGGAATATCTGCGGGCCGCGCTGTTCGCGGCGCACGTCATAGACATAGGCACGGACGCGATCGCCATACTTGTAGTTTTCGCGCGGAATCAGCTCGTCGCGGCGGATGATCGCTTCGCCGCGGCCGAGATCGACGATGACGTTGCCGTATTCGACGCGCTTGACGGTACCGTTGACGATCTCGCCGATACGGTCCTTGTATTCGTCATATTGCCGGTCGCGCTCGGCCTCGCGCACCTTCTGCACGATGACCTGCTTGGCCGACTGGGCGGCGATGCGGCCAAAATCCATCGGCGGTAGCTGTTCGGCAATGAAATCGCCGAGCTGGGCGTCCGGATTGCGCTCGCGCGCCGAGGAAATGGCAATCTGCGTCGCGTAGTCATCGACCTTCTCGACCACTTCCATCAGCCGCTGCAGCTTCATCTCGCCGGTGTTGGCATTGATGTCGGCGCGGATATTGGTTTCCTGGCCGTAGCGCGAGCGCGCGGCCTTCTGGATCGCATCGGCCATGGCGGCGATGACGATCGACTTGTCGATCGACTTTTCACGCGCGACCGCATCGGCGATCTGCAGCAGTTCAAGCCTGTTGGCGCTTACAACCATCTTCTTTCTCCCGAGCTTGTTGCCGACCTTTACGGCCGGCAGCCCAATCACATTTCCTGTTCGGTTTCGTCTTCCGCACCCTCTGGTGCGTCTTCGGGTTCGCCGCGGCGTTTCCTGGCTTCCTTGCGCGCCCGATTGTCCTTCGACAGCGCATCGCGGATAAGGTCGTCGGTCAGAATCAGCCGCGCTTCGGCAATCGCATCGTAGGGAACACGTACCGTCGGCTCCTCGCCGTAAGCGGCCTTGTCACGCTCGATCAGCACACCGTCCGCGTCGCTTTCGGCGATCTTGCCCTTGAAGCGCTTACGGTCGGCGACGAGAACCGACGTTTCCATCTTCACCAGATGGCCGGTCCAGGCTGCAAAGTCCGATTTGCGGACCAGCGGCCGGTCGATGCCCGGCGACGACACTTCGAGATGATAAGCCTTCTCGATCGGATCATCGACATCGAGCGCCGGCGATACCGCCCGGCTGACCTCTTCACAATCCTCGACCGTCATCGTGCCGTCCTCGCGCTCGGCCATGATCTGCAGCGTCAGCCCGTTCTGGCCCGACAGGTGCACACGTACCAAGCGGAAGCCAATGGCGCGCAGTACCGGCTGAACGATCAGCGCGATGCGCGCATCGATGCCGCTTTCGCGGATGATGCGGTCGTCGCCTTCGCTTGCCGTCACTGTCATTCGGTCCTGTCACTCGATTTCTGTCGGTCGGCAGGTAATAAAAAAGAGCGGGACCGGGTGGACCCACTCTTCGTCATACCGACCAAGAATTTGAAGCTGATATAGACGATCGTGGTCCTCGTTTCAAGCCCGTCCTGCATGACGGCAAGGCTCCGAGTCCGCAGCGCTGCTCCAAATGCATGGCGCCCATGCAGTGATCACCGTTTGAGCACCGGCCACGCACGACTATCTACGTTGCATTGCACAATTGGAGCGCTCACTGCGCTCGAAAGGGTCCCATCATGAACAATCGTGGATTTTTTTCAGCCATAGGCGATGTCTTTAGCGTGTTCGGCAGCGCCGTAGCCGCGTCGCGGGCTGTGGAACGCGGTCGCAAGCCGCGTGCGCATGATCTGCGCAATCTCGGCATGGAGCCGGCAGCCTTCAACAAGATCCGTCGCTTCTGAGCCAGGTGGCCGCCGAGAGCCTTCGGCCCGCTCGCCTTGTGCTCAGCTCTAATCTCCCGCTTATTTCCGCACGAAGGTGAGATAGGCGGGCCGTCGGCCTTCGCGAATGGCCTTGGCCTCATAGCGCGTCCCCGGCCAGCCATCATAGGGCCGGTGCCAGTCGGCTGGTTCGCTTGCCTGCCACGTGAAGGCGTCGTGCGCCCGGCAATGCAGGAGCGTCCAGTTCACATAGCTATCGATATCGGACGCAAAGTGGAACTTTCCGCCGTGCTTCAGGACGCGCGCGAAGCGGTTGAGATTGACCGGGCTGACGAAGCGCCGCTTCCAGTGCTTCTTCTTCGGCCACGGATCCGGATAGAGAAGGTCAATGCCGTCAAGCGAAGCCTGCGGCAGCCAGTCCTGCAGACGTGTGGCGTCGTCGTCGTAGACGCGCAGATTGGCAAGCGGCCGCTCCCGGACCGCCATCATCATCTTGGCCATGCCGTTGACGAAAGGCTCGACGCCGATAAAGCCGGTCGCCTGGCTGGCCGTAGCACGGTGCAGAAGATGTTCGCCGCCGCCAAAACCGATTTCGAGCTGGACAGCCGAAACTTCGGCTTCGAAAAGGCTCCGCAAGTCGGCCGGCGGTTCAACCGTCAGATCGAGCCTGTAGGCGGCGAAGCCGCTCTCCAGCGCCGCTGCCTGTTGTGGTCGAATGGCCTTGCCGCGCCGGCGACCGAAAAAGGCCTCGGTCGCACGGCTTGGCCGGTCCTTCGGATCCATAGGCGCCGCGGTTAGGCGGCGACTGCTTCGGCGACCGGTTCGGCGAGAGCGTCCTTGAGCGCCTTGGCGAGATCGGTCTTCTCCCAGGAGAAGGATCCGTCGCGGCCGGCCTTGCGGCCAAAATGGCCGTAGGACGACGTCTTGGCATAGATCGGCTTGTTGAGATCGAGGTGGCGGCGGATGCCGGACGGCGACAGGTCCATCACGGCGCGCAGTGCACGCTCGAGTTTTGCCTCGTCGACCTTGCCGGTGCCGTGCAGGTCGACGTAGATCGACAGCGGCTGGGCGACACCGATCGCATAGGAAAGCTGGATGGTGCAGCGATCGGCGAGCTTTGCGGCAACCACGTTCTTGGCGAGATAACGCGCCGCATAGGCCGCCGAGCGGTCGACCTTGGTGGTGTCCTTGCCAGAAAAAGCGCCGCCGCCATGAGGCGCAGCCCCGCCATAAGTGTCGACGATGATCTTGCGGCCGGTCAGGCCGGCGTCGCCATCAGGCCCGCCGATGACGAACTTGCCGGTCGGATTGATGTACCAGTTGCAATTGTCGGCAATCTTCAGGTCGCCCAGTGCTTCGCGAATATAGGGCTCGACGACGTTGCGCACCTTCTTCGAATCCCACGTCTCATCGAGATGCTGGGTCGACAGCACGATCTGCGTCACTTCCGCCGCTTTGCCGTCGACATAGCGGACGGTGACCTGGCTCTTGGCATCCGGCCCGAGCCTGCCGGCATCACCGCTGCCTTCATGGCGCGCAGCCGCCAGCAATTCGAGGATCTTGTGGCTGTAATAGATCGGCGCCGGCATCAAGTCCGGGGTTTCGCGGCAGGCATAGCCAAACATGATGCCCTGGTCGCCGGCTCCCTCCTCGCCTTGCCGGTCGGAGGCGTTGTCGACGCCTTGGCCGATATCCGGCGACTGGCCGTGCAGCAGGACCTCGATCTTGGCTGTCTTCCAGTGGAAGCCGGCCTGCTCGTAGCCGATTTCGCGGATCGCCTTGCGAGCGACCGACTTGAACTTGGCCGGGTTGACGATCGGATGGCCGGCCGCATCCTTCAGGACGTTGCCCTCCTTGTCCTTCTTGAGCAGCGTCTCGGGGACGCGCACCTCGCCGGCGATGACAACGCGATTGGTCGTCGCAAGCGTCTCGCAGGCAACGCGGACCTTCCACGGGTCCATGCCGGTCTTTCTGGCTTCGCGATAGACGAGATCGACAATCTCGTCGGAGATGCGGTCGCAGACCTTGTCGGGATGGCCCTCGGCAACGGATTCCGAGGTGAAGAAGTAATTGTGCCGCGTCACGGGTGTCCCCTCTTGAAAAAAATATCGGCAGGCCGCCGATTTTGGCGCGCCAGTTGTTAACGGTGCCGGGCGTCGCTAGTCAAGCCATGCAGCCGTTCTGGCATGAATTTTGACGTTATTATCCTTGCATCCCGAGACGGCGGCAGGGCGCACTGCGATCAGCCCTTGCGCAACAGACTGAGGAAAACGGCTTCCAGGAAGCGAGTCGAGCGAAATCGATCTGCGCTTTAGCGCATCTGCGGAATGAACATCCCTCAATGCGCGCAGCCGCGAGAAATTGCATGCCCAGCTAGGACGAGCCCTTCCTTGTTGAACTCTTCACGGGCCAGTCAATCGACTTCGTCGGTGGAAAGCGACTTCACCAACTCGATGATCTTGCGGCGCACTTTCACATCGGCGATCTTGACGAAGGCGCGATTCAGCTGGAGGCCTTCCGGGCTGCCGCAGAATTCGACGGCGGAGGTCATCGAAGCATCCTCGGCAAATCCACGGTTGCCCACGGGCTCCTGACCGGGCGCATCCTCGAAAAAGAAGGCGACGGGGACGCCGAGTATGGAGGCGATTGCCTGCAAACGGCTGGCGCCGACGCGATTGGTGCCCTTTTCGTACTTTTGGATCTGCTGGAACGTTATGCCGAGGTTTTCACCCAGTTTTTCCTGGCTCATTCCCAGCATATTGCGGCGAAGCCGGATGCGGCTTCCGACGTGGATGTCGATCGGATTCGGCTTTTTCTTGTTTTCTTCTGTCATTTTTTCCTCGCCGAATTTTTCCGGCTTTTTCTATTTTGCTGCCCAAACGACGCCGCGGCCCGTGCCCCAACAGAACGACCTTATCGACTTCGAAAATTTTCAGGCGCTTACAGTATGAGTTTCTAATGTGTCGGCTGTCAATTCGCCCGTAGCCTTTGCCTTACGTTCAAAATGCATGCCGCAACGGCAAGCAAAAACATGATCAGCATTCCGTTAATGCGTCGTTGGCCGGATGAAACGATGGCTTGGTCGGAGATCGGCACACGCACATCGATCGCGCCGCGTGCATCGATTGCCAGCGCGTCGACGATGCGACCGCGCGGGTCGACAACGGCCGAAATGCCGTTATTAGCCGCGCGCAACAGGGGCACCCCATTCTCCACCGCCCGGATCTGCGCCTGCCTGAAGTGCTGGTACGGCCCCGGCGTGTCGCCGAACCAGGCGTCATTGGTGACGTTCACAATAAGCTCGGCTGACGTTGCGTCAACTGCGACCAGATCGGGAAAGATGACCTCATAGCAAATAAACGGCAGCGCCCGGATACCGCCGGGCAGCGCGATCGGATGCCGCTCATTGCCCGCCGCGAAGGTCATTGGACCGGCAACAAGCTGCTCAAGCCCGAAGCGGCCGAGCAGATCGGCAAAAGGCAGGTATTCGCCGAAGGGTACCAGGTGGACCTTGTCGACGGCATCGACGATTTCGCCTTTTTCGTCGATCGCCACCACAGAGTTGTAGTAACGGCTGCCGGCCGCCGAGCCGCCTTCTTCGCGAACGACGCCGGCGACCAGCATCTGGCCATCGCCGAGCATCTCTCCGATCGCAGGCAGGGCATCCGGACGTTCGGTGAACAGAAACGGCACGGAGGTCTCCGGCCACAGGATCAATTGCGGCCTGTCATGGCCGGGTTCCGGCGCCTTGGCCGAAAGCCCCATCATGGTGGCGAAGATGCGGTCACGCACCGAGGTATCCCATTTTTCCGTAAGGTCGACGGCAGGCTGCACGATACGGACGTCAAGGCTGCGGGCGGCCGGCTTTTCGGGGGCGGCGAGCCGGATATAGCCGAAGCCGGCATGGGCGGCGACGAGCACGACAAGCAATGCCGCGCCGAGGCGGAGATGCCGGCGCGCCGCAAGCAGCGCCGGCAGCGCAAAGACGAAGACCGCAAGCGCGTCCATGCCGACCATGCCGGTCACCGAGACGCTCTGCATCAGCAAAGGTACCGGCATCGCCGCATAGCCGACGGCATTCCACGGAAAGCCGGTGAACAGGAAGCCGCGCAGCCATTCCGCCAGCGCAAAGCCGAAGGCGAGCGCGGCGATGCGTCCGATGTCGTTGCTCCACAACAGCCGGGCGACCACGGCGGCGAAACCATAGAAGAAGGCGAGCGCGAGGGGGATGCCGACCACCGCGAACGGCAAGGCCCAGGCAAAGCTGTCGGCCTCGACCAGAAGCGCCGAGCCGACCCACCAGAGACCGGCAAGAAAGTAGCCGAAACCGAACCACCAGCCGATGGCGAAAGCCGGACGCAAGCGCCGCAGAAAACCGTCCGAGGCTTCGCCGGTCGCGCCGTCGAGGAGCCACACCAGCAGGGGAAACGAAACGAAACAGACGGCGAAGAAATCGTAAGGCGCCTGGGCAAGAACCGCCAGCGCGCCGGCAAGAAACGCCACCAACGCGCGCCGCCAGCCCCAAAGCAGAATTATCCGGCCGGCCTGGCGCTCCATCTATGCTTCCGAGTCGTGCGAATCAGGAAGCAAGATTTATCAGGCCGCGGCCTTGGCTCCAAATGGCGCCCAGCTGGGGCTGCCGAGCATTAACTTCGGCCTCGACCTTGGCAGACCTTGCCCAGCGATGCGATGATGCTGGTCGTCACGGGAGCACAATTCACTTGAAGCGACATTCGCTGCTCAATAGCGTTCTGGCCATGCTCATGGTTTCCGTCCCAAGTGCAGTCCTGCTGTTCGCGCTGGCTCGGCCTTGGAAAGGAACCCTTTCGGTGTCGGATCTTTGGACCGCATTCGCTGCAAGCCATGGTCCAGGGTTGGCTCTAACGGCCAGCTAAGACGCTAAACGGTTTCCACCGCTTGCCGAAACGCAGCGTCTAAGCCTGCTCGGTGCGGACGGCGCGGCGGCGGCGCTCGCCCTTCAGGGTCTCGACGATGCGCACGCGCTTGACGCGGCGCGGATCGGCGTCGAGCACATGGAACTCGAAGCCGGGTATGGCCTGCACCACTTCGCCGCGCGCCGGCACCCGGCCAAGCGTGTTGAAGATCATGCCGCCGATCGTGTCGACATATTCGCCGTGCTCGCCGGCGGCGAAATCCTCGCCGATCATCTTGGCGACGTCGTCGATCTCGGCCTTGCCGTCGACGATGAAGACGCCTTCGCCGGCCTGGGTAATCATCGGCTCGTCCTCGTCATGCTCGTCCTCGATGTCGCCGACCACCATCTCGACGATATCCTCGAGCGAGACGAGACCGTCAGTGCCGCCATATTCGTCGATGACCAGCGCCATCTGGGTGCGCGTCGTCTGCATTCGCCCCATCAGGTCGGAGGCGAGCATCGACGGCGGCACGAACAGCACCGGTCGGATCAGGCTGAGATCGCCGATGGTGCGCGCCAGATCGACCTGGGCGAGATCGAGAACCGTCGCGACCGGAGTTTTCCTGGTCGTCCTGCCCTTTCTGACGCGGGCGACCTTGGTGATATGCGCCAGCACGTCGCGGATATGGACCATGCCGCGCGGATCGTCGAGCGTCTCCGAATAGACCGGCATGCGGGAATGGCCGGACTGCTCGAACAACCCCAGAAGGTCGCCGAGCTTCGTGGTGATCTCGACCGCCTCGATGTCGGCGCGCGGCACCATGACGTCCTCGACCCGCACTTCGCGCAGGCGCAGGATGTTGTTGAGCATGGCGCGTTCGCCGGGCGAGAAGGATTCTGCATCGCTCGCCGTTTCGGCAAGCGCACCGGCAATCTCCTCGCGCAGGCTGGTGCCGTTGCGGTGCCTGAAAAGCCCGAGCACGCGATCGAACAGGGAAGGACCGGCAGGCGATGCCTCGCTGGCGAAGCTGCCGGTCGTGGTACTCGGACTCGAGCCCTCTTCCGTCGTTTCGGAAGGCTTGATCACACTGCCGGCGTCGGAGCGGGCGGCAGTCTCTGGTTTGTCGTTCATCATCGTCCGGTCAATTGGTCTTTTGTAATTACGTGTAGGGATCGGGAATGGCAAGCCTCGCAAGTGCTGCGCGCTCTGTCGCTTCCATCAGTTCCGCTTCGGCATCCGTTTCGTGATCATAGCCCAGCAAATGCAGCAGGCCATGGATGACGAGATGGGAGATATGGTCCTCGATGGGCTTGTCTTCCAGTGCCGCCTCGCGCGCGACAGTCTCGGCGGCCAGCACGATGTCGCCGAGCATCGGCGGCAGAGGCCCTCCCCTGGCAAACGGAAAAGCTGGAAAAGACAGGACGTTGGTCGGCTTGTCCTTGCCGCGCCAGCCGGCATTGAGCGTGCGGATACGGGCATCGTCGGAAAAGACGATGCTGAGCTCGGAACGGCCGTCGGCACCGGTTTCGGCAAAGGCGGCCGAGACGGCGTGGTCGACCAGCCGCATCAGCACCGCCTCGTCGGGCCAGTCGCCCGCCTCGATCGCGATATCGATTTCGACGGGAAGCGGTCCCCCCGCCTTTTGCTCCTCAGCCATGCGGCCGCATAATCGTATCAGCTTTCGACACCCAAACCCCTGGCCAGCTTGCCGTCACGGTCGTAGGCCTTGACGATCTCGGCGACCAGCGGATGCCTGACGACGTCGCCTTCATTGAAGCGTACGGTCACCATGCCGGTGACGCCGTCGAGGATTCTCAGCGCCTCGACCAGGCCGGATTTGGTGTTTGGCGGCAGATCGATCTGGGTCGGATCGCCGGTGACGATCATGCGCGAGTTCTCGCCGAGCCGGGTCAGGAACATCTTCATCTGCATCGGCGTGGTGTTCTGCGCCTCGTCGAGGATGACGGCAGCGTGCGCCAGCGTACGGCCGCGCATGAATGCCAGCGGCGCGATCTCGATGACCTCAGCAGCAATCGCCCGCTCGACCTTGTCGGCCGGCATCATGTCGTAGAGCGCGTCATAGAGCGGCCGCAGATAGGGATCGACCTTCTCCTTCATGTCACCCGGCAGAAAGCCAAGCCGTTCACCGGCCTCGACCGCGGGGCGCGACAGCACGATCCGTTCGACCATGCCACGTTCGAGCAGCATTGCCGCATGCGCCACCGCCAGATAGGTCTTTCCGGTGCCGGCCGGGCCGATGCCGAAGACGAGTTCCGACCGCTCCAGCGCGCGCATATAGGCGTCCTGGTTGAGCGAGCGGGCATAGATGGTCTTCTTGCGCGTCGATATCTGGGCGGCGGACACCTTGCCCTTGCGCTCCAGCGTCGGCAGCGTCAGCTGGTCGTCGGTGGCGATCGCCATGCGCACGGCGCCGTCGACATCGGACTGGCCGATATCGGTGCCTTTCTGCAGAATGCCGTAAAGATTGTCCAAGGCGCGGCGCGCCTGCTCGGCGGCCGAGGAAGAGCCCTTGATGGTCAATTGGTTGCCACGCGAGCGGATATCGACGCCGAGCTTCTGCTCGAGCCTGGCCAGATTCTCGTCGAACTGGCCGTAAAGGGCGCTGGCAAGCTTGTTATTGTCGAAAGTCAGTACGATGTGCGCGATATCCGAGGCCCCGGAGGGTAGATTCTGGGGCAGGTTCTTGACTTCAGCAGCGCTCAACCGTCTCTCCTCATCTGCCGAGGCCTTCAGGCCAATTCGGCGAACAGGCTGTTGTAGCCCGTCTTCGTGATTCGTACCTGGATAATGTCACCGATTTCGCCGGCGTTTTCATCAACAATAACCGGCTGCAGCCACGGCGAGCGGCCAACCTTCTGGCCGGCCTGGCGGCCAGGCTTTTCGATCAGCGTGTCGATAGTCCTGCCGACCAGGCTTGCGCCGAAATGCTGCTGCTGTTTCAGAAGCAGCGCCTGCAGCCGCTGCAGGCGCTCGTCCTTGACGGCCTCCGGCACGTGATCGCCCATCTCCGCGCCCGGCGTGCCGGGGCGCGGAGAATATTTGAACGAGAAGGCCGAGGCATAGTTGACGTCTTCGACCAACTGCATCGTCGCCTCGAAATCCGCTCCCGTCTCACCGGGAAAGCCGACAATAAAATCGCCGGACAGTGCGATGTCGTTCCGTGCGGCACGGATGCGGTCGATCAACGTCAGATAGTCCTTGGCCATATGCCTGCGGTTCATCGCCTTGAGTATGCGGTCGGAGCCGGATTGCACCGGTAAATGTAGATAGGGCATCAGCGTAGGCAAATCACGATGGGCGGCGATCAATTCATCGTCCATGTCGCGCGGATGGCTGGTCGTGTAGCGCAGCCGCGCCAGACCTGGAATCTCTGCCAGCCTGAACAGCAGCCGGCCAAGGCCCCATTCCTCGCCGTCTTCACCTCTTCCGTGCCAGGCGTTGACATTCTGGCCGAGCAGCGTCACCTCGCGCACGCCGGCATCCGCCAGGCGCTCGGCTTCGGCGACGATCTGTGCCACCGGCCGCGAGACTTCCGAGCCGCGCGTATAGGGCACGACACAGAAGGTGCAGAACTTGTCGCAGCCTTCCTGAACGGTCAAGAACGCCGTCACGCCGCGCCTGATCAGTTCGGCGCGCTTCGGCTGCGGCAGATGCTCGAACTTGTCTTCGACGGCATAATCGGTCTCGACGATCTTTTCGCCGCTCCGCGCCCTCGCCAGCACCCCGGGCAGCCGGTGGTAGGTCTGCGGACCGATGACCAGATCGACAGCCGGCGAGCGGCGGATGATCTCGGCACCCTCGGCCTGCGCCACGCAGCCGGCGACGCCGACCAGCATTTCGCGCCCGGCCTTGGCACGTTCCGCCTTCAGCTCACGGATGCGCCCAAGTTCGGAATAGACCTTTTCCGCCGCTTTCTCGCGAATGTGACAGGTGTTGAGCAGCACCAGATCGGCCTCGCCGATGGCGTCTGTCGCGGCATAGCCGTCGGCCGCCAGAGCATCGGTCATGCGCTGCGAATCGTAGACGTTCATCTGGCAGCCATAGGTCTTGACGAAGACCTTTCTGGTCGCGGCAGGCGGAACGACCAGGTTTTCGGCGGCAGCGCCGATGTCGTCACGTTCTATCGTGTTCAATTCCATTTCGCGGCTTCTAGCGCCTTTCCCCGACAAAAAACAGACGAATCTGGCCGGAACCTGCTCAGCCTACCGGCTCGGACGCGGTTCGGCGAGCGCCGCTTGTACCATCTCGCGAACCTGGCGTTCCATCTGCTTTGCCGTCTCCTTGCGGCTCGAGCCCCTGGAGAAAGCAATCGCCTCGCCAAAATGCACCTCGACGTCGAGGGCGCCCTCGGCCATCAGCACCTTGAGGTGCGGCATCAGCTCCTCATCGCCGATCCAGGCGGCAACCGGCCGATGCCGGCGGCCGAGCGGCACGCCATGCAGGCGCGTATAGACGATCGCCACCGGTTGGATGAAGACCTGTTCGGTCGCCCCTTCCGCAATCGCCATTGTAGCGGCGCCGAACAGCGTGCTCTTGAACGGCAGGATCATGTTCCCGTCGCCGGTCGAGCCTTCGGCGAACAGCACCATGGCGTCGCCCTTGGCCATCCGGCCGGCGATCTCGCTCGCCTGGTCGCCCGACGAGCGTTTGCGCTCACGTTCAATGAAGACGGTGCGTTGCAGCTTCGACAGCATGCCGATCAGCGGCCAGCCTGCCATATCGGCCCTGGCGATGAACGTCACGTCGACCATCGACCCCAGCACCATGATGTCGGTCCAGGAGATGTGGTTGGCAGCAATCAGCAATGGGCGCTGGCCGGACAGCGCTCCCTTGACATGGATGCGCAGCCCCAGCGCCCTGACGATCATTCTGTGCCAGATCTTCAGGATGAAGGTCTCGCGCCAGAGTCCGGTCCTCATCGACAGTATCTGCAAAGGCACAAGCACCAATGAGCCGACGACAACCAGCCCCAGGGCCAGGAAAATCCTGATTTTTCCGATCATCCGCACCACCCCGGCGTTTGGCTAGCGAAGATCGCGGCGCATGACAAGCGCGCCGGTCGGGCCGTGCTCCGGCGACTTGTAATAGTTGGCGCGCTTGCCGACCTCGCGGAAGCCGAACCGCCGGTAGAGCGCGATCGCGGCGACATTGGTCTCGTCGACCTCGAGGAAAAGTGCCTCGGCGCGCTGTGCGTGCAGTTCACGCAGCACCGCATCCATCAATTGCCAGCCGAGCCCCCGGCGCCGATGCGAGCGTGCCACCGCGACCGTCAGGATCTCCCCCTCGCCGGCCGCCAGCCGAGCCAGCACGAAGCCGACCGGCGGCTTGGCACCCTGTCCGGTCTCGCGCGCGGCATAGCCGAACACCGTGTCCTGCTCGAGCAGCGCGGCGAATTCGTCGTCGGTCCACGGCCGCGCGAAATCCTCGCGATGCAGCACCGACATGGCCGCGCTGTCGGCAACCGTCAGCGGCTCGATCGCATAGTCCCTGCGACGCGGCTGGAGGAATGGAATGCGCATCAGTTTTTTTGCCTAGATAGAATAAAGCCGGCCTGCGGCTTGGCGTCGGCGCCGCGCAGATAGAGCGGTTTCGGCTTTTCGCCCTCGCCCTTTTTACCGGCACGTTGGGCGGCGGCCAGCCGGGCATAGACGGCGATGTCGGCGGTGGCCGCCGTCCCGCCGAGATCGAAGCTGCGCCCGGCCGCCGCGGCAATTTGGGTTGCCGCCGTGCCGGCGAGAACCGCAGATCTGTCGACCGCGATGGCGGCTGCTTGCGAGAGCGTGGTCACGGCCGGACCAAAGATCAGAACCGACCTCTCATCGTAAAGTGCCGCATGGATCTCCTCGCGACCTGCATCGAGCGCGGCGAGCACGGTGCGACCGGGAAATGCCGCTCTCGCTTGCGCCGCCAGGGCCTCCAGAGTCGTCACGCCGATCGCCGGGATTTTCAGCGCCAGCGCAAGGCCGCGCGCCGCCGAGACGCCGACGCGCAGACCGGTGAAGGAGCCCGGACCCGTCGAAACGGCAATGGCGCCGAGGCCGGAATAGTCGGTTCTGCTGGTCCCCAACGCCTTTTCGATGACACCCATCAGATGCTCGGCATGACCCTTACCGAGATCGAGCACCGAACGGCCGAGTTCTTTCCCGGCCGCCGCGTCGTAGACGCAGGCGGCGCAGAGATTGGCGGCACAGTCGATGGCAAGCAATTTCATGAAGCGGCCGGTTGAGACAGTTTCGAAAACAGCTTCCCTCTGCCCGCCCGGGCTGATCCCCGCAAGGCAATAATGGATAAATCGTCAGGCGACTTGGCTTCGGCGCGGGTCCAAGAATGTAAGTTCCAACGCACGCAACCGCCACAATAGGTATCGGGACTAGCCGACCTGCTCGATACGCAGCACGTGATTGTCCCAGACATAGTCCGGCTCGGAATGTATCGAGCCACCGGACTCGACGATATCGCCGGCGCCGGTCGTCGCCATGAAGCTTTCCCCATCGGCTGCAACGCCGCAAACCTCGACCAGCGCCTTGGTGGCGACGATGCGGCCGCTGGCCGCGTCGATCACGGCAAGCGAATTGCCCTCAGGCGAAGACACCGCGATGGTGCCGGCGGCAGGGTTGGCGGCGACCGAGCCGATATAGTTCCTGAAGGCGGAGAGCACGTCCTGCGACATGTCGAGTAATTTCAGGTCCATGCCGCGCGCCGCGCGGCCGAGCAGTGGGGGACGATCGGTACCGGGCCCCCTGTATTGACAGCCGAACCAGACGGTGCCGGAGCGGTCGGCATCCATATGGCGGATCGACAGTTTGTGTAGCGCCGGCGGTAATTCGTGCTTTTCGGTGAGATCGCCGGTAAGGCGGTCGACCAGAACATAGGAAGGCTTCATCGTTGCGATATTGAGCTCGGCGCGGCCATAATCCGGATGCGTTTCGATGCCGCCATTGGCGACAGCGATTGTCCTGCCGTCGGAGAGAAGCAGAAGTTCGTGCGGGCCCACGCCGTAGGTCGGGAACTCGCCGATGCGCTTGAATTTCGCATGCGCGTCATAGACGCCGACGACGCCGGCGGCATTGTCGAAATCGTTCTCGGTTGCGTAGAGCAGCGTGCCATCGGCCGAGAACACACCATGGCCGAAGAAATGCCGGCCGGCAACGCTGGCAATGGTGTGCGGTTTATAGCGGCCGGTATGGTCGAAGACGACAGCAAAGGTGCCCGGCTGCCTGGCAAACACCACCGAACGATTGGACACCGGGTCGAAGGTAACGTCGTGGCCCCGATCGGGCAGATCGATCGTGTGCAACAACTTGCCGGCCTCGGACAGGACGGCCGCGCCATAGCTGCCGTCGCGCTTGACGAAAGCGGTGACGAAGACCGCGTCGGCGTCGAGTGTCTTTGCCCAGGCCGACGGCGCCATCGCCGCTACGAAACCAGCGCCTGCGGCCCTCAGGAAATCGCGCCGATCGATCAGCGGCGTCCTCATGATCAGTCGCCATCCAATGACGAGAACCCGGCGGTCAGGCCGAATTCGGCGGTCAGCCTGGTGCCGATCAGGGTCGTCAGGCTGGATGTCACCAGCGAGAAATAGTCGAGCTTCTGGCGCAGCGCCGGATCGGCAAGTGCCTTGTCGATCGGTCCCCTGATCGCCTTGGCCGCCTCGATCCCGTTGGTGAGCTGGATGTGGACCGATTCTGCCATCCAGCGGGCATCGGGCGGCAGCGCGTCGCCAAGCTGCGAGGCCTGGAACAGCGTGTCCATGCCCGCCAGATTCCCGGTCAGCGAGCGGGCGGTGTTTTGCGAGCGCCAATAGATCGCCTGTTTCGGTTTGTCGGCCTCCGGCTTGGCGCCCAGGAAGCCTTTCAGGCGCACGTCGCGGACCATTTCCAGCTCGTTGATGAAGACGCCGACCAGTTCGGTCACCGCTTCGGTGCCGTCGTGGTAGAGCGCGTTCTGCGGACCCGGATTGGCCCAGAGCGCGGCAAAGCCGTTGGGCTCGTTCCAGGCATCGCCAACCTCGCCCGCAATCGTCTCGACATTGCCGGCAATGGCCGCACCGTAGGCGCAGCGATAGGCGTCGTCCCTGCCGACCAATTGACCGGCTCCGTCGCCGTAGAGGACGAATTCCAGTGCGCCGAGCCCTTGCATGGCGACGCTCTTTGTAGCCAGCTGGGCCGGATCGGCGGCTGTCGGATCCTTGCCGGCAAGTGCTGCCTGCACCTGCTTCAGGCCGATGCTCTTGCGGTCCGGCCAAAACAGCATGCGCTCAAGCCGGTTGTTTTCCGCGATCGGCCCGAAACGGATGATTTCCACCACCGACCAGGCATCCACGACGCCTGAGAATTCGGCGCGTGCCGCATCGAGAGTGTCTTGCGAAGGCGCCTGGCAAAGCGCGTGCATGGTCTTGGCCAAGCTGTCCGCATGGTCATGCAGTCTGGCATAGGCCGGGCGGACGAAGCCGTCGATCGCCCGCTGGATCACATCCGAAGCCTTCACCGCCGCGGATGCCGGCAGCGCACCGGCGAGGACCAGCATCAGAGCGAATGCAAGACGCTTCCGCATCAGAGCGACTCCAGAAACTTGATCAGCGCGGCGCGGTCGGCCGCATCGGCAGCGGCAAAGCGGTCACGCGCCTTCTGACCCTCGCCGCCATGCCACAGAATCGCCTCGGCCAGGCTTCGTGCGCGCCCGTCATGCAGGAAGAAGGTGTTGCCGCTGACGGTCTGGGTGAGCCCGATGCCCCACAGTGGCGGCGTGCGCCATTCGCTTCCCGTGGCCTCGCCCACCGCCTGTCCGTCGGCAAGACCGGGTCCCATTTCATGCAGCAGGAAATCGGAATAGGGCCAGATCAGCTGGAAGGCCTGCGCATTGTTCGGGGTGTCGCGACGGGTGACGAATTTCGGCGTATGGCAGGAGATGCAGCCCATATCGTAGAATAGTTTTTTGCCGGCGAGCACGTCCGGTCTGTCGAGATCGCGCCGGGCCGGCACGGCAAGGTTTTGCGAATAGAAGGTCACGAGGTCCATGACCGGCGGCGGCGCTTCGACCGGACCGAGGCGCTCCTGTACACCGTTAGGTAGGCCAAGGCAGGTCTTTTCCGCGGCGCTGCAATCGCCCCAGTGCTTCGGCACTTCGGGCGTCGAAATGCCAATATCGCCGGCAAAAGCGTCCGCCGATTGCTGGCGGATCGATGCCGCCTGCGCCTTCCAGCCGAAACGGCCGAGCGTCAGTTCACCGCTGCTGGCGTCGCGTATTATGTTTGGCCTGCCGGCAATCCCGTCACCATCGCGGTCGGCCGCATCGGCACGCGTAAGGATGTCGGCGGGAGCGATCTGCTCGACCAGGCCAAGGCCGATCATCGGCGGTGTCATGCGCGGCGACAGCGTGGTGTGCGGATCGAGCGGCCCGTAGGCGAGACCCTCGACCGAATAGCTCGGCTTACGCAGCGACACGACGCTGCCGTCCGCCAGTTTTACTTTTTGCTCCTGATAATCGACATGCATCCTGCCTTCGCCCTGCAGGCCGGGAACGGCTAGCTCCTGAAGTTGTGTGCCATAGACCGGGTCGGGAAAGTTGAGCACCTTGTGATCGGCGAGCGCGGCTTTCTCCTCCTCGGTACTGGCTTCCCTTGCCAGGCGCAGGAACATCGAGGTGGTGCCGCTGTCGCCTTGGGGCGGATGGCCGCGACCGTCCTTCAGATGACAGTTCTGGCAGGCGCGCTCGTTGAACAACGGACCGAGCCCATCCGAGGCTTGTGTCGAGGATGGCGAGGACACCCAGTTCTTGCGGAAAATGGCGTTGCCGAGCTTGAAGGTGCCCTCTTCCTCGAAGCTGATGTTGGCGGAGGATTGCGAGAAGGCGTCCTTGTTGACGTCCTTCTTCGAGGTGCCGGCGCCGCCCTGCATCAGCTCGAATTGCTCGGGCTTGGAGAAATCGCTGGTCGGCCTGGTGATGGCGATGACGCGCGCCAGATCCTTCGGCGTCAGATCCGTGCGGCTGGTGGCAAGCCCCGCCGGTTGCGGCGCCCCGGCCAGCGCCGAGGCTGTGAGCGTCGCCACCACGGCAAGAAAGGCGCCGCGAAGGATACCGTATCGCGGCTTCTTCTGAGACGGCAGGCCACAATGCTCGGCCGGCCGCAAGCGGCGCATGAAATCTAGGGGGCGCCGCATTCCGGCATGTCCTTATTCCGCCTCGTCGGCCGACGCTGCGTTGAGTTGACCGTACTTTTCTTCGCCGATCGAGGCGAGCAGGTCGAGTTGCGTCTCGAGAAAGTCGATGTGACCTTCCTCGTCAGCCAGCAATTCCTCGAACAGCTTCATCGTCACGTAGTCGCCTGCTTCGTTACAAACCTCGCGCGAACGCTTGTAGGCGGTGCGCGCGTCATATTCGCCGGCAAGATCGGATTCGAGCACTTCCTTGACATTCTGCCCGATGCGCAGCGGCGCCACGGACTGCAGGTTCGGATGGCCCTCGAGGAAGATGATGCGCGCCACGAGCCGGTCGGCATGGTGCATTTCCTCGATCGATTCAGCGCGTTCCTTCTTCGCTAGCTTGGCGTATCCCCAGTCTTCCAGCAGCCGGAAATGCACCCAGTATTGATTGACCGCCCCAAGTTCCAGAAACAGAGCCTCGTTAAGCCGCTCTATGATCTGCTGTTCGCCTTTCATGGGTTCTGCTCCCGTATTGGACGCGCAGGCCTCTGACGCGATCCAGGTGTGAAACGATGTCCACGCCACTCGCCGCCGAGCGGGCATGGTAATTTTCGGTGACCCGAATGATCGTTTCGACCACATTTGGGAAGCAGCCGCAACAGCGACCGCGCTTGTGCATGGCGTGATAGACCTTCGCCGGCACGATCAGCTGCCAGGGGTCCTCATCCAGCAGTCCGACGATCGTCTGCTCTATCTCCTTTTCGGTGATGATGTTGCAATGGCAGATCAGCATTTGTCGCTCTGGCTAACGGCGCTTCGTTGCGTCGCGTGGCTGGTGGTTTCGATAGTCTATTGGAACACCTTGTCCGGTGAATCGAGGCTGTCCGAGCCCTCGAAGGCTATCGCATTGAGCTTCAGGGTACCGACGGCGCGTTCGATCGACTTGGTCTGATCGACCAGCGCGTCGATCGCCGCCTGCACAGTGGCATTGCCTTCCGTGTTGCCTTCTCCGATCTGCTGGTCATAGGCCTCGCCGGCAAGCGCCCGTGCCTTGATGGCCTCCATCTTGGCGACGGTGACGTCCAGTTTGTCCGACAATTCCTTGTCAACCGCCGGGTCGGCCGCCTTGACCATGTCGGCGACCGACGGCCCCTCGACGACAGTGCCGTCGAGCCGCTTGTAGCTGCCGTGATACGCGGCACGGATGCCGATCGCATCGTAAAGATGGGAGTTGTAGGTATTGTCGGAGAAGCAATCGTGCTCCTCTTCCGGGTCGTGCAACAAGAGGCCGAGCTTCATCCGCTCTCCGGCGAGCTCGCCATAGGACAGCGAACCCATGCCGGTGAAGATGGTCGAAATGGCGGCGTTCGGCTCGCCATCGACAAGGTTCTTGCGGGCGGCGCCGCCTTCCTTCCAGTCGTCGGCCATATCCTTTAGATCGGAAACCAGAAGGTCGCTCGCCGATTTCAGATACTGTCCGCGGCGGTCGCAATTGCCGCCGGTGCAATTGGCGAGGTCGTAATCGGTGTAGGGCCGTTCGCCGGCGCCCGGACCGGTGCCGTGTAAGTCCTGACCCCAAAGCAGGAATTCGATCGCGTGATAGCCGGTCGCCACATTGGCCTCGATACCGCCGGCCTCCTGCAGGGTGCCGGAGAGGAACTCCGGCGTCAGGTCCGTGGCGTCGACCTTCTTGCCGTTGATCTCGATCGACTTGTTGGCGATCACATTGGCGGTGTAGAGCGCGTTGGCGTCCGACTCAGTGCCGTAGCTCTTGGCGACATAGTCGATCAAGCCTTCGTCGAGCGGCCAGGAGTTCACCTTGCCTTCCCAGTCGTCGACGATGGCATTGCCGAAGCGATAGACCTCGGTCTGCTGATAGGGAACGCGCGATGCCTTCCAGGCCTCGCGGGCGGCGTTCAGCGTTTCGGCAGATGGCTTGGCGAGCAGCGCATCGACAGCCTTGTCGAGCGCCTCGGCCGCGATCAGCGAATCCTCGTATTTGGCGAGCGCAATGTCGGAATAGGTCTTGATGACCGCCTTGGCATCGGTTTGCGCCTTGGCCGGCAGCACGAACACGGCCGCCGTCAGCATTGCGGTGGCGCCGATCGCCGCAAGCCTGCCGCCATACCGTGCCGTGATCATCGTTCTCATGATTGTCTCTCCTCGGGAATCAATGAAATGCCGGCGCCTCGGCGGGCAGCTGCCAGCGGGCAAAGAAGGGTCGCGCCATCGCGCGGTTCGCGGAAGAAAGACACCGAAATGCCTCCAATCGAAAGGGTTCAAGGCCCAGACATCAAAGGGATGCGCTGACGCGCGAGCTTCCATAAAACGGCGAAGACGCCGGATGTCAACTGGTGGCGTAGAAAAAATTCAATTGAAACAATAGTTTAGAATTATTCTAAACTAGAACTGTCAACTTTAACACCGACGTATGAGGAATGCCGGCGCATGACGCAGTTGACAGGCGGCCGTTCCGGGTGCGACCCGGATCGGCGCTCTTGCGGCGGCGCCGGACAATCGCCACCTGGCGAGACGTCCTAGATTTGGATGAGGAATCGGGCTGTTATGAAGAACGGGGTCGTCATTGTCGGTGCGGGTCATGCGGGCGTGCAAGCGGCCGCCAGCCTGCGCGAAGAAGGCTATGACGGCCCGGTGATCCTGGTCGGCGACGAAAACGAATTGCCCTACCACAAGCCGCCGCTGTCGAAGACCTTCATCAAGGATCAGCAAGCAAAGCCGCAGCCGTTGCGCGGCGAGGCTTTTTATACCGGCAGCGCCATCGACTTCCGGCCAGGCATCCGGGTCGAGCGGATCGACGTAGGCGGCCGCAGGCTGGAGATATCGGGCGGCGGTGTGTTGCCGTTTGACCGGCTGATCCTCGCCACCGGCGCGCGGCCGCGCCTGCTGCCGCTGCCGGGTTCGGAGCTTTCCGGCGTTGTGTCGCTGCGCTCGCTCGGCGATGCCCGCCTGATCCGCGAATTGAGCGCGCAAAGCGAGGAGGTCGTCATCCTCGGCGGCGGCTTCATCGGCCTGGAGATTGCCGCGACGCTCACCGCGGCAGGCCGCAAGGTCACGGTGGTCGAGGCGGTCGACCGGTTGCTCGGCCGCGCCGTGGCACCGGTCATCGCCGGCCATGTGCGCCAGCGGCTGGAGGCCACCGGTGTGCGCATCCTTACCGGCACCACCATCGAACGGCTGGAGGACGAGAACGGCCGTGTTTCGGCTGCAATCACCTCATCCGGCGAAAGATTGCCGGCGCAGATGGTCGTCATCGGTATCGGCGTCGTGCCGAATGTCGAACTGGCCGAAGCCGCCGGCATTGTCATCGCCAACGGCATCCGCGTCGACCAGCAGATGCGTACGTCGGTGCCGGAAATCCTCGCCATCGGCGACGCGGCGTCTTACCGGCACTGGTTCACCGGCGGCGACGTGCGGCTGGAATCGGTGCAGAACGCCACTGACCAGGCGCGGCTCGCCGCACGCACCATCGCCGGCCACACCGACAATTACTCGGCAGTGCCGTGGTTCTGGTCCGATATCGGTGACATGAAGCTGCAGATGGTCGGCCTGATTGCGGGCGGCGACAGCCATGTCGTGCTGGGCGACGTGGCCGAGAACAAATTCTCCATCTACCACTATGCCGGAAGCCGGCTGCTCGGCATCGAGTCGGTCAACCGGCCGGGCGACCATATGCTTGGCCGCAAGATGCTCGGCGCCGGCTTTTCGCCGTCGCCGCAGATTGTCGCGACCGGGCCCGACGGGCTGAAGGCCGCGCTCGCCGCCTTCCAGCAGGCAGAGCCGGCCCGCGCGGCAGGATAAGATCAAACCCAATCACCCTGAATGACCGAGTTCGACCGGGAGCTGACCTTCAAAACATATAGCGAAGTAAAGGAAACAGCGGTATTTTGACCAATTGAAATTCGTCGCGGGGGTGCTCATGGCTTTATATGTCATTGGCGCGGGCATGGGTCGCACTGGCACATATTCGCTGAAGCTCGCGTTGGAGCATCTTGGGTTCGGGCCGTGTCATCACATGGCAGATGTCCACGCCAATCCCGAGCAGAAGGCGCTGTGGCGCGCCGCCGGCCAGGGACAACTCCCGACCTGGGATGCGGCATATGCCGGCTATCTTTCCGCGGTCGATTGGCCAACGGCGCATTTTTGGCGCGAAGTGAGTGACCACTACCCTCATGCAAAGGTTATCCTGACAGTTCGTGACCCGGAAGCCTGGTATGACAGCATGGCGCAAACAATAGGGCTCACGATGGATGCTGCTACCAATGATCCACAGTCCTTTGGTGTGGCGGTGGTTGGAAACACTGTCTTTGGCGGTCGATTTGATAACCGTGATCACGCAATCGCTGTCTATGAAGCACATAACGCTTCCGTGAAATCAACGCTGCCACCTGAACGCCTTCTTACTTATCAGGCCTCCGAAGGGTGGGAGCCGCTTTGTGCCTTTCTCGGTGTACAGTTGCCTTCCGAACCGTTTCCACGCACCAATTCGACTGCCGAATTTCGTGCTCGCATAGGGCGTTGAACGGCGGCTTGCCACCTATCTCGGCCTTCGCGCAGTTGAATCTAGGCGATATCCTCGCCGCTCAGGCGGCGCGGGCCTCGCGGATCGAACTTTCCAGAATGTCGAGCGCCTCGTTCATGACGCCATCCTGGATGGTGATCGGCGCGAGGAAGCGGATGACGTTGCCGTAGACGCCGCAGGTCAGCAGGATCAGGCCCTTGTCGAGCGCCTTCAGCCGGACCGCATTGGCGAGTTCCGGCGACGGCAGGCCCTTCGTTACATCGTTGAACTCGACCGCGTTCATGAAGCCGGGGCCTCTGATATCGACGATCTCCGGGGCTTCGTCGCGGATCGCTTGCAGGCGCTGCTTCAGCCGGTTGCCCAGCGTGTTGGCCCGGTCGCAGAGCTTCTCCTCGTCGATGACGTCGAGCACGGCATGCGCCGCGGCGACGCCGATCGGGCTGCCGCCATAGGTGCCGCCGAGTCCGCCGGGGTTCGGCGCATCCATGACCTCGGCGCGCCCGGTGACCGCCGCCAACGGGAAGCCGCCGGCCAGGCTCTTGGCCATGGTGGTGATGTCGGCCGCCACCTCGTGGTGGTCCATGGCAAACATCTTGCCGGTGCGGGCAAAGCCGGTCTGCACCTCGTCGGCGATCAGCAGCATGCCGTGCTGATCGCAGATCTTGCGCAATGCGGTCATGAAGTCGCGCGGCGCCTCGTAGAAGCCGCCCTCGCCCTGCACCGGCTCGACGATGATCGCGGCAACGCGGGCCGGATCTACATCGGCCTTGAACAGCCGGTCGAGCGCAGCCAGCGAATCGGCGACCGACACGCCGTGCAGTGCAACCGGGAACGGCGCATGGAAGACATCCGCCGGCATGGCGCCGAAGCCGACCTTGTAGGGCACGACCTTGCCGGTGAGTGCCATGCCCATGAAGGTGCGGCCGTGAAAGCCGCCGGAAAAAGCGATGACCGCCGGCCGGCCGGTGGCGTTGCGCGCAATCTTGATCGCGTTCTCGACCGCCTCGGCGCCGGTGGTGACGAAGATCGTCTTCTTGTCGAACTTGCCGGGCAGCATGCCATTCAGCCGTTCGGCCAGCCTGATATAGCTCTCATAGGGCACGACCTGATAGCAGGTGTGGGTGAAGCGGTCGAGCTGCGCCTTGACCGCTTCGATCACCCTGGGGTGACGGTGGCCGGTGTTGACGACGGCGATGCCGGACGAAAAATCGATATAGCGGCGGCCTTCCACATCCCAGATCTCCGAGTTTTCGGCGCGATCGGCATAGATCTGAGTGGTCATGCCGACGCCGCGCGAAATCGACTGGCTCTTGCGTTCGGAAATGGCTGAATTTGTCATCGTATCCCTCACCGGGCCGGCGCCCGCTCTCGTTGATGGCTGTTGAGACTCTTCTGGGCTTATTTCAGGTTTTCCTCAAGTTGGCACTGGCGGCGGGCGATTGGGCCTGCCCGTCCGGCGGGCGACCTGACACAAAGTTGCCAAGTCCCGTTCCTTCGCGCCCCCCTCTGTCCTGCCGGACATCTCCCCCACAAGGAGGGAGATTGGCAGCTTCGTCGGCAGCGTTCCTTCTATAACGTTGGCGATTGGCGAAATCAGTGGTGACAGCCAATCTCCCCACCCGTGGGGGAGATGGCCGGCAGGCCAGAGGGGGGCGCGAAAGAACACGACGCGGGGAATTGAAAGCAAGCCTACTCACGCCGTCCGCACGAACCCCTCGCTGGCCCTCAGCAGATTGCGCGTATAATCCTTGGTGACACGGCGTTCGACAAGATCGTCCGCGGTCAGATTCTCCATCGCCTCGCCGTTCTGCATCACCATCAGCCGTTCGCACATGTGGGTGATGATGGCTAGGTCGTGGCTGACCATCAGGAAGGTCAGCTTGCGGCGGCGCCTGATCTCTTCCAGCAGGTTCAGCACCTCCGCCTGCACCGAAGCGTCGAGCGCCGAGGTCGGCTCGTCGAGCAGCAGGATCGACGGTTCCAGAATCAGGGCGCGGGCGATCGCCACGCGCTGGCGTTGACCGCCGGACAATTGATGCGAATAGCGAAAACGGAACCCGGTGCCGAGGCCGACCTCGTCGAGTGCCCGCTGGATGCGCTTTTCGCTGTCGGTGAAGCCGTGAATGGCGAGCGGCTCCTGCAGCAGGCGGTCGACGGTCTGGCGCGGGTGCAGCGAACCGTACGGGTCCTGGAAGACCATCTGCACCTCGCGGTAGAACGCCTTGTCGCGGCGCGCGCCGAGCGTTTTGCCGTTGACCGCGATGGTGCCCGAAGCGGCCGGCGCCAGGCCGGCGATTGCCCTGAGCAACGTCGACTTGCCGGAGCCGGACTCGCCGACCAGGCCGAAGGATTCACCGGATTCGACCTCGAGGCTGACGCCTTTCAACGCGCGGAAGCGGTCGAAGACCACCTCCAGCCTGTCGACGGAAAGCGCTGCCGTCATGCTGCCCACTCCGGCTTGCGGTCGAGCACCGGCAGCGGGTGACGGTCGGCGCCGATCTTGGGCATGCAGTTGAGCAGGCCGCGCGTATAGGGATGCTGGGCGCGGCCGAGCTCCGAGGCTTTGAGCTGTTCGACCACCTTGCCGGCATACATAACGATGACACGATCACAGAAGGACGAGACCAGGCGCAGATCGTGCGAGATGAAGATCAGCCCCATGCCGCGCTCGCTGACCAGCCGGTCGAGGATGCCGAGCACGTCGAGCTGGACAGTGACGTCGAGTGCCGAGGTCGGCTCGTCGGCGATCATCATTTCTGGCCCGGCGATCAGCATCATGGCGATCATGGCGCGCTGGCCCATGCCGCCGGAAACCTCGTGCGGATGCAGGTCGAAGACACGGGCCGGATCGCGGATCTGCACAGCCTCCAGCATGGCCAGCGCGCGGTCGCGGGCTTCGGCCTTGGAGACCTTCTCATGCGTGCGCAGCGTCTCGACGATCTGGCGGCCGATGCTCATCACCGGGTCGAGCGAATATTTCGGATCCTGCAGGATCATGGCGATACGCTTGCCGCGCAGCGCGCGGCGCTCGCGCGGCGAGGCGGCCAGCAGGTCGATGCCGTCAAAAGCGAGCGTCGTCGCGGTCACCTCGGCCTGCGGCGGGGTGACGCCCATGATGGCGCGGCCGGTCTGCGACTTGCCCGAACCGCTCTCGCCAACAATGCCGAGCCGCTCGCGGCCGAGCGAGAAGGAGACGCCGCGCACCGCCTCGATCAGGCCGGTGCGCGTCGGGAAGGTAACGCGCAGGTCGTCGACTTCGAGAAGCGTGCTCATTGGTCGCCACTCATTGGTCACCGCTTCGGGGATCGAGCGCGTCGCGCAGGCCGTCGCCGAGCAGGTTGAAGCCGAGGCTGACGATGAGGATGGCAAAGCCCGGCGCGCCCGCCACCCACCACTGGTCGAGCACGAAGCGGCGGCCCGACGCGATCATCGCGCCCCATTCGGGCAGCGGCGGCTGCGCGCCGAGGCCGAGGAAGCCGAGGCCGGCCGCGGTCAGGATGATGCCGGCCATGTCGAGCGTCACCCTGATGATCAGCGAGGAGATGCAGAGCGGCATGATGTGGCGAAGCACGATGCGAAACGGCGAGGCGCCCATCAATTGCACCGCCTTGATGTAATCGGAATTGCGCACCGTCAGCGTTTCGGCGCGGGCAATGCGGGCATAGGGCGGCCACGAGGTGATGGCGATGGCAAGCACGGCATTTTCGATGCCGGGGCCGAGCGCGGCGACAAAGGCCAGCGCCAGGATCAGCTTCGGAAAGGCGAGAAAGATGTCGGTGATGCGCATCAGGATCGCATCGGTCCAGCCGCCGGCGTAACCGGCGACGGTGCCGACCAGCAAGCCGATGGGCGCGGCGATGATGGCAACCAGAATGACGACGTAGAGTGTCCAGCGCGAGCCGAAGATGATGCGCGAATAGATATCGCGGCCGAGATCGTCGGTGCCGAACCAGTGCGCCGCACTCGGCGCCAGCAGCCGCGAGCCCTTGAGGTCGCCGAACGTCGGCGAATAGGGCGCCAGCACATCGGCGAAGGCTGCGACCAACAACAAGGCGATGATGATGAGCAGGCCGGCAAACGCCAGCCGGTTGGCGGAAAAGCGCCGCCAGGCCACATAGGCGCGGCCGAGCCTCGCCTGCACGCGCGACGCCGGCCGCTCGCTGAGCAGCCAGTCGCGGCGGGTTTGAATCGCTTCCGTGCTCATCCTGCCTTGGTCCTCATCCTGCCTTGGTCCTTGGATCGAGCAGCCGGTAGAGCAGGTCGGAGAATAGATTGATGGCGATGAAGACCGAGCCGATGATGATCGTGCCGCCAAGCACGGCATTCATATCGGCGTTCTGCAGCGAGTTGGTGATGTAGAGGCCGATGCCCGGCCACGAAAACACTGTCTCGGTCAGCACCGAGCCTTCGAGCAGCCCGGCATAGGACAGAGCGATCACCGTGACCATCGGCACCGCGGCGTTGCGCAGCGCGTGACCCCAGATGATGCGCGTTTCCGACAGGCCCTTGGCGCGCGCTGCGACGATGTATTCCTGGGTGAGTTCGTTCAGCATGAACGAGCGCGTCATGCGGCTGATGTAGGCGAGCGAGAAATAGCCGAGTAGCGAGGCCGGCAGGATGATGTGGCGGAAGGCATCGGCAAATACGTCCCACTGCCGCTGCCAGAGCGCATCCAGCAGGTAAAAGCCGGTAATCGGCGTGAAGGTGTATTCGTAGACGACGTCGAGCCGGCCGGGAAAGGCGACCCATTGCAGCTTGGCGTAGAACAGCACCAGCGCCAGCAGCCCCAGCCAGAAGATCGGCACGGAATAGCCGACAAGGCCGATGATGCGCACGATCTGGTCGATGACGCTGCCGCGCCGCACGGCGGCCAGCACGCCAAGCGGCACGCCGATCACCGAACCGATCAATGTTCCTAACGTCGCCAGTTCGAGCGTCGCCGGAAAGGCGCGGCGGATATCGGTCATCACCGGATTGGTGGTCAGCACCGAGGTGCCGAAATCACCGTTCAGGGCATGCTTGACATAGATGTAGAACTGCTCGACCAGCGGCAGGTCGAGGCCCATCTCGCGGCGCGTTCGCTCGACGACGTTGGCCGGCGCCCGGTCGCCGAGCACCGCCAGCACCGGGTCGATTGGGATCACGCGGCCGATGAAGAAGGTCACCGCGAGCAGACCGAGATAAGTCGTTATCGCGATGACCAGGAACCGGGCGATCGATGAGGTCACGGCAACGGCGCGGGCGCCGCCGCGCCCTGCCGTCACTTCGCTTTCAACTACGCTCATACGGCGCGTCCGCCGGCGTCACTCCCCGGCATCACTCTTTCGAGACGGGGCCGACGAAGTTGGTGTCGAAGCTCGGGCCGAGCGCAAAACCCTTGAGGTTCTTGCGCAGGCCGGCCACTTCCAGCTGCTGGTGGATGATGACGAAGGGGCTGGTATCGAGGATCTTCTTCTCGAGATCCTGGTACATTGCGGCGCGCTTGGCCGCGTCCTTCTCGAGCAGGGCGGCTTCGGTCTGCTTGGTCAGGTCCGGAATGTCCCAGGCGTTGCGCCAGGCCAGCGTCTTGGTCTTGCCTTCATCCGAATTGTCCGGGTTGCTGGCAAAGGTCTGGGCATTGGAGTTCGGATCGAAATAATCCTGGCCCCACTGGCCGATATAGATGTCGTGGTTGCGGGCGCGGTATTTGGTCAGCGTCTGCTTGCCGTCGCCGGGGATGATCTCCAGCTTGATGCCGGCCTGTCCCAGCGTCTGCTGGATCGATTCCGCCATGCCCGTCGTCGGCTGCCCGGTACGCACGTCCATGGTGACGGTGAAGCCGTCGGCGAGGCCGGCCTTGGCGAGCAGTTCCTTGGCCTTGGCGACGTCGAGCTTGAACGGATTCTCGTCCAGCTCGCCAAGCACGCCTTTCGGCAGGAAGGTCTGATGGATCTCGCCGATGCCCTTGAGGATGGTCGAGCTCAAGGCGTCGTAGTCGACCAGATATTTGAACGCCTGGCGAACCTCGGGCTTGGCCAGGTTGGCGTTCTTCTGGTTGAGGCTGATGTAATAGACCGTGCCCTTCGGCGCGCTGGTGGTGGTGAGGTCGGCATTCTTGGCAATGGCATCAAGGTCGTTCGGCTCGAGATTGCGGGCGACGTCGATGTCGCCGGCTTCCAGCGCCAGGCGCTGGCCCGAGCTTTCCTTCATATTGCGATAGATGACGCGGGCAAGCTTGGCTTTTTCGCCGTAGTAATTGTCGTTGCGCTCAAGGACGACGGCCTCGTTGGCCCGCCATTCGCGCATTTTGAAGGCACCGGAGCCGGCATAGCCGGTCTTCAGCCAGGCATTGCCGAAATCATTGTCCCATTTGTAGTCGGCGCTCGGCGTGACCGCGGCGACATGCTCCTTGACCAGCTTGGCGTCGACGACCGAGGCGACCGTCGCCGACAGGCAGTTCAGCACGAAGCTCGGCGCATAGGCCTTGTCGACCGTGAACTGGAACGTGGTGTCATCAACGGCCTTGGCCTTCTCGGTGACGTTGCCGCCATCGATACCGAACTGGCCGATAATAAAGGCCGGGCTCTTGTCGAGCTTGATGGCGCGCTCGAACGAATAGGCGACGTCGGCCGCCGTGATCGGATTGCCGGAGGCGAACTTGAGGCCGGGCTTGAGCTTGAACGTGTAGGTCAGGCCGTCGTCGGAGACGCTCCAGCTTTCGGCGAGATCGCCTTTGACCTTGGATGTGTCGCTGAGGTCGAGGCGTACCAGAAGATCATAGGTGTTGCCGGTGACCTCTGCGGTCGACAATTCGAATGCTTCGCCCGGATCCATGGTGATGATGTCGTCGATGGCGAAACCCTCGACCAGCGTGTCGGCGGGCGTGACCGCGAAGGCAGGCGCACCGGCCAGGAGCAGCGCGGACATAGCCGCGCCCGCGAGCAAGAAGCGGGAGCGTAGAGCAAACTTTTCCATCATCATTTTAACTGTTCCCTGTTTTTGTTGACCTGAGTTCCCGGCTCAGGGTTGTGGCATTTCTTGCCGCGTCGAACGGTGATCCCCGGACCGTTGTCTTGGCAATTTTTTGTGCGGTTCCGGTTCACCATATCCGGCGGTTTCGAGCGCGGCAACGAGCATTTGCAGAACGGTCGATTGGGCCAGACCGGCGGAGCGAAAATCCGGCTATTTCAGCGCGGTAACCAGGTCGGCGTCGGGAAAGCAGGTAGCGGAACGGCCGTTGCTGGCCTGCCATTTGCCGATCGAGCGGCGCGTCTTGAAGCCAGGCAGGCCGTCGGCGCTGCCGACATCGTAGCCCCTGGCTTCCAGCGCCCGCTGCAGGGCGGCGATGTCGGAGCGGTAGAGCCCGCCGACCGCGCCCCAATTGCCCGAGAAATTGCTGTCGCCATGGGCGATGCGATCGGCGCCATGGCCGATGAACAGGGCATAGAGATCGCTGGTGTTATACTGCTTCAGCACATAGAAATTGGGGGTGACGATGAAGGCCGGGCCGCTACGCCCGGCCGGCATCAAAAGAAAGCCCTCGGCTTTCAGTTCGCTCGGCGGGAACGGTTTACCCGACACACGCCTGACGCCCATATCAGCCCATTGGGAAATCTTCTTGCCCTGGTCCGGACCTTCGAGCGAGCACGAGACGCTGTCCGGCACAGTCACCTCGAAGCCCCAGCCGCGGCCCCTGACCCAGCCATAATGGACGAGATAATTGGCGATCGAGGCCAGTATATCGGGCGTCGAATTCCAGATGTCGGTGCGGCCGTCGCCGTCGAAATCGACGGCATGCTTGAGGAATGATGTCGGCATGAACTGCGGCTGGCCAAGCGCGCCTGCCCAAGACGATTTCATCGCGCCGACCGGGGCAAGCCCGCGCTCGACGATCTCGAGCGCAGCCAAGAGCTCGGTGCGGAAGAATTCCTTCTTGGTCGACATGAACGCCTTGGTGCCCAGCACCTCGAAGGCGTCATAAGGCATCTTCGCCGCGCCGAAGCCGCTCTCGCGGCCCCAGATCGCCAGCAGCACTTCGCCAGGCACGCCGTAGCGTTTCTCGATCGCGGCAAGCGTCCTAGCGTTGGTCGCCTCGCGGGTGCGGCCGCCGGCGGTCACCGCTCGGACTATCTTTTCAGCGAAATAGGCGCCCGGCGAACCGAATTCGGCCTGATGCTGCTTCTGCGGCGTCGTCGCCTTCTCGCCCGGCTTCACCAGGTCGGGCAGCCTGAGGTTCGGCTTTACGCCGTCGAAAGCGGCATCGAAGGTTTTCCTGGAGATGCCTTTGGCATTGGCTTCGGGCCAGAGGTCGTTGCTGAGCCAGGCGCGGAACTGGTCGTCGATCTTTGCGGCGGAGGCGGGGGTGGCGAGGATCAACCCAAGTAGGGCTGCTAGAAACGAGAGGCAGGCTAGTGTGCGAGCTCGGCGTTCTGTCGCGCCCCCCTTTGTCCTGCCGGACATCTCCCCCACTTGGGGGGAGATTGGCAGCTTCGATTTCTGCTCCAGCCTTGCACCGTTGAAGATTGGCGAAAGCCAGCGCGACAGCCAATCTCCCCCCTTGAGGGGGAGATGTCCGGCAGGACAGAGGGGGGCGCGACGGAACGCAATCATCTCGGAAGCACTCTCCCCGCAACTCGCCTCAAAACACTGTCCGCGACTTCAGTGCTGCGGCCAGCGTACCTTCGTCGAGATAATCGAGTTCGCCGCCGACCGGAACACCGTGCGCCAGGCGCGTCACCTTGATGTCGAAGCCGGAAAGCTGGTCGGTGAGGTAGTGCGCGGTGGTCTGGCCCTCGACAGTGGCGTTGACGGCGAGGATCACTTCCTTGACTTCGCCGCCGG
This sequence comes from Mesorhizobium sp. M1088, assembly GCF_040318575.1. Classification (NCBI taxonomy): domain Bacteria; kingdom Pseudomonadati; phylum Pseudomonadota; class Alphaproteobacteria; order Hyphomicrobiales; family Phyllobacteriaceae; genus Mesorhizobium; species Mesorhizobium sp. M1088. Next base: position 214,402 of record NZ_JAMYMO010000002.1, on the reverse strand, counting down.
CGACGCGATCGACCAGCGAACGGATGTTGAGCTCATCAGGACCAATGCCGTCGAGCGGCGACAGCGTACCGCCGAGCACATGGTAGCGCACGTTCATGGCTGTCGCCCGCTCCAACGCCCAAAGGTCGGCCACGTCCTCGACGACGATGAGCGTAGTGGGGTCGCGGCGGGGGTCGGTGCAGATCATACATGGATCTGAGGTATCGACATTGCCGCAGGTCGAGCAGATGCGCACCTTGTCGACCGCCTCGCCCATGGCGGCGGCGAGCGGCGCCAGCAGCTGTTCCTTCTTCTTGATGAGGTGGAGTGCGGCGCGGCGTGCCGAACGCGGACCGAGCCCCGGCACCTTGGCCAGCAGCTGGATCAGGCGTTCGATCTCGGGACCGGCGATTCGCTTCGACATCGCACCGGTTTAGGATTTTTCCGCACGCTTTGGAACAGTTGAGCGGCCAGGGGCTCCGCTCTTCCCTTCTCCCCTTGTGGGAGAAGGTGGATTGGCGCGCAGCGCCAAGACGGTTGAGGGGTGTTGGCCGGAGCGCCGTCGATGCCAAGCTGGAGCACCCCTCATCCGACCTCGCTCCGCGAGGCCACCTTCTCCCACAAGGGGAGAAGGGAAGGCCGACGTCGCGGCCAGTGCTGCCGCCCTCAGTTTTCTTCCAGTGGTCGGGTCTGGCCGGCGATCATCGCGCCGATGGCGTCGGTGTTCTCGGGCGTCGCCTCGAACGACATTGTCGGCTCTGCCGGCGCGGCCTGGAAGGAGGTGACAGGCCGCTCGCTCACGGTTCCGCCAAAACGGGCCGCATCCGGCTCCTGCATTGGTTCCTGCAGCGCCACAAGCATCGGCTTCTCCGCCGTCGCCTTCTCCGGGGTCGCCATTCCGGCGGTCACCCTTGTCTGCTTTGCCGGCAGCGATGCGGCGGCGGTAACATAGGTTGCCTTGGCGAATGTCGGCTTGACCTCGCGAGCCGGCTCCGCCGAGGCGACAAGTATGGCCTGAGCGGCAGGCGCTTGCGGCTTGGCTTGGGCCATGGCGACCACCGGTTCGTCCGGCAGCGGCTGCCAGTTGCGGCCGCGCTTTTCATAGAAGGCATTGCCGCCGGCGACCATGGTGTAGTGCATGTTCTTGTAGGGGAAGCGCAGGCCGGCGGTGTGGAAATACATGGTGTTCTTCAGCTTGGCTTTGCGCTCGCCCTTGAGCACCGCCTCGGCGGCTTCCTCGACGTCGGGCATCGCCTTCGAATTCATCGGCCGTGTCATGACGCCCGGCGCGAACTGCCCGCGCTCGCCGACGACCTGGCAGATGGTGTTGCCGTGATTGCCGGACCGCAGCCGGTTCATCACCACCGTGCCGACCGCAATCATGCCGTCACGGCTGGAGCGGTTGGACTCGAAGAACATCGCCCGCTCCAGGCATTCCTTCTCCTTCGGCGTGGAATTGTAGGAGCGCGAGCTCAGGAAACTCGGCGTAATGGCATCGGTCAGGCTGGACATGCCGTGCGAGGCGGTCTGACTGCAAGCGGCCAAAAACAGCGGCGAGATAACGACGCCGAGCCGCAACGGCGTCTTCCATCGGGTAGAGATCAACAGGTGTCCCCTCAATTCTGCTGCCAGCCCGCCCCTGGTTGCGGCAAGAATGAGACACTTTCAGGCAAAAAGATGGCTAAAGCGTTATTAAGTGTGGGGAGTTGCCCAATAGACACAGCTGGCGGTGGAGCGAGCACTGGGCCGCTGCACTCTTCGGCCACTGTAACGGCATACCGATTGACTAGCGCGTCGCGTTCGACCGGCCTCATGCGACGCGCTTTAGGTTCTTGTTTTGATGCATGTCGTTATCGCAAAACCGCTGCACACTTTTGCGCGACATGCACTAGCCTTAGAACGGCAGTTTCATTCCCGGCGGGATCGGTAGGCCCGCGGTCAGCGCCCTGGTCTTCTCCTGCATGATCTGCTCGACCTTGGTCCTGGCGTCGTTGTGGGCAGCGAGAAGCAGGTCCTCGAGAATCTCGACCTCGTCCTCCTTGAACAGCGCCGGGTCGATCTTCAGCGACTTCATCTCGAATTTGCCGGTCAGCGTCACGCTGACCAGGCCGCCGCCGGCCTGCCCGGTGGCTTCCAGCGTGGCGATCTCATCCTGCATGGCCTGGAACTTGGCCTGCATTTCCTTTGCCTTGCCCATCATGCCGAGAAGGTCTTTCATCGCACTGTCCTTTGCAGCTGGTCCAGGTTGTTCAGGTTTCGTCGTCGTCGGCCGGCGGCTCGACCGGCACTTCGGCGTCGTCGGCTTCCGGCGCATCGGGAATGCGCACGTCGATGATCTTGGCACCGGGAAAGCGCGCCAGGATGGCGGCGACCGTCGGGTCGCTCTTGGCATCGAGGAAGGCGTTTTCGCGCTTTGTCGATTCCATCTCGGCCAAGGTCTGGCCGCCCTCGTCCTTCGACAGCGACACCAGCCAGTTGCGGCCCGTCCAGGCGCGCAGCTTGGCGGTCAAATCATTGAGCAACATCTTCGGCGCATCGTCGGTCAGGCTGACGTCGATACGACCGGGCTCGATGCGCACCAGGCGCACGCAACGCTTCACCAGCACCTTGAAGGCCATGTCGCGCTGGGCGTCGGCAAGGGCGATAATGTCGGCCAGCGATTTCACCGGCACCGGCGACGCCTCGACCGCCGGCTCCGGCGGAGCAACGAAGTTGGTCGGCACGGGCTCGGCCTCGACCAGGCGCATCGTCTCGACCAGGCGCATTGTCTGGGCGCCGCCATTGGACGTCGGCATCCGCGCCTGCGCCACGGCGCCGGCACCACCGCCTGCAGGCGCATGGTTTGCCGGGCCGGGGCTTGCCGGCGTGCCATTCACGCGCGGCGCAGCGCCCGGCAGTGTACCGCCGTTCTCCAGCGATTTCAGCGCCTCGTCCAGCGTCGGCAGGTCGGCGGCATGGGCCAGCCGGATCAGCACCATCTCGGCGGCGCTGACCGGGCGGTTGGAGGTCTGCACCTCGGGAATGCCTTTCAAGAGCATCTGCCACGTCCGCGACAGCACCTTGACCGACAGCGTGCTGGCGAAATCGGCGCCGCGCCGGCGCTCGTCCTCGGACAGCGAGGCGTCGTCGATGGCAGCCGGCACGAAACGCAGACGGGTGACCAGATGGTTGAACTCGGCAAGGTCGGTCAGCACCGCGGCAGGATCGGCGCCGGTATCGTACTGGGCACGGAATTCGGCAAGTGCGGCGGCGACGTCGCCCTTCATAACATGCTCGAACAGGTCGACGATGCGGGCACGGTCGGCGAGGCCGAGCATGGCACGCACCGCTTCGGCGCTGACCGCGCCGCCGCCATGGGCGATCGCCTGGTCGAGGATCGACTGCGCATCGCGCATCGAGCCTTCGGCCGCGCGCGCGATCATCGCCAGCGCATCGTCTTCGACTTCGATGCCCTCCAGACCGGCTATCCTGGCAAGGTCGGCCTTGATCATTGCCGCATCGATGCGCCTGAGGTCGAAACGCTGGCAGCGCGACAGGACGGTGATCGGCACCTTGCGGATTTCGGTGGTGGCGAAGATGAACTTGACGTGCGGCGGCGGCTCTTCCAGCGTCTTCAGCAGGCCGTTGAAGGCCTGGTTGGAAAGCATGTGCACTTCGTCGATGATGTAGACCTTGTAGCGCGCCGACACCGGGGCATAGCGCACACGCTCGATGATGTCCCTGATGTCGTCGATGCCGGTATGCGAGGCGGCGTCCATCTCGATGACGTCGACATGCCGGCCTTCCATGATCGCCTGGCAATGCTCGCCGAGCACGGCAAGGTCGACGGACGGCTGGTCGACGGTCGATGTTTTGTAGTTCAGGGCCCGCGCGAGTATGCGCGCGGTCGTCGTCTTGCCGACGCCACGCACGCCGGTCAGCATCCAGGCCTGGGCGATGCGGCCGGTGGCAAAGGCATTGGTCAACGTGCGGACCATCGGCTCCTGGCCGATCAGTTCGGAGAAATTCGACGGTCGGTATTTGCGCGCCAGCACGCGGTAGGCGGCAGGCTTGTCCAATTTCCCGGCCTCGTTTCCGGCTTCGCTCATTCGCCCGTAAAGCTCCAAGGGCTGCCACTGGAGGCGGCCGATTCCTGCGCATAATTTCGCCCGCGCGGCTTGGCGCCGTCAATGTCGGGGCAAAAGGCGAAGAGGCGGGAGGCTGGAACAATGACCCGTTCCGGGCTCGTTAGGGCTGCTTCCTTCCGGACCTGACCCGGTTGGCGAGTGGACCGTCCACCACCAACCTCCCAGCCTCCATATCGGCAATCCGGCGATGAAATGCAAGTGCGGATGATAGGGGCCTTGAGGGACGGCGAAAGCTGAAACCAAAAACCCGCCTCGGCGGGCGGGTCGTTGGTGCGAATAATCACCATAGCGAGATTAGTAGCATAGCTGCCGGCACAAAGCAAGAACAAAATGTGGCCGCGATCCTCGGCGGGGCAGCGCCAACCTGATGCAATTTGCCCGGGCCCTCACATCTTCGCGCACAATCAGCGCCGCGACGGCCAATGTTGCTTGCTGCCCCTTGCGGCCCTTCGGAAGCCGCTCTAGCGTCGATGGAGGTCAAAAAACGTCAAAAAGTGTGGGAAACGCCAATGCTGCCGGGCCTCAAGGCCGGATTCACGCTTGACGCCCAGCTGGAAGCCGACAGCGAACAGCTGATGTGGCTCGGCCTGTGCGAATTGCGCGTCATGAACGACCGCCGCTGGCCATGGCTGTTGCTGGTGCCGCAGCGGCCGGGCATCGAGGAAATCCACGACATGACGCCGCTGGACCAGGCGATGCTGACCTTCGAGACCAACATGGTGGCGCTGGCGCTGAAGCGGGTGACCGGCTGCACCAAGATCAACACCGGCGCACTCGGCAACATCGTGCGCCAGTTGCATGTACACGTCATTGCGCGCTCGGAAGGCGATCCCGGCTGGCCCGGCCCGGTGTGGGGGCACGGCCTGCGCGAGCCCTATCAGCGCTCCGACCTTCGCAAGTTTGCGGAAAAGATCAAGGCAGCGCTATAAGCCTCTCCCGTGTCCACCTTGAACCTTCCCGAGTCTGCATGAGCTTTCGCCTGTTTGACGCGCCCTTGCGCGAGCCGAGCCAGTTCGTCGGCTTCGCCGGCAACATTATCGACCGGCAGTCCGAAAACCGCGCCGACGATTCCGTCGAAAACGCACTCGCCGATCCCTCGGCGCGGCTTTTGCTGATGCGTGGCGGCCGGCTCTATCTGAAACTTGCGCAAGGCGCATTCGACCCCTGGTTCGGCGTGGCCGAATGCCGGCCGCTCGAAGCATCGCTCGAAAACGGCGTCCTGCTCGGTTTTTCCGAAAGCGGCCCGGTGCTGGCGGTGCCGGCCGGGGTCGAGCCGGAGCAGCTTCCCGAGACGATCAAGGCGATCGACTATCGCTCGGTCTATATGCAGGGGCTGATCGACGAAGCGGCGGCCGGCGCGCTGGCGCAAGGGGCGGCGCTGCTCGCCTGGCATGCCAGCCATCGCTTCTGCAGCAAATGCGGCACCGAAGCCGAGATGCGGGCGGGCGGTTACAAGCGGCATTGCCCGGCCTGCGGTACGGAGCACTTTCCGCGCACCGACCCGGTGGCGATCATGCTGACGGCAACACGCGAAAAATGCCTGCTCGGCCGCGGCCGGCATTTCGGGCCCGGCATGTATTCGGCGCTCGCCGGTTTCATCGAGCCGGGCGAGACGATCGAGGCGGCGGTGCGCCGCGAAACACTGGAGGAAGCCGGCATCAGGCTCGGCCGCGTCGTCTACCACGCCAGCCAGCCCTGGCCGTTCCCCTACTCGCTGATGATCGGCTGCTTCGGCGAACCGCTCAACGACGATATCCACCCCGACCTCAACGAGCTGGAAGATTGCCGCTGGTTCTTTCGCGACGAGGTGCTGTCGATGCTGGCCAGGGAACATCCGGGCGGCCTGGTGACGCCGCCGAAAGGCGCGATCGCCTATAACCTCATCCGCGCCTGGGCCGACAGCGTGTGAGACGAAGACATCGCAGGAGCAGAAAATGATCCGTCACACCGTCGTGTTCACGCTGAAACACCCGCCGCATTCGCTCGAGGAAAAACGGTTCCTCGCCGACGCCAAGAGGATTCTCACGGCGATAAAGGGCGTCACGCATTTCGAGCAGTTGCGGCAGGTCAGTCCCAAGAACGACTACCGCTTCGGCTTCTCGATGGAGTTCGCCGATCAGCGGGCCTATTCCGGCTATAACGATCATCCCGACCACGTCGCCTTCGTCCGCGACCGCTGGATCCCCGAGGTCGCGGCGTTTATGGAGATCGACTACGTGCCGCTCGGCTGGGGCTGAGACTGGAAAGCGGCGCTCTAAAAAATTAATACCCAGCGTCGCGATCCACCACATTTTCCAGCGCTTCGCCGCGCTCGAAAGCATCCATCTGACGCAGCATGATCGGCGCCAGGTGGACCGGATCGGAGGTTGCCGCCGCGTGCGGCGTCACGAACACTTTGGGGTGGCTCCATAGCGGGCTGGTCTTCGGCAGCGGCTCGACCTCGAACACGTCGAGGCTGGCTTCCTTCAGCGTGCCGTCGTCCAGCGCGCGCAAAATGTCGGCGTCCTTCTGCAGCCTGCCGCGCCCGGCATTGATCAGCACCGAACCGCCGAGCCCGTTGCGCTTGCGGAGCTCCTTCAGCACGCTGTGGTTGATGATGCCGTGCGTCTGCGGCGTCAGCGGCAGCAGCACCACCAGGATATCGGTGGCGTTGAGGAACGGGATCAGGCCGGCCTCGCCCGCGTAAGTCGAGACACCTTGCATCGGCCGGTCGCTGCGCGACCAGCCATTGACGGGAAAGCCGAGCGACAACAGCACCGATGCCGCCGCGCGGCCAAGCGTGCCGAGCCCCATAATGCCGACCGAGATGTCGCTGGCCGGCCGCTGCTGCGGTTCATGCCAGATCTTCTTCTGCTGCTGGGCGCGGTAGAGCATGCCCTGGCGATGGTGGTCGAGCACCCGCCAGACGACGTATTCGGTCATGTACTGGGTCAGGTTGTCGGCCACCACCTTGACGACCGGTACGTCGGGCAAGGTGGGATCGGCGAAGATGTGGTCGACGCCGGCGCCGATCGAGAAGATGGCGCGCAGATTGGGCAGCGACGACAACAGGTTCGGCCGCTGTTTCCACACCACCGCATAGGTGATCGAGGGATCGCCGGCGCCGTTCGGCTCGAGCACCACCTCGCGCTCCGCCGACAGCAGTTCGCGCCAGCGCAGCGGATGAATACCGGTGAGGGCAAGCAGGATGCGGCCTTTTTCCATTGCGGATTGTTTTTCCCTTTTTACCAACAGCGTTCGCGTCCCGACGCGCAAGGCGCGGCAGCGTTTTGATTTTGTGCATGATCTCTGGCGAAAATCTACTCGCTGACGATGCCGACCGGCGCCGTTTCGATCTTGAAGGCGGCCGAGATCAACGCCTTTGTATAGTCGGTCCGCGGTTTGCCGAAAATCTGTTCGGAAGGACCGGCCTCGACGATCCTGCCATTGCGCATGACGATGACTTCGTTGGCGAGCGCGCGGATGACCCTCAGATCGTGGCTGATGAAGAGGTAGGCGAGGTCGTGCTTGGCCTGCAGGCTGCGCAAGAGGTCGACGACCTGCGCCTGCACGCTCATGTCGAGCGCCGAGGTCGGCTCGTCCAGCATGACGAAACGCGGGTTGAGCACCATGGCGCGCGCGATGGCGACGCGCTGGCGCTGGCCGCCGGAGAATTCGTGCGGATAGCGGTTGCGCGTCGCCGGATCGAGGCCGACTTCCTTCAGCACGTCGACGACACGCTCGTCGCGCGCATCAGGCGACAGCTTCGGCTCATGGATCTTCAACCCTTCCTCGATGATCTCGGCGACCGACATGCGTGGACTGAGCGAACCGAACGGATCCTGGAAGACGATCTGCAACTCGCGCCGCAGCGGCCGCATTTCGTTGAAGGACAGCTGATCGATGCCGCGTCCGTTGAACTGGATGGTCCCGGTCGACGAGATCATCCTGGCCAGTGCCAGGCCGAGCGTCGTCTTGCCTGAGCCGGATTCGCCGACGACGCCAAGTGTCTGGCCGGCCCGCACGGTGACGTCGATGCCGTCGACCGCCTTCACATTGTCGACGGTGCGCCGGAAGAAGCCCTTCTTGATCGGAAACCAGACCTTGACGTCCTTGCCGACCATCACCGGCTTGGCGGCCTGGTTGGCCGCCGGCGGCTTGCCTTTCGGCTCGGCGGCAAGCAGATGCCGCGTGTAGGCGTGCTGCGGATTGGCGAATATCTCCTTGGTCGGGCCGGTCTCGACGATCTTGCCCTTGGTCATCACGCAGACCCTGTCGGCGATCTTCCTGACGATGCCGAGATCGTGGGTGATGAACAGCATCGACATGTTCTTGCGGCTTTTCAGGCCGGCGAGCAGCTCGAGGATCTGCGCCTGGACGGTGACGTCGAGCGCCGTCGTCGGCTCGTCGGCGATCAAAAGTTCAGGCTCGTTGGCCAGCGACATGGCGATCATGACGCGCTGGCGCTGGCCGCCGGAAAGCTGGTGCGGATAGGCGTCAAGCCGCTTCTCCGGCTCGCGGATGCCGACCTCGTGCAGAAGTTCCAGCGTGCGCGCCTTGGCTTTGCGATCGCCCAGGCCCTGATGCAGCTTCAATACCTCGACGATCTGCTGCTCGATCGTATGCAGCGGGTTGAGCGAGGTCATCGGCTCCTGGAAGATCATGGTGATCTTGTTGCCGCGCACGCGGCGCAGGTCTCTCTCGTCGGCGGCAAGCAGGTCGGCGCCGAGGAACAGGATCTTTCCCGAAGGGTGGCTGGCAGTCGGATACGGCAGCAGCTTCAGCACCGACAGCGCGGTGACCGACTTGCCGGAGCCGGATTCGCCGACCAGCGCCACCGTCTCGCCCTTGGCGAGGTCGAAGGAAATATGGTCGACGGCGATCGACTGGTTGCCGCTTTGCGTGAAAGCGACGCTGAGATCCCGGACCGAAAGGAGAGGGGTGTCGCTCATCTGAACGTCTTGCGCGGATCGAAGGCGTCGCGCGTGGCCTCGCCGACGAAGACCAGCAGCGACAGCATCAGCGAGATGACGACGAAGCCGGAAATGCCGAGCCAGGGCGCGTTGAGGTTGCGCTGTGCCTGCTTCAACAGCTCACCCAGCGAGGCGGCGCCGGGTGGCAGGCCGAAGCCGAGATAGTCGAGCGAGGTCAGCGTCGAGATCGAGCCGCTGAGCAGGAAGGGCAGGAAGGTCAGCGTCGCCACCATGGCGTTGGGCAGCAGATGCCGGAACATGATGGTGACGTTGGACACGCCGAGCGCGCGCGCCGCATTGACATATTCGAAGTTACGGGCGCGCAGGAACTCGGCCCGCACCACGCCGACCAGTGCCACCCAGGAGAACAGCAGCATCAATCCGAGCAGGATGAAGAAGCCGGGCGGCAGGATGGCGGCGACGATCAGGAGCAGATACAGCACCGGGATGGCCGACCAGATCTCGATGAAGCGCTGGAAAAGAAGGTCGGTCCAGCCGCCGAAATAGCCCTGCAGAGCGCCGGCCGCCACGCCGATCAGCGCCGAGCCGGCAGTCAGGATCAGGCCAAACAGCACCGAGATCCTGAAGCCGTAGATGACGCGCGCCAGCACGTCGCGAGCCTGGTCGTCGGTGCCCAGCCAGTTCCAGTTGCCGACGTTGCAATTGGGGTCTGCCTCGCCTTTCGGATACTGGTTGCAGCGCGTCTTCTTGTCGTAGAGCCAGGACGGCTTGGTCGGTGCTGCTTCGGGAATAGCGTTGTTGACGGTCTGGTAGGAGTAGCGCACCGGCGGCCAGACCATCCAGCCATTGGCGTTGATCTCGTCCTGGATGACCGGGTCGCGGTAGTCGGTGACCGCATAGAAGCCACCGAACTTCTCCTCGGGATAGGCGACCAGGACCGGGAACAGGATCTCGCCCTTGTAGGAGGCGATGATCGGCTTGTCGTTGGCGATCAGTTCGGAAACCAGCGACAGCACGAACAGGAACAGGAAAATCCACAACGACCAGTAGCCGCGCCGGTTGGACTTGAAGTTCTGCAGGCGCCGCTGGTTGAGCGGCGACAGAAAGGGCCGCGCGATCCGAGGCGGCGCCGTTTCGGCTGTCACCTGCGCCATCAGACGTCTCTCCGCTCGAAGTCGATGCGCGGATCGACCCAGGTATAGATCAGATCGGACAGCAGCCCGACGAACAGGCCAAGCAGCGAGAAGATGTAGAGATTGGCGAAGACCACCGGATAGTCGCGCTGCACCACCGAGTTGAAACCAAGCAGGCCGAGGCCGTCGAGCGAAAAGATGTTCTCGATCAGCAGTGACCCGGTGAAGAATGCCGAGATGAAGGCACCGGGAAAACCGGCGATGACGATCAGCATGGCGTTGCGGAAGACGTGGCCATAAAGCACCTGCCGCTCCGACAGGCCCTTTGCGCGGGCGGTGACCACATATTGCTTGCGGATTTCCTCGAGGAAGGAATTCTTGGTCAAAAGCGTCGTCGTGGCGAAGGCCGATAATACCAGCGCGGTCAGCGGCAGGGTCATATGCCAGAAATAGTCGACGATCCGCTGCGGCCAGGACAGCTGGTCCCAATTGTCGGAGGTGATGCCGCGCAGCGGAAACCAGTCCCAGAACGAGCCGCCGGCAAACAGCACCATCAGCAAGATGCCGAACAGGAAGCCCGGAATCGCGTAGCCGACGATGACGACGCCGCTGGTCCAGACGTCGAAAGTGGAGCCGTCCTTGACCGCCTTGCGGATGCCGAGTGGGATCGAGATCAGGTAGGACAAAAGCGTGATCCACAGCCCGATCGAGATCGACACCGGCATCTTTTCCAGGATCAGGTCGAGCACCGATATGTCGCGGAAATAGCTGTCGCCGAAATCGAAGCGGAGATAGTTCCACAGCATCATGCCGAAGCGCTCGAGCGGCGGCTTGTCGAAGCCGAACTGCTTCTCCAGCTTCTTGATGAATTCGGGATCGAGCCCTTGCGCGCCGCGGTATTTCGAGCCGACGTCGCCGGCGACATCGACATTGGCGCCGCCGGCATCACCCCCGCCGCCGCCGAGGCGATCGCTGCCGCCCTGGTTGGTCAGCCTGGCGATGACCTGCTCGACCGGCCCGCCTGGAGCAAACTGGATGACGGCAAATGACACCGCCATGATACCGAACAGGGTCGGGATCATCAAAAGGATGCGGCGCAGTATGTAGGCGCCCATCAGGCTTTACCCTCCTTGAGGACGACCATTGTGTCTAAAGGTGCCCCCAAGGCAATCGCCCCACGCCAATTGCCGAAGTCGGTGCCGCCCCTCATTGTCCTGCCGGACATTTCTCCCCGTATAGTGACGGGGAGAAAGGGGCTGGCCGTAGTCTCGGCGCTTCTATAGCGACGCTTATGGTCGGCGAAACCATCGATGAAGGCGCCCCTCTCCCCGTCGCTATACGGGGAGAGTATGCCGGCAGGCAGGTGAGGGGCGGCGCCAGCGCTCGCAAGAAATTCAGGCTTTGCCAATTTTTGCCGCCTTGTCTTTGTCGAACCACCACAGCGTCTCGACCGGAAAGTCGTAATCCGGCTTTTGAGCGGGAAAGCCGAACATGTCCCAGAAGGCTGCCCGGTGATTCGCCAGATGATATGTTGGAATCCAGTCTAGCCGCGCGCGCAAGACCCGATCGAGCGCGTTGAGCGCGGTGACGAGTTCGATCCGGCTCTGCGCCTTGCCGGCTGCCTCGATCAGCGCGTCGATGGCTTTGCTTTCCGTACCCGGATAGTTGCGCATCCCCGGCGTTTTCGCCATCCGGGAAGCATAGAGGATCTCCAAACCATCGGCGGTTGGCGTCGCTCCGATCGACCATGCGAGCATGTTGAAGTCGAAGTCGAAATTGCTCTGCCGCGCTTCAAACTGCGCCGAATCGACTTGGCGGACCGAAGCGTCGATGCCGATCGCCTTCATATTCTCGGACCACGGAAGGAAGATGCGAACGAGGCCATCGTCCTCGGCCAGCATTTCCACCCGCAGCCGGTCGCCCTTGTCATTGACGACGAAATTGCCCGTTCGCTTCCAGCCGGCTTCGGCAAGCAGTCTCGAAGCCTCGCGCAGCAGCTTGCGGTCGTGGCCCGAACCGTCAGAGACGGGTTGCATCACCGGATCGCCGAAGGTCTCCGGCGGCAACTCGGCTCGAAACGGCTCCAGCAGTTTCAATTCCTGGGGTGAGGGTAGGCCCTTGGCCTTGTAATCCGACCGCTCGAAGTTCGATTGCGAACGCTCGTAGGAGTCGAAAAACAGAACCCGCCTGGTCCATTCGAAGTCGAAGCAATAGGCGATTGCCTGTCTCACGCGAATGTCGCGGAACTGCGGACGGCGCTGATTGAGTGCGACAGCCTGCATGGATGGCGTTTTCTCGCCGGGAAATTCGCGTTTGACGACCCTGCCATCCTTCAGCGCTGGAAAGTCGTAGCCGGTCGCCCATACCCGCGCGGTGAACTCCTCGCGAAAATGCGTATCCCCTTTCTTGAACGCTTCAAAGGCTGCCTGGCGATCAAGGTAGAAATCGATACGGATACGGTCGAAATTATTAAGCCCGCGGTTCACGGCCAGATCGCGGCCCCAATAATCGGCGACGCGTTCATATTCGACAGTCTGCCCGGCCACCACCCGCCCCACTCTGTACGGTCCGGAACTGAGCGGTGGGGTCATCGTCGAGGCGTCGAAATCATTGGCCGTGTAGAAAACTTTGGACACGATCGGCATTACGACGATGGCGAGGATATTCTGCGCGGACTGCTGGCCGTTGAAGGTAAGGCTGACTGTAAGCGGATCGATTGCGACCGCATCCGTCATATGCCGCAGTGCTTGGGATAGGTTCGGATGTCCCCGGTCTTTGTAGAGGTTCAAGGCGAAGACAACGTCCTCAGCCGTCAGCGGCGAGCCGTCATGAAAGCGCGCTTGTGGCCGCAGGCTGAAGCGGAAGCCGTTGCGGTCCTGCGACAAGGTGACGGATTCGGCAAGCAGGCCGTAGACCGCATCCGGCTCATCGACTGCCCTTGCCATCAGGGAATCGAAGCAGAGCTCGGTGCGCGGCGGCGAATCCCCTTTCAACACCAGCGAGTTCAGCGTGTTGAAAGTCAGGAAGCTCTGATTGAGGGTGGAGTTCGGCGGGGCGAAATTCATCCGGCCGCCCTTGGGAGCGTCCGGATTGACATAGTCGAAATGCGCGAAATCCGGAGGATATTTGAGATCGCCGAAGGCCGACAGGCCGTGCAGTTTCACGCCGGTCGGGATCGTGGCGAAAGCCCGGCCGGGCAGCAGCGCCGCGGCCGCGGCGGCACCGCCCAGGGCGAGGAAGTCGCGACGGGGCAGCGCCGTCATCAATTGCCACTCTTGTATTTGGCCGCCAGCGCCTTTTCCTTGACCGGATCGACCCACCAGGAATTCTGGTCGACGCCACTATAGGCGGGCTGCTTCTCCGGCATACCGAACTTGTTCCAGTAGGCGAGCCAGACCACGGCACGGTAATATTGCGGCACGACGTAGAAATTCCACAACAGCACCCGGTCGAGCGCATGGGTGGCGGCAACCAGATCGTCGCGGTCGGTGGCATAGATGATCCGGTCGACCAGCGCATCGACGACCGGATTCTTGATGCCGGCGTAATTGCGCGATCCCGGCGAATCGGCGGCCTTGGAACTCCAGAAATCGCGCTGTTCATTGCCGGGAGAGTCCGACTGCCCGAGTATCGAAGTGACCACGTCAAAGTCGAAGTGAGTGACTCGGTTGATATACTGGGTCTGATCGATGAGGCGCAGCGTCGCGTCGACCCCGATCTTGCGCAGATTGGCGATGTAGGGGCTGGCGATGACCTGGTCGGTGTCGTTCCAGCCGAGGATTTCGAACTTGAACGGTTCGCCGGTCTTGGCGTTGACCATCTTGCCGCCTTTGATCACCCAGCCTGCCTTGGCGAACAGATCGACCGCGGTTTTCAGGTATTTGCGCTCCGCCTGGGCGGTGTCGTAGACCGGCAGCTTGAATTCCTGGGTGAAGACTTCAGGCGGCAGCTTGTCGCGGTACTGCTCGAGGATTTCCAGTTCCTTGCCTTGCGGCAGGCCGCTCGACGCCAGCTCAGTGCCCTGGAAATAGCTGCTGGTGCGGGTGTTGGAGCCAAAAAACAGCGTCCGGTTCATCGTCTCGAAATCGAACGGATACATCAGCGCGGCGCGCACCAGGCGATCCCTAAACAGCGGGCGCCTGGTGTTGAGCATGAAGGCCTGCATCGGTTCGGGCGACGCGGTCTTGAATTCCTTCTTGATGACGTCGCCGGCCTGAACTGCCGGGAAATTATAGGCCGTGTTCCAGCGCCTCGAACTGTTCTCCGGCTTGATGTCGTCCAGCCCGCCCTTGGTGAAGGCCTGCCAGGCGGCATTGTCGTCGAGAAAATAGGTGAAACGCTGCCTGTCGAAATTCTCACGGCCAACTTTCACCGGCAGCTTGGCCGCCCAGTAGTCCGGCACGCGCTGCCAGATGATTTCGGACCCCGGCTTGAAGCTGGCGATCTTGTAGGCGGCCGAGCCGAGCGGCGGCTCCTGCGTCGGCTTTGTGACGTCGCGCTTCTTGCCGTTGGCGTCGGTGCCTTCCCACCAGTGCTTCGGCAGCACGACGAGACCGCCGAGAATCTGAGGTAACTCCCGATTGCCCTTCTGGTTGAAATGGAACTCCACCTCGCGATCGGAGATCGCAACCGCGTCGGTGACGTTCTCGAAATAACGGCTGTACATCGGGCTGTTGGCCTTCAGCACCTGGAACGACCAGATCACGTCGTCGGTGGTGATCGGCTGGCCGTCATGCCATTTGGCGCGCGGGTCGAGCCGGTAGGTCGCCGAGGAATAGTCGGCCGGGTATTTGTAGGCATCGGCGATCAGCGGATGGTTGACGCTGCCCTCATCCGTCGCCTGCTCCATCAGCGTGTCGTAGAGCAGGCCGCCGCCGAACTGCGCGAAGCCGGCGGCCGGCGAACCCTGCACGATGTAAGGATTGAAGCTGTCGAACGTGCCGAGCACCACTGAGTTCACTGTGCCGACCTTCGGTGCATCCGGATTGACGTAATCGTAGTGCTGGAAATTATCGCCGTATTTGGATTCGCCGATCAGCGACGAGGTCGTGCGCCATTCGTCCGCGAAGGCCGCCTGCAGGCCGCCGGCAAAAGCAGCCAGCATCAGCACCGATTTCAGAAGCGTCCGCGCTCGGCCAACCGTCATGCGTTCTCCTCTTCGCGATATAGCGCCGTCACCATAGCGTCTGGGCCCAATCTAGATCATTTGGCGGCGCTGAAAACCGCAACCGAGCGGCTTTGTCGTCGCATATGCATTTTTCCTAACGAAAAAGCCGGGCTGAACCCGGCTTTTTCAAGGATAATGTCATTACAGTTTTGTTATTTTGCGGGTGTCGCCGGGGCGGCTGGCGCCGCGTCTTCTGCCGGCTTGGCAGGGGCTGCACCTTCGGCCGGCTTGGCGGGCGCGTTTTCGGCCGAGGCGCCGGGCGCCGGCAGCGGCTTCGGATTGTCCGACAGCGTGCGCAGATAGGCGATGACGTTGGCGCGGTCCTCATCCTTGGGCAGGCCGGCGAAGCCCATCGCCGTGCCCTTCACGAACTTCTTCGGCGAGGTGATGAAGTGGTTGAGATTGTCGTAGGTCCACTTCTCGCTGCCGCCCTTGGAGAACTCCTTCATGCCGGCCGAATAGGCAAAGCCCTCATGCTCGGCGACCGGACGGTCGACGATGTCCCAGAGATCGGGCCCAACCTTGTTGGGGCCACCCTTTTCGCCGGAGTGGCAAGCCTGGCATTTCTTGAAGATGGCGGCGCCCGCTTCGGCGTTGGCAGTGGTCAGCAGCTCGGCGATCGGCTTCACGGCCGCGGCGGGAGCGGCCGGGCCGCCTTCGGCGGGCTCGGTCGCCTCGATGGCGAAGCCGGGCTTTTCAGGCGCCGGCGAGGCGAACAGCGCGTCGGACACGATGCCAACGGAAAAGACGATGAACACGGTGCCGAGAAAGCCGGCGAGCAGCTTGTTGACTTCGTTGGAATCCATACGCCCCAGGCTCCCTTTTCCGGCGGACCGATCCGTCCACTCCGTCCGTCGGTATCGTGAACCACCCTGCGAGGCGGTCAAATCGCGCGGAAACTAGGTCTTTTGCTCCGGCGTTGCAACACCTATAAGGGCGCTGCCAGTGAGACCTTTTGCCACTTTTGTCCCCCTCTTTTTCGAGCCCCTGCCCGCCTCATGTCCACGCTCATCCTGATCCCGGCCCGCATGGCCTCGACCCGCCTGCCGGGCAAGCCGCTGGCCGACATTGCCGGCACTCCGATGATCGTCCACGTCGCTCGCCGTGCTGCCGATGCCGGGCTCGGCCGGGTCGTCGTCGCCACCGACACGCAGGGCGTTGCGGGGGCGGTGCGCGCGCATGGTTTCGAGGCGGTGATGACGCGGGCGGACCACGAAACCGGTTCCGACCGCATCTTCGAAGCGCTGACCATTCTCGACCCTGGCAACAGCGTCGAGACCATCGTTAATGTGCAGGGCGATCTGCCGACCATCGACCCCCTTGTTATCGGCGCCGCGCTGAAGCCTTTCGAGAACGCAGCGGTGGATATCGCCACGCTCTGCGTCGAGATCGTACGCGACGAGGAAAAGACCGATCCGAACGTCGTCAAGCTGGTCGGCTCGCCACTCTCGACGACGCGGCTCAGGGCGCTCTATTTCACCCGCGCCACCGCCCCTTGGGGCGAAGGCCCGCTCTACCATCATATCGGCCTCTATGCCTATCGCCGCGCCGCGCTCGAACGCTTCGTTGCGCTGAGGCCGTCGCCGCTGGAGCGCCGCGAGCGGCTGGAGCAGTTGCGGGCGCTTGAGGCCGGCATGCGCATCGATGCGGAGATCGTGCAGTCGGTGCCGCTTGGCGTCGACACGCCGGACGATCTCGAACGCGCCAGGGCGCTCCTTTCCGACTAAGAAATTCCCTCAATTCCCGAGACTCCGCGCATGCCTGAAAAGACCAACAAAATATCCTTCCAGGGCGAGCCGGGCGCCAATTCCGACACCGCCTGCCGCAACATGTTCCCGTCAATGGAGCCGTTGCCGTGCCCGACCTTCGAGGACGCCTTCAACGCCGTCGAGACCGGCAAGGCCGATCTGGCGATGATCCCGATCGAGAACACCATTGCCGGCCGCGTCGCCGACATCCATCATCTCTTGCCGGAATCGAAGCTGCACATCATCGGCGAATACTTTCTGCCGATCCACTTCCAGCTGATGGTGCTGCCCGGCGTCAGGCGCGACGAGATCAGGACCGTGCACAGCCACATCCACGCGCTCGGCCAATGCCGCAAATACATCCGCAAGAACGGCTGGAAGGCGACGGTGGCCGGCGACACCGCGGGCGCCGCCAAGATGGTCGCCGCGATGAAGGACCGCACCATGGCGGCGCTGGCGCCGGCGCTGGCCTCAACGCTCTACGGGCTCGACATCATCGAGGAGAATGTCGAGGACACCGACAGCAACGTCACCCGCTTCGTCGTGCTGACCAAGAACAAGCAATGGGCTGAACGTCCCTCGGCCGACGCCAGGATGATGACGACCTTCATCTTCCGCGTCCGCAATGTGCCGGCGGCGCTCTACAAGGCGATGGGCGGCTTCGCCACCAACGGCATCAACATGACCAAGCTGGAAAGCTACCAGCTCGGCGCGTTTACAGCGACGCTGTTCTACGCCGATATCGAGGGTCATCCCGACGATCCGCTGGTGAAGCTGGCACTCGACGAGTTGCGCTTTTTCTCGCGCGAAATGCGCATCCTCGGCGTCTATCCCGCCAGCGCCTCGCGCGAGCAGTGGAAGGTGGCGGATTAAGATCCGGTCAGGTCAGGCCGAGCTTGTTCCGTTTGGCCGGCTTGCCGCATTCGCGCCGGCTGATCGACCGGTTCATGGCGTCGATCTTGCCGCTTGCCTGGTCGGCGTCGCGTTTGGCTTTTGAGCGCATATCCGGCGTGAACGGGCCAAAGCCCGTCGCCGGGTTGGAGAACGACGGCTTGGCGTCCACCGGCAGATGATATTGCTGCGCCAGGCCGTTTCGTTGCGCCAGCAATTGATCGCAAGGCACCTTGTCAAATAGCAGCGAGGACTGGACGTTTTCGTCC
This sequence comes from Mesorhizobium sp. M1088, assembly GCF_040318575.1. Taxonomy (NCBI): domain Bacteria; kingdom Pseudomonadati; phylum Pseudomonadota; class Alphaproteobacteria; order Hyphomicrobiales; family Phyllobacteriaceae; genus Mesorhizobium; species Mesorhizobium sp. M1088. The sequence goes on along the minus strand of NZ_JAMYMO010000002.1, from coordinate 196,175 downwards.
TGCCGTTCGGACATCGAATTGCCGACGCAGCCGGCCATCGCCAGGCAAGATGCCAAGACCGTCATGTTCCAGCGCATGAACGTGCTCCTTGTCTTTCGCAGCTGCGGCTTCTCATGCGCAGCGGCAGAAGTCTTAGCCAGATTTTACGCTGCCGGAAAGCGAGCTTGCCACTACGGCCAGCCCTTCGACCGGTTGGCGGCGATCCTGCCGGATGATCGTTGCCTGCAGCGACAGGATCGAAAAGCCGTCGGCATCCAGAACCCGCTCTACATAGCCTTGCGAATGCGCGTAGCGGCGCGACGGCTGCAAGGCGAAGCCGGCGCTGTCAGACGATTCTCCGCTCGGGAGCGTCTCGACGGAGAACGCAAACAGACCGCCGCCGGCAAGCATTCCGGCAATCTTGTTCACCACCCTGTCGAGCGCGCCGGCATAGATGAACACATCGGCCGCCGTCACCAGATCGGCTTTCGGGCCAGAATAGCAAAAGTCCTGCAGGTCCGTCTTGACGAGCAGATCGTAGACGCCTTTGGCGCGCGCCTGCCTCAGCATGCCGGCCGAGATGTCGTAACCCTCCAGCCGGTCGGCGATCGGCCGCAGCCTCTGGCCCATGAGGCCGGTACCGCAGCCGAGATCGAGCGCCAGCGAAAACCGGCCCGGCCGTGCTGCCCGGATGGCGCGGTCGAGGCATTCGGGCAGACGGTAGCCGAGCCCGTCGACCAGTTCACCCTCGAAACTCCCGGCATAGTGGTCGTACAGCGTCTCGACGAAGGCGCTGGGCGGCGCCTGGGCCGCCGCCGCCCTGCCGATCAATTGCAGCTTGAGCACCGCGCCGAGCCTGTCCGCCGGGTCCAGCCGCAGCGCCGTCGTCCAGGCCTGCGCGGCACGATCGCGCGCGCCCGCCGCTTCCTGCATCTCGCCGAGGCGGAACCAGCCGGCTGGCCATTGCGGCGCCAGTTCGAGCGCGCCGAGCAGCAATTCCGCCGCTGCCGCATGATCGCCGGATGCATAAAGCATTTCGGCATAGTCGGCGCGGCGGTCGGCGGTCAAATCGCCGGACGAGGTCTGGAGCGGTTTCATGCGATCGGGTTCCGCCGGGTGTTTGCAGCCGGCTTGCGCTCTATGCTGGAGTCAGCAGTGACTTACAACAGGCTTCCCGCGCCGGAATTAGCGCCTATCTTGGGGCCATGCGCGCCAGCGACCTGCTTCATCCCCGGCCGGAAGGGCTGTATTGCCCGCCCGGCGATTTCTTCATCGACCCGGTGCGGCCGGTCAACCGGGCGCTGATCACACATGGCCATTCCGACCATGCCCGCTCCGGCCACCGCTCGGTGATGGCGACGCAGCAGACGCTCGACATCATGGGGCTGCGCTACGGCGACAGTTTTGCCGGAACGACGCAAGCCGCCGTGCTCGGCGAGACGATTGCGCTCGACGGGGTCACCGTCAGCTTTCACCCGGCCGGCCATGTGCTGGGCTCGGCCCAGATCAAGGTCGCGCACCAGGGCACGTGCATCGTCGCGTCCGGCGACTATAAACGCCAGAAGGACGCGACCTGCGAGCCGTTCGAGCCGCTCAAATGCGATGTCTTCATCACCGAGGCGACGTTCGGCCTGCCGGTGTTTCGGCATCCGCCCGATTCCGAAGAGATCGCCCGGCTGCTGAAATCGACCGAACAGTTTCCCGAGAGAACGCATCTGGTCGGCGCTTATGCGCTGGGCAAGGCGCAGCGCGTCATGCGGCTGCTGCGCGATGCCGGCTACGAAAAGCCGATCTACATCCACGGCGCGCTGGCCAAGCTCAGCGAATATTACCAGAGCCAGGGCATCGATCTCGGCACATTGGAACCGGCGACCGTCGAGACCGGCCAAAAAAGCGACTTTGCCGGCGCCATCGTCGTCGGCCCGCCATCCGCCTTCGCCGATCGCTGGGCGCGGCGTTTTCCCGATCCGATGTCGTGCTTCGCCTCAGGCTGGATGCGCATCCGCCAGCGCGCCAAGCAGGGCGGCGTCGAGCTGCCGCTGATCATCTCCGATCACTCCGACTGGGACGAGCTGACGGCGACGATCAAGGAGACCGGCGCCGAAGAAATCTGGGTAACGCATGGCCGCGAGGAGGCTCTGGTGCGCTGGTGCGAACTCGAAGGCATTGCCGCCAGGCCGCTGCATCTCGTCGGCTACGAGGACGAGGGCGATTGATGGTGTTTTTGGATCCAGCAATCGCCGGTACGGCGCTCTGCGGCAAGCCTTTCTCATTGGCGTCGCCCCTTCCATGAACCGCTTCGCCGAGCTTCTCGACCGGCTGGTGCTGACGCCGTCGCGCAACGGCAAGCTGACGCTGTTGACCGACTATTTCCGCAGCGTCGAGGATCCGGACCGCGGGCTGGCGCTGGCGGCCATTACCGGCGATCTGTCCATCGCCGCGGTCAAGCCGGCGATGCTGCGCACACTGGTGATCGAGCGCATGGATCCGGTGCTGTTCGGCTATTCCTACGACTATGTCGGCGACCTGGCCGAGACCGTGTCGCTGGTCTGGCCGCAAGCGCCGGTCGACGTTGCGAACCACGAGCCGACGCTGGCCGAGGTGGTGGCCAAGCTGCAGGCGGCGAGCCGTTCCGACGGGCCGCAGGTGCTGGCCCGGCTGCTCGACAGCGCCAGCACGTCGGCGCGCTTCGCCATCATAAAGCTGGTCACCGGCGGCCTGCGCATCGGCGTCTCGGCGCGGCTGGCCAAGCAGGCACTGGCCGATTTCGGCAAGGTCGATATCGCCGAGATCGAGGAACTCTGGCACGGGCTGACGCCGCCCTATATCGGGCTGTTCGCCTGGCTGGAGGGTAAAGCGGAAAAGCCCAGGAAAACGGCGCTGGCGCTGTTCAGGCCGGTGATGCTGTCGAATGCCGTCGGCGACGGCGACCTCGAAAGGCTCGACCCGGCCGACTACGCGGCCGAATGGAAATGGGACGGCATCCGCGTCCAGGCGGCTTGCGAAGGCGGCATTCGCCGGCTCTATTCGCGCACCGGTGACGACGTCTCCGGCGCCTTTCCGGATCTTGCCGAGGCGATGGATTTTTCAGGCGCCCTCGACGGCGAGCTTCTGGTCGGAGACCCCAGGCAGGCGACGGGCACGTTCTCGGACCTGCAGCAACGGCTGAACCGCAAGAGCGTGTCGCCCAAGATCCAGCAGCAATACCCCGCCTTCATGCGGTGCTACGATGCGCTGCAGATTGGTGACGAGGATTTGCGCGGACTTCCCTTCCGCGAACGGCGCGGCCGGCTCGAGGCCTTCGTCAGGACGCTCGATCCGAGCCGCTTCGATCTGTCGCCGCTGGTCGAATTCACCAACTGGCAGGCACTCGAGGAATTGCGCCGCAAGCCGCTGCATCCGGTCATCGAAGGCGTCATGCTGAAGCGCTGGGATTCGCCGTATGTGGCCGGTCGGCCGAAGGGCCCGTGGTTCAAATGGAAGCGCGATCCGCACACGGTCGACGCCGTGCTGATGTACGCCCAGCGCGGCCACGGCAAACGCTCGAGCTTCTATTCCGACTACACATTCGGCGTCTGGTCCGGGCCGGAAGGATCGGAGGAGCTAGTCCCGGTGGGAAAAGCCTATTTCGGCTTCACCGACGAGGAACTGAGGCAGATCGACAAATATGTCCGCGACAATACGATCGAGCGCTTTGGCCCGGTCCGCTCGGTGCGTGCCGACCGCAGGAACGGGCTGGTGCTTGAGGTAGCATTCGAAGGGCTCAACCGCTCGACGCGGCACAAATCCGGCGTCGCCATGCGCTTTCCGCGCATTTCGCGGCTGCGCTGGGACAAGCCGGCGGCCGAAGCCGACCGCATCGAGACGCTGCAGGCGCTGCTCGATAGGTAATGCATGTCGCGCAAAAAAGAGTGCAGCGGTTTTGCGGTAACGACATGCATCAAAACAAGAACCTGAAGCGCGTCGCATGAGGCCGGAACGCGACGTGCTTTAGGGAACGACAGAAACGCGGATCTCGTAGATGTCGACCGACTTGCCCTGCTTGTCGAAGTCGGAATTAATGGCGATGGTGCCGGCAGCGCCCGGACGCTTGTTGGGAAAGCGCACGTCGAACAGATATTCATTGCGCTCGCGACCGACGGCATAGCGCTTGCGGCCGCAGTCGCCGAGTTCGCCGAAATTGCAATCGACGGAAATCTGCGTCTCCTGGCCCTCCTCGGAGCGCGCGATGATGTCGAATGTGGCATGCTTGCCGGCCAGTTTTTCCAGCACGCCTTGTCCGACGTCGAAGCTGATGGCCGAGCCGGATGCCCCCGAGCGGATGCGCAGGAAGGAACCGCTTTCGTCCTGGATGACGTCGGCCTTGGTGTCCGACGGTGCATTGACCTGCGTCGGGTCACCCGGCGAAAAGACATTGATCCAGTCGTGCGCCTGGTCCTGCTCGCCCTGCTTCGGCGGCGAAGCAGTGTCGTCCGGCGTGAAATCATCGCCGTCGACCGTTGGCGGCGCTTCCGGCGGCGCCGTGTCGAGCTCGGTCGCCGATTTGAAGACGCCGGTCTGGTTGGCGAAATAAAGGCCGATGCCGGCGGCTGCGAGCAGCGTCACACCGAAGAAGATCGCGGCCAAGGGCAGGCGCCGCCGTCTCGCCCGCCGGTCGTCGCGGTCGGGCGTCACTTCCGCGTCGTCCGTTTCGGCGTCGGCTTCGGTCGGAACCGAGGCCGCCATGTCGATCACCGGCGCCTCGGCAACAGGCGCATCGGGCATGATGTCGGGAACGACCGGCAGGACGCGCGACCGCGGCGCATCGGATTCGGGCGGCTGCGCCGGACCGTCAACGACGACATCGGGCGACGGCGCGGCTTCAGCTTCGGCCGGGGGCTCCACCTCCGGTGCTGCCTCCAAACTGTCGGTCGGCGCGGCGACGTCGGCAACCGCCGGCAGGAATTCCGATTCGATTTCGGTGATCTTCGCCTGGACCGCCTTGCGCCGCTTGATGGCGACTTCCACGGTGACGTTTGGATTAGCCTGCAGGGCACGGTCGAGTGCCGCGAAAGCCGATCGATAGACCCGCTCGCGAAACGCCCGGTCGTCGGCATTGCCTTTCTCGAAGGCATTACGGATCGCTTTTTCGATCGCGTCCAAGCGAATTCCCTCTGCAATTTCACTCACATTGCCATGATCGTTAGCCGCAGGCGACCAATCAATCAACAAGCGAGCGGCCGCATTCTGCCTTGCCGAGGGGCACAAAGCTCATTTCGGCGGTTTTCGGTAAAGGAATCAACATTTTTCCCTGATTTTCCCGCCGCGGCCAACGTGGCGGATGGGACGGCCTGCCGATACGGCATCACGCGGCCAATGGTAGATCCGCGCGGCGGCTGCCCTTGCGCCCGGCCGGAGGCGGCACCAATTGCCTCGTCCTGAAATCGCGACTGCCATCTTGAATTCGCGGCCGGTTGCGTCTATCACGCAGCCCATCTTGGAAGCTCGGCTTCCCGGGCCGCTTTAGCTCAGTTGGTAGAGCACATCATTCGTAATGATGGGGTCAGGTGTTCGAGTCACCTAAGCGGCACCAAACGGCCTATCCCGCGCGCCTGCTTCAACCGGCGTTCAGCCGAGTGGAAAAGCTGCCGCCGCCGAGACGAGGGCGAGCATTGCCAGCACGATCCCCGCCGCCCGACAGATGACGCGATGATGCCGCACCGCGGCAGCGCGCACGAGCGGACGCGAAAGCGCGACGGCCAGGAATCCGTACCAGCCTATGTCGATGATGGCGACGATGGCCGCGACCATCAGCATCTCGTTCGAGGTCCGGATCGGCAGCATCAGCCCCATGAAGGCGACGGCGAAGAAAGTGGCGGTTTCAGGCGAGAGAATGCTGATGAGAAACCCTCCGGCAAACAATCCGGCCTGCCGAGGCGCTTCGCCGATGGCCGGCGGCGCCGTTCTGGCGATGCGCAGGGCCATCCAGCCAAGGACGGCCGCACCGGCGATCTTGACCGCCGGCACCGACAGCGACCCGGAAAGATGAACGGCGCCAAACGCCACCAGGACCGCCAGCACGGCGGTACCGGCGCCGATCCCGGCCACCAGCGGGATCGTCCTGCCAAAGCCGTGCAAGGAGGCAAGGCTGCCGGTCGCGAGGCCAATAGGGCCTGGCGTGATCATGATCACCGTATATGCCGCCAGGAATTGCAGCATCGCCGTCGACAGAATAAGCGAACTTGACATGCCAGTCTCCCGTTTGCTGCGCCGGTTACAGATTAGAGAAGAATCACCGTCGCGCTCCCACTCCCTGTTTCTCACCATGCGACGCGAAAATGCTTAGATGTTTTCAGATTTACTTTCCAAATAGAAGAATATCCCCGCGTGCCCAAAGCAGGTAACAGACGAGAAGCGTCGCAGGGATTGCGATAGCCTGGATCTGATCGGTGCGAGCGTCAGCAATGACGCGGGCGACTTCGGTCGCGGTGACGATAATTGCCGGAAAGCGGCTGAGCAGTACCGAAAGGCGGAAGAGCTCCGGCATTTTGAGGCCGAAGAGCACCGCGCCATGCGCGCCGAGCCTGAAGGCGCTGCCGAACTTGCCCACGGCATGGAGCAACCCCGATGTCACGACCAGGATTGGATTGCCGACGAGCAGCAGACTTGACCCGAGCACCAATGACCCGGTGCCGGACAGAAAATCTGCGCGCTGTATTACCGACGGGTCGAGATGTCCGTTGCTGAGGGCGCGATGATACTCCTCGCCGCTGCGCAAGAAGATGGCGCTCGCCACCAGCAGCGCCAGTGAGTTCCAGCCGCCGGCGAGGTCGTGGCCGAACATTAGAGGCGCGGCGAAAGTGCTGCTCGCCTCGGTTAGCGCCAGCCGAATCTGCATGAACATGGCCATGCCGAGGCCCAGCACATTGCCGGCAATATAACAGCCTCCGGGTCCTGAAAGCCGCACCGCGACCGCTTGTGCCAATCGTTGTCCTGGCCAGCGCCGCTGGGCATCCGCTTTTTCGCTTGCCGACATCGCCCCTGCTCCTGGTACGATCCGCCCCAGCGACGGACGCCGGCGGCGGCCCCCGTTCCGCCGCCGTTGCCCGCCTTCTCCCCCGGATCGTGAAGGCGTCGTGGTGTTGGGAGGTCCATCCACGCTGCGAGCAGAAGCCTACGCGGAGCGGCGGGCGTGCAAATCGGTACCGCCACCCATTTTTAGGCGGTCGATTTCCCAGTTTTCGCGGAAATTTTGCTGTGGGAACTACCCAGAGCCTGTTCCATCTCGACAGAATCGGCTGGGATCATGATCCAGTCTGGTGCGGTTCCAGCGGATGGGTGCCCGTCAACAGCCACGGCTCGCCTCGCAGGCGCAGGAGGATTTCCATGCGGTTTGCGGCATTGAGCTTGCCGAGCAGCGAGGAGACGTGATGCTCGATCGTGCGGGGCGAGCGCGACAGATGTCGCGCGACCTCCTTGTTGCTGATGCCCTGGGCGATCAGGGCGAGCACCTTCTGCTCGTGCCGTGTCAGGCCGAGTGGATGGCGGCGAGCTGCCGCATAGGGTCCGCGCTGCACCTTCGGCAGCAGGCCTGACAGGCCCTGACGCTGCGCAAGCTTGCGCGCGAGCGCCGCGGCCGCGGGCGCGTCGATCTGGTCGAGCATCGCCACGGCGCGAGCGAGCGCCGCCCCCGCATCCGCCCCACGAACCTGCATGAGGGAAAGCGCTGCCTCATAGGGCAGCGACAAACGCGTCCACTCCGCCGCGGCGATCTGCGGATCGCCGAGAAGCTCGGCGGACCAGGGCGAGGGAATCGGCGCCGATTGCGCCGGCAGCGACCCGGGCATTCCGCATCGACGCCACCAGACCGACAATTCGCCAAGGTCCCGGGGGCGGAAATTGTCGAGGTTCATAGCCGCCAGCTCGGTAAGCTGCGCGTGGCTGGCGCCGACATCCTCGGCAAGCCAGGCCGCCTCCGCCAGCGCCAGGCGAACCGGGACGATACGCTGCGGCTCGCCGGTCGTCTGGCCCTCCACAAGCGCGCGCTGCAAAAGGTCGACGCCGTCGGTCTCGCCCAGCCTTACGCGGACCGTGCCAAGCACGGTGAGCGCCGGCAAGTGCATCACCATCGGCAGGCGTTCCACATTCATGACGCCCTGAGCGATGGTTGCGGCCTCGCGAAACCGGCCCTGTTCCATGCAAAGCTGCGCCTGCCGGCCGAGCAGGTATTGCGCCGCCGAATCGAGGTCGTGCCTGGTGCAGAATGCGATGCCTTCGGCCAGCAGCCGCTCCGCCAGCTCGAAGTCCTTGGCCACCACCGCGCATTCCGCAAAGTTCGTATAGGCCCGCGCCGCATGGTCGTGGAGCCCGTGCTCGAGCGCCAGGGCAAGGCTTTCCTCCAGCCGCTCAACGCCGCCGGGGCGGTTGGCAAACATGAGCGCGGTTCCGACATTGTTGAGGGCGTGAACACGCGTCTCGACCTCGCCCAGCCGATCGGCCAGACTGATCGCGCGCTCGCCCCATTCGATCGCCTCATCGAAACGATAGTGCAGCATGTGGAGCTGCGAGCGCGTGCTGTGGGCCATTGCCACCTCGGGACCGGGCGGCAGGCTTTCCACCTCACGCACGGCCTGGTCCGCATATTCCTCCGCTTGCGGGCCTTCGCCGCGTCGCCAGTGCAGGCGCGACAGCCAGCGTAGATTAAGGCCTACCTTGTCGATCCGGCCCAGCTGCCGCCAGATAGCGATGGCGCGATGCCGGGCCTCGATGATGGCGTCATAGACAAGCAGCGCCAACCCGGCCTCGTACGCCCAGTCCTCATGGAGCTGCGCGGCCAGCTCCGGCGGGGCCTGGTCGACATATCTGAGTGCGGTCGCCAGATGCGAGGCCGCCTCCCGATGCGCCCCCAGGCGCGCGGCTTGGCTGGCGGCGAGCGGCGCAAGTTCGAGCACGCGTTCGCCATTGTCGGCGCCGCCGGCGTGGTGCACGCGGCGCGAAAGCAGAGCGCTTGCCTGCGAGGCCGGAACTTCCGAGAGTGCCGCTTCGACCTTCGCATGGAGCGAGCGTTGCACAGAGGGGGAGAGCCGGTCGAGCGTCGCTTCCCTGGCAAGCTCGTGACGAAATGTCAGCGCGCCCTGGTCGTCCCGCCGCAGCAATCCGCGCACGACACATCGATCGACGAGCACTTCGGCCTCGGCCCCGAGAAGGGCCCGGATCAGCCACGGCTCGACGCTGCCCGGCATGATGCTCATGACCTCCAGGACGTCGCGCTCTCCAGGCGTCAGGCGCGACAGGCGCGACCACACCGCGTCGCGTATGGAATCGGGCACACGCGCCGATTCGGTCTCGCTGCTGGACAGGAGCTCGGTAACGAAGAAGGGATTGCCCTCGGTAATGCGATAAAGCCCATCGGCGGAGCGGCCGGCCTGTTCGGCCAGCATTGTCACCGCCTGGGGAGACAGCGGTCTAAGCGTCACGCGGCGTACCGAGGCGGCGGGAAGATCGCCGAGCACGTGGGTCAGCGGGTGATCGGCGTTCAAATCCTCTCTGCGCATGCTCAGCACCAGCGTGGTGCGGAGCAGGGAGACGCGGCGCCCGAGATATCTTACGAGGTCGAGCGTCGCATTGTCCGCCCAATGCATGTCCTCGAAGATGAGCACGGTCGTGCCCTTGGCGCGCTGCAGCGCATTCAGCAATGCCGGGAAAAGCCGCTCCGGCGCAGCGGTCTCCTCAAGCAGCGCCGCCACGCGCGGGTCGAGCAAGTGCGCCATGTCCTGGAGAGGGCCCAATGGGCGCGGCGTGAAGAGCGCCTCGCACCAGCCCCACAGCACCCGGCAGTCCCGGTCGGCGTTTTCCGCGAATTCGCGCAGCAGAGAGGTCTTGCCCAGGCCCGCCTCGCCGTGCACCAGCACGGTCCCGCCATGTCCGGCAGCAGCTCTCTCGGCCGCGGCCAACAAAGCTCCAAGTGGGTCCTCTCGCTCAAGCAGCATCAAGCCCGCGCCTCCAGAATATTGAAGGTACAACAGCAGGCAATGAGTGCAACACAGTCGTTTCACATGGCCGGGAATGTTTGGCAAATAGCCGCTCGGAACCGGGCGTCATTTGTCCTGGAGCAGATATGTTGGCCGCTGCCGTAGGCACGAAGGCCACAGAACAGGCAGGCCGCCAGGGCGGGCGTTGACAGGCCCGGGCGAAGCGGACTGTAGTTCTGCGAAGCAACCACTGCCCCGAGCCTCGAAAAAGGCCGCTCACCTCACCGGATTGTCGCCCAGCGACGCCACAGTCTTCAGCGCGCCGTCGAGCATGTCACCCTTCTCGTCCTTCAGCGCCGCTTCGCGCAGGCGCCGGATCCAGTCTGCGGCGTCCGGGCGGCCCTTGAGCTGGTCGAGCGCCGACAGCACCCGGTCGAATTTCGACTGGGCGCGGGCGTGGGTGTCGCTGTAACCCTTGATCAGCCGGCGGCAGTTGAGGATCTCCGTACCAAGCGCGTAGTCCTGGCCGACTTGGCCCAGCGCCAGCGCATACCAGCGCTCGAGATGCGCGGTCTCGACCTTGTGGCGCAGCAGGCGGCGCCGCCAGCGGCGCAGGCCGCCGATGAACCACAATGCGGCAAAGCCGGCGAAACTGTCGGTGCGGATGTGGCGGCCGCGGTTGATGCGGCGGTCGAGGAAGGCGGCGAGCTTCGGCCGGCTTTCGATGTAGCTGCCGAGCCCGGCCGGCAGCGTGCCGCAGAATTCCTCGATGCGCGGATGGAAATATTCGGTCACCTGCAGGACCGAGCCGTCCCTGACGCCGACCTCGCGGCGTACGCGTCGGTCGCGGCTAGAGCGCGTCTTCAGGTCGGCGACGCGGATCATGTCGTCGTAGCACATGGCGTTGGCCAGATGCTTGGCGGCGGCGATCGACAGCGCGTAGGCGTGTTCGACATCGTCCAGAGCGACGGCCTTGTCGAGCCTATCGAGATACTCGCCGCCATAAGCAACGTCCTGATAGTCAACCACTTTTTTCAGGCCGCGAAGCGCCATGTCGCGCACGGGTACAGGCAGCGTGGCGACGCGCGCCGCCAATTGTTGCCAGCCTTTTAACAGGCTTTCCGGACCGCTGACTTTTGTCGTTGCGGCTAAGCCGGTTTCGGCGGCTGCCGGCTGTGCAGTCTTGTCGCCCGAATGCACACTCGCGATGCCGCGCGCCCGATCGTAGGCGGCGCCGAAGGCGGCGAGGCTGGCCTTGACACCACGGCCGCCGGCACTGACCGCCTGCTCATAGCTTTCGCGACTGAACGGCAAGGCGTCGGAGCCGGCCAGCGCGCCGAGCAGGCTGGCCGAGATCATCGAGCCATTGTCGGCGGCGATCTTCTCCATGTCGAAGGCAATGAAGCGCTTGGCCGCGGCTTCCGCCGTGGCATGCACCTTGGAGGACGAGGCGCGGCCGTCGCCGGGCTCGATCTTCTCCGAGACCGCGGCGATGCGGTGCGACGAGGCGATCAGCGTGGTGCGCTCGGGCGTGACGAAGCCGCGGATGATGGCGCGGCCGGCCTCCATCAGTTCGGCGGCAATCAGGATGTCGACGTCGCCCTGCGACGGCGACAGCGCGAAGACCGGCAGGCGGCCGGTGTCGCGGCACATTTCGACATAATAGATGGTGGCGCCGGTGCGCTGGGCAACGCCGGCAACGGAGGTTGATTGCGCGACATAGAAATTGCGCTCGGCGACGTCGGTGATCCAGTCGGCCAGCACGCCGCCGCCCTGGCCGCCGACCGCCAGCACGGCAAGCTTGATGACGCGCTCGTCTTCGGGGGCGCCGGCTTTCGAGCGCGATGAGGGCACGGCGTCAAGCATCGGCGAATGTCAGGCGCCGGTTTTCACGGCGCCGCTGCAAGAGACCGATCATGGCGCGACGCGCGGCTTCAAGGAAACGGTCCCAGCGGCTCGGATTGTGGACAACATCGGCGCGGTAGAAGGACGGGCAGAGCACCGCCGCATCGGCGACCTCGCCGCAATTGCCGCAACCGACGCAGCTTTGGTCGATATGCGCCACCGGATCGTCGCGCAACGGATCGTCGAGCGACTTCACCGAAAGCGACGGACAGCCGGACAGCCGCATGCAGGCATGGTCGCCGGTGCAGATGTCTTCGTCGACACCGAATTTCGGCTTGACTATGCGCGTCCCGCCCTTGATCGCCTTGTCGACCAGCGGCTTTTCGCGGCGCTGCCGGTTGAGCATGCATTCGGACGACGCGACAATGACTTTCGGGCCCTTCTCGTCCGTCGTCAGCGCCTCGCGCAGCGTGTCTTGCATTCTGGTTACGTCGTAGGTGCGGTCGATGTGGCGCAGCCATTTGACGCCCATGCCCTTCACCGCCTCGGTGATCGGGTGCTTGGTCGACTTGGTCTTGTTGCCGGCGCGGGACGACAGGATGTCCTGCCCTCCGGTCGCGGCCGAATAGAAATTGTCGACGATGACGATGACGCCGTCATTCTTGTTGAACACGGCATTGCCGACCGAGGAGGTCAGGCCGTTGTGCCAGAAGCCGCCGTCGCCGACGAAGGAGATCGAGCGGCGCTTGGCATCGGGCGAATTGAACGCCGAAGCCGAGGCCGGCCCCAGCCCGTAGCCCATGGTAGTGGCACCGAGCTCGAAAGGCGGCATGATCGAGAACAGATGGCAGCCAATGTCGGAGGCGATGTGGTGCTTGCCCAGCTCCTGCTCGACCAGCTTGGTGGCGGCGAAGATCGGCCGCTCCGGGCAGCCGACGCAGAAGCCGGGCGGCCGGCCCGGGACGACGTTGATCAGGTCGGCGGTGTCGAGCCCGTCGCCGATCTTGTTCGGCGCGCGGACCTCGCTTGGCAGCAGATGCGGGATGGTGGCACGCAGGAACGATCCGATGCCGTCGAGCATCACCTGGCCGGTATATTCGCCGGCCATCGGCAGATGTTCCTTGCCGACGAGCCTGGTGCCGCGGCCGGCCTTGTGCAGCATCGCGGCAAAGGCCTGCTCGATGTAGTTGGGCTGGCCTTCCTCGACGACGAGGACGGCGTCCTTGCCTTCGCAGAAAGACAGGAACTCGTCGTCGACTAAGGGATAGACGGCGTTGAGCACATAGAGCGGTACGTCGGTGTCACCATAGGTGTCGGCGAGGCCGAGCCGCTGCAGCGCCCGGATGACCGAATTGTACATGCCGCCCTGCATGACGATGCCGACCGAGCCGTGCTCCGGGCCGAAGAACTCGTTGATCTTGTTGGTGCGGATGAAATCCACCGCCGCCGGCCAGCGTTTCTGCACCTTTTCCTTCTCGTGCAGGAAGGATGCGGGCGGCAGCACGATGCGGCCGGTGTCGCGGCGCGGCGCCTCGAGCGCATCGGCCACAGTCATTGCCGGGCGCTTGTTGTCCTTGGCGATGAAATGGCCGTGGACATGGCAGCAGCGAATACGGACCTGCAGCATGACCGGCGTGTTGGAAACCTCGGACAGCTCGAAGCCATCCTCCACCGCCTTGACGATCGACGGCAGGTTCGGTCGCGGGTCGAGCAGCCAGACCTGGCTCTTCATGGCAAAGGCGTGGCTGCGCTCCTGCATGATCGAGGAGCCTTCGCCGTAATCCTCGCCGACGATGATCAATGCACCGCCGGTGACGCCGCCGGAAGCGAGATTGGCGAGCGCGTCGGAGGCGACATTGGTGCCGACCGTCGACTTGAAGGTGGCCGCGCCGCGGATAGGATAATGCACCGATGCGGCAAGCATGGCGGTGGCGGTCGCTTCCGAGGCGCTCGCCTCGAAATGCACGCCGAGCTCGCCCAGGATATCCTGCGCGTCGGCCAGCACGTCCATCAAATGGCTGATCGGCGCGCCCTGATAGCCGCCGACATAGCCTACGCCGCATTGCAGCAGCGCCTTGGTGATGGCGAGAATGCCTTCGCCGGAAAACTCCTCGCCGGCGCCGAGCCTGAGCTTTTCGACTTCCTTGGCAAAAGACCGTTCGGCCATTTTGGGCTCCTTCCGTTACCGCCCCGATGGCGGCGCGTAAGATCAGATGTCGTGCTTGCGAATGTTCTTCAGCATCTTCTGCAATGTCGCGATCAGCGCCGCGTATTCGGCATCGTCCACATCGTCGAACATTGCCTCGAAAGCGTCGTGCATGGCCGGCCAGGCGCGCGCGAACTCGGCGCGGCCATCGTCGGTCAGGAACACATGGCGGATACGGCTGTCGGTGACCCCCTGCTCGCGCCGCACAAACCCTTGCCCCTCCAGCGTGTCGAGCGTCCGGCTCAAGGTCGACTGCTCGATGACGGTATAGACCGAGAGATCGTTGACGGTGACGCCATCGGTGACCGACAACACGGCCAGCGTGCGCACCTGGGGAATGGTCAGGCCCTGCTTGCGGAAATTGTCACGCAAGGTGGCGTTGTAGCGGCCCATGATGCGGTTCATCAGATAGGGCGCGAATTGCTGCAGGCCGATCTGGCCCAAAGTCGAGATGCGCTGGCGCTTTTCAACCTTCTGTTCCATCACAGCCTCCCCGCCAGGAGAAAGCCGGAGCCGCCGCCCAAGCCAGCACCCGGATGGGTCGAGGCACCGATGTGGTAGAGACCCCTGACCCCGGTGGCGTGATTGCGGCTCGTCTTGAACGGCCGCCACAGAAACGACTGGTCGATAGCCGAGGAACCGCCATAGGGGTCGCCGCCGACCAGATTGATGTTCATCGCTTCCAGGTCGGCCGGCGAACAGGCGCGGCGTGCGATGACGCTGTCCTTGAACCCATCGATATGGCTGGCGAGGATCGCTTCGGCACGGTCGGCATAGGCTTCGCGCAGCGCCTCGGTCCAGCGACCGTCTGCCGGTGTTTGCAGTTTGCCGGCGGCATCGCCCTTGATATGCCGTGGAGCCTCGGGCAGTTGCAGCCACAGGACCGCCTTGCCGTCCGGGCAGCGCGACGGGTCGAGCGCGTGCGGCTGGCCGACGCACATGGTCGGCACCTCCGGCAGCATGCCGCGCACGGCTTCGTTGCAGGCCTTCGAGACGCCGTCGAGCCCCGGCGTCAGATGCAGCAGCGCGACCTTGTCCAGGCCCTCGCCGCGCCATGCCGGCGGCTTGTCCAAGGCATAGTGGATCTGGAAAGTGCCCTTGCCGTAGCGGTATTTTTGCGCTGCCTCGACGTCTGCTTTCGGCGCCGCGTCGCCGAGCAGCCGCTCGTAGAGCTGGGTCGGCGTGACCGAGCAGATGACGCTCTTGTTCACGTTGATCGTTTCGCCCGAAGCCAGCCGCACGCCGGCGGCGCGGCCTCCGCTTTGGACAATAGCCGCGACGTCGGCGCCGGTGCGGATTTCGCCGCCACGTTCCTTGATCAGGGCCTCGAAGGCGGCCAGCAGATTCCTGGCACCGCCCTTGACGATCGGCGCGCCGGCCGCCTCAAGCGCGAAGGCGATGACCTTGGCGATCTGGCCGGAGAACGCGTCCTCAGGCCCGAGGCCGGCATGCAGCACCCAGGGCGCCCACAGCGCGCGCATCGTTTCCGACTGGTAGGTGCTTTCCAGCCAACCGCGCGCCGGCACCAGCGCGCTGCCGAGAAAGGCGGCAAGGCCACGCGGGCCGCGCCGCCAGGCTTCACCCGCCAGCAGCCTGGCCGTCGGGTAGGACCATAGGCTGCCACCGAGCAGTCCGAACAGCAGACCGGCGTTGCGCTCGATCTCGCCGACATCGTTTGCGTGCCGGTCGCCGTCGCCCGCGGCAAGCGCATTGATCGCCGCTACATTGGCGATACGATCGGTGCGCAGGACGGCATGGCTGCCGTCCGGGCGCAGCACACCGGTCGGCGTGGAGCTGTTGCAAAACTCCAGGCCGTGCCGCGCCAGATCCTTGCCCAGCGCCGCATAGGCCGGCGAGGTGATGAACAGGACAAAGGTCGTCGCCATCACGTCGTGGATGAAGCCGGGCGCGGTGATTTCTTCGGTGCGCATGCAGCCGCCGATGCGGTCGTTGCGCTCGAGCACCAGCACCTTCGCCCCCTTGCCGCCAAGCATCGCCGAGCAGACCAGCGCGTTGATGCCGCTGCCGACGACGATGTGATCGGGAGCGCTCATCGATGCGTGCTCCTAGCAGAGATTGGCGCTCTACGGCGCCGTAGAGCCGCAGCTTTGCAAGGCTGCCGCTCCCACTCCGTCACCACCGTGCCACTTCCGCACATGATCTTCTCCCGAAGACCGCAGCTACCCTATTGCCTTGGCACCAACGCCAACGCGCGGATCGGGCTGCCGGTGCCGTGCTCGATCTTGAGCGGCGCCGCGATCAGGATCGCGCCTTTCGGCGGCAGCCGGTCGAGGTTGCAAAGGCTGGCGAGACCGTAGCGGTTAGCCTTGTGCATCAGGCTATGCGCCGGGAACGGCGGCTCCATTCCCCCTGCTTTTCCAGCATCCGTGCCGATCGTCTCGCTGCCCCAGCCCTTGATGTCCTTGCTAATCAGATACTGGATGGCTTCGGCGGTCGGGCCAGGCGTGTGCGGTCCGGTCTCATTGGCGTTGAGGAACTCGGCTTCCGAGCCGTTGCGCTTATACCAGTCGGTGCGCATCACCACCCACTCGCCGGGGTTGATAGCGCCATGTTCGGCTTCCCATGCCTTGATGTGATCGATGGTGAGCAGGAAATCGTGATTGGCTGCCGCTTGCTTGGAACAGTCGATGACGTTGACGGGTCCGACGAAGTTCTGCGCCGGAATGGTGTCGGTGGCGCCGTCCGAATAATCCTTGCCGGTGATCCAGTGGTTGGGCGCGTCGAAATGCGTGCCCGAATGCTCCCCGAGCTTGAGCCAGTTCCACGCCCACCACGGGCCGTTCTTGTCATAGGCGGAGATGGCGTGGATCTCGATCTTCGGCGTGTCGACCGCCAGTTCCGGCGGCAGCTTGATCAGCGGCGTGTCGGGCCCGAGCGGCGCCGTCAGGTCGACCACCTGGATGGCGCCTGAAAGCAGCTGGCCGGCGACTTCGCCTAAAAGTTGTTGTGTGTCCATGGTCTCTGTTCCCTCTTTCTCGATGGTGCTGAAGGCTCTCGCGGCCCTTAATATCCTACTAGACGAAAACATATGCATCTGCAATTATCTTTAAGCATAAAGGAAATGGGACGGGGCGTGAGCGAGTTTGACGCCATATTTGTCGGGGCAGGCCACAACAGTCTGGCATGCGCCGCGCATCTGGCGCTCAAAGGCTGGAAAACGGCAGTTTTCGAGCGTAATGCAACGATCGGCGGCGCCGTTCAGACGCGCGAATTGACGCTTCCGGGCTTCCGGCACGATTTCGGCGCGATGAATCTCAGCCTGTTCGCCGGCTCGGCCTTTCACAAGAAATATGCAAATGAATTGAAAACCCACGGGCTGGAATTCGTGCCGGTGGCCGACTGTTTTGCCAGCGCCTTCCCCGACGGTCGCTGGTTCGGCGTCAGCAGCGACCTGGAAGTGACCGCCTCGCGCATGGCCGCTTTTTCCGACGCCGACGCACAGACATGGCGCCGTCTGGTTGCGGCATTCCCGGCGGAGGCCGAGCATCTGTTCCGGCTGCTGGGCTCGCCGATGAGCGGCCGTGCGCTCGCCGGCACCGCCTGGAACCTCTGGCGCAAGAAGGGTTTTGCCGGCGCGCTCGATACAGGTCGGTTGCTGCTTTCGTCACCCCGCGCCTGGCTCGAGGATACTTTCGAGTCACCGCATGTCAGGGCGACGCTGGCCACCTGGGGCATGCATCTCGATTTCGCGCCTGACATCGCCGGCGGCGCGGTGTTCCCTTACCTCGAATCCATGGCCAACCAGTGCTTCGGCATGGTGCTCGGCAGAGGCGGCGCCGACACGATTATCCGCGCTTTGTCGGGCATGCTCACGGCCGCCGGCGGCAAGATCGTCACTGGGGCTGATGTCGCCGAGATCACGGTTTCGGCCGGCAAAGCGACCGGCGTGCGGCTCACTTCCGGCGAGACCCACACCGCCACCAAGGCCGTCATCGCCGGTGTCGCGCCCAAGGCGCTGACCGGGAAACTGTTGCCTAACGGATCCGGCGACACCGGCTTCGACACGGCCGTGAAAAAATTCCGCCACGCGCCGGGGACGTTGATGATCCATCTGGCGCTCGACGACCTGCCGGACTGGCGCGCCGGTGCCGAGCTTCGGCAGTTCGCCTATGTGCATCTGTCGCCGTCGCTCGATGCCATGTCCTGGACCTATCAGCAGGCGATGTCAGGGGTGCTGCCGGACGAACCGGTGCTGGTCGTCGGCCAGCCGACGGCCGTCGATCCCTCGCGCGCGCCGGACGGCAAGCACGTACTTTGGGTGCAGGTGCGCATGCTGCCAGCCGAGATTGCAGGCGATGCGGCGGGCACGATCGCGGCGGCTCACTGGGACGAGGCTAGGGAGCACTACGCCGAGCGCGTCCTCGACATTATCGAGCGCTATGCGCCCGGCCTTCGTCGGAAGATCCTCGGCCGCGCCGTGTTCTCGCCCATCGACCTCGAACGCGAGAACCCGAACCTTGTCGGCGGCGACCAGATCTGCGGCAGCCA
Organism: Mesorhizobium sp. M1088; assembly: GCF_040318575.1. Lineage (NCBI taxonomy): Bacteria > Pseudomonadati > Pseudomonadota > Alphaproteobacteria > Hyphomicrobiales > Phyllobacteriaceae > Mesorhizobium > Mesorhizobium sp. M1088. The sequence goes on along the minus strand of NZ_JAMYMO010000002.1, from coordinate 177,686 downwards.
TCATCTGGCGCAGAATTTCCTGTTCCGGCCGGCGCGCGGTTACGCTGGCTGGAACACGCCGGTCGGCAATCTGCACCTGACCGGGGCGGCAACATGGCCCGGCGCCGGCACCGGGGCGGCGTCGGGCTTCATGCTCGCGCAACAACTTGGCGGGAGGTAGGCTCCATTTTTCATCTAGGGTGAAGGAGGACAAGGCGCGGTTGCCCAAGGAGCCTGAACCCACCGATTGACAACGACACCGCGCATAAAAGCAACAGGGGAACGACCATGACAATCAACAGACGAGAATTGCTCGGATATGGCGCGGCCGCACTTGGCGCCACGGCGCTCGGCCTGCCGCAAATCGCCAGGGCTGCCGGCGAACTGACCATCGCCTACAATGTCAATTTGCCGTCCTGGGACCCGACCACCGGGCCTTCAGCGGTCAACCCGACCATCCAGGGTCTGTACCAGTCGGTGTTCGACCAGTTCATCCCGCAGAAGCCGGATCTTTCTTTCGCGCCCGGCCTGCTCACCGAATGGGGCTGGAACGAGGGTCGCAGCAAGATCATGATGACGGTGCGCGAGGGCGTCACCTGGCATGACGGCTCGCCATTCACGGCCGAAGACGTGGTCTGGTCGCTGCAGCGGGCGGGCGATGAAAAAACCGGCAACCCGATCCAGTTCGTCTGGAAGAACGTCAACAACTTCAAGATCGACGGCGACAAGATCACCGGCGACGTCGTGCAATTCGACCCGGTGTATTTCAAGTGGATGTCGTTCCTGACCGGCTACATCATGCCGAAGGCCTATTACGAAAAGGTCGGCGCCGAGGGTTTTGAGAAAGCCCCGATCGGCACCGGGCCCTACATGGTCGACAAATTCGAGCGCAACGCCTTCCTGCGGCTCAAGGCCAACCCGAACTACTGGGGCAGCAAGCCGGCCTTCGAGAACGTAACCATCAAGTTCGTTACCGATGCGGCGAGCCGCGTCGCCGAGATCGAGTCCGGTTCCTCGCAGGTGACCCTCGAGGTCCCCTATGAGGAATATGACCGCCTGATCGCCAAGGATGGACTTGCCGGCTCATGCAAGAACGTTTCCGACATCGGCATGATCTTCTTCAACGACATCGACGTGATGCTGGACAAGAACGTGCGCCAGGCGGCGGTGATGGCGGTCGACAAAAAGCTTTTGGTCGACCGGCTGCTGCGCGGTTACGGCCAGCCCATCGATACGCTGGAGACGCCGGAATACGCGGCCTACGATGCGTCGATCAAGGTGGAGCACAATCCGGACAAGGCCAAGGAACTGCTGGCCGCCTCCGGCTATTCGCCGGAAAAGCCGGTCAAGTTCACGATACAGACGACGAAGGGCTTCAAGCCCAAGGATTACGAGATGATCCAGGCGATCGTCGGCATGTGGCGCAAGGTCGGCATCGAGGCGACGATCGAGGTCTACGAGATCGCCAAGCACTACGAGCTGCGCGCCGCCGACAAGCTGGCGCCGGCGGCCTTCTACAATTGGGGCAATGCCATCGGCGATCCCACCACGTCGACCGGCTTTGCCATGTATGGCCCGAGCCCGCATTCGGTGTGGGACAGCCAGGACCTGATCGACATGATCAACCCGCTATGGGGCGAGAAGGACGAGGCCAAGCGCATTGCCGGCTGGAAGGCCGTCGACAAATATATCGCCGAACAGGCCTATGTGCTGCCGCTGATCCAGTATGCGCAGCCGATCGTGCATGCCAAGGGCGTCAATGTGGTGCAGCATGTGTCCGGCGCGCTGTTGCCGGCGCTGATGAGCCCGGCCTGAGATCAGCCCAGGACTAACGCGCGCCGTCTGCAACCACGGCGCGCCTTTTCCGCCAGGCATACAGGCGACCATGCTGCTGCAAAGATTCCTGATCCGTCTTCTGACCATGGCGATCACGCTGTTCGGCGTGGCGATCGTCGTCTTCATCGTCATCCGTGTCGCGCCGGGCGACCCGATCGCGATGATGCTGCCGCCCGGCGCGACCGATGCCGACATCGCTCGGCTGCGCGCGCTTTACGGGCTGGACAAGACCATCGTCCAGCAATTCTTCATCTGGCTGGCCGGTGTCGTCAGGGGCGATTTCGGCACGTCGATCTCACTGCGGCAGGACGTGCTTGGGCTGGTCTTCAATCGCCTCCCGGCGACGCTGGAACTCGCCATCGTCGCGCTTGTGATGGCGCTGGCGATCGGTGGCACGACGGCGATCCTCGGCGCGCGCGAACGCGGCACCGCGGTCGAAGCCGGCATCGACATTGCCAGCGGTGCGGCACTCTCGATTCCCGATTTCCTGTGGGGCCTGGTGCTGATCCTTCTGTTCGGCGTGCTGGTGCCTATCTTCGACATTTCTGGCCGGGTGTCGCCGCAGCTCGACCTGCCCTTCGCCACGCAATTCTATCTGTTCGAAAGCATTGTACGGCTGCGCTTCGACCTGACCAGGGACCTGCTGGCACACATGCTGATGCCGGCGATTGCGCTGGCGCTGCCACTGGCCGCGATCATCTCGCAGCTGCTGAAACAGTCGCTGAAGGAAGTGCTCGACCTCGACTACGTCGTACTGGCGCGGGTAAAGGGCTTTTCGGAAACGCAGGTCATCCTGCGCGAGGCGCTGAAGAACGCGGCCCTGCCGACGCTGACGCTGGTCGGCGTGCAGTTCACCTTCCTGATCGGCGGCACGGTCATCGTCGAACGACTGTTTTCCTATGAAGGTCTCGGCAACATGGCGATCGATGCCGTCATCAACCGCGACCTGCCGCTGATCCAGGGCATCGTGCTGGTCTTCGCGCTGCTGTTCGTGCTGATCAACCTTGCCGTCGACATGATGTACGCCCTGCTCAATCCGAGGCTGCGCCATGGATGAGGCCCGCATTTCGAGACATGGCTCGCGGGCACGCCTGTGGCTGGCCGGCGGCTGGCTGCTGATTGCGCTGCTGGCCGCGATTTTTGCGCCGTTGGTCGCACCGCAGGACCCGCTGGCGCAGGATTTGATGCTGGAGCGGCTGCCGCCTTTCTGGATTGATGGCGCCGAGCCCGGCTACTGGCTCGGCACCGACAGCCTCGGCCGCGATCTTCTGTCACGGCTGATCTTCGGTGCCCGTATCGCCTTCATCGTCGCCTTCGCGGCAGCCTTTGCCGCCTGCCTGGTCGGCTCGACGCTCGGCCTGATCGCCGGCTATTTCGGCGGCTGGGCCGACCGCATCATCTCACGTATCGTCGATGTCTGGATGGCGTTTCCGCCGGTGCTGTTTGCCATCCTTCTGGTCGCCGTGCTCGGCACCGGCTTGAGCTCGGTTATCATTGCCATTGCCGTCATCGACTGGACGCGCTTCTGCCGGGTGATCCGCGCCGAGACGATGGGCCAGTCGCGCATGGACTATGTCGAGAACGCCCGCATCGCAGGCTACGGCCGCATCGGCATCATGCTGCGCGAAGTGCTGCCCAATGTGGTGCCGTCGATCGTCGCGCTGCTGTCGCTGGAGATGGGCATTGCCGTCATCGTCGAGGCGATCCTGTCCTTCGTCAATCTGTCGATCTCGACCGACGACCCGACCTGGGGCGGCATCATCGCCGAGGGTCGCCTGTCGATCCATCAGGCCTGGTGGGTGCTGGTGTTCCCGCTGGTCACCCTGATCCTGACGGTGCTGTCGTTCAGCCAGTTTGGCGAGGGCCTCAGGGCACGTTTCGATCCGGTGCTGCGATGAACGCGCAGGCGAAACCCTGCCTCGACATACGCAGCCTTAGCGCGGTGCTGCCTAATGGCTTGCGCGTGCTGCGCTCGGCGTCGCTCGCCGTCGAGCCCGGTGAGGTGCGCGCGCTGGTCGGCGAGAGCGGCGCCGGCAAGACGATGATCGGCAAGGCGGTGCTTGGCGTCCTGCCTTCGAGCGTGCGCATCGTCGAAGGCGATATGCTGTTCGAGGGCGAGGACCTCGGCAAGCTTCAGCCAAAGGCAAGGCGCACGCTGATCGGCGCGCGCACGGCGCTGATCCCGCAGGATCCGCTTACCGCGCTCAACCCGTCACGCCGCATCGGCCCGCAGATGACCGACCGGCTGGTGCGCATCCTCGGCTGGAGCGGCGAGAAGGCCGATGCACGCATCCGCCGATTGCTGGACGAGGTGCAGATCCGCGACCCCGAGCGTGTCCTCAAATGCTATCCGCACGAGCTGTCCGGCGGCATGCGCCAGCGCGTGCTGATCGCCGCGGCGTTTGCGGCCGAACCAAGGCTGATCGTCGCCGACGAGCCGACCACGGCGCTCGACGTGACGGTGCAGAAGCAGATCCTGCGGCTGATCGCGCAGCTGCAGCGCGAGCACGGCACGGCGATCCTGTTCGTTACCCATGATCTCGGCGTCGTCGCCAAGATCAGCCAGAAGGTCTCGGTGCTCTATGCCGGCAAGGTGGTGGAGGAGGCCGAAACGGCCGCTCTCTTCGCTGCCCCGCAGCACCCCTACACGCGAGCGCTGATGGCCGCGACTCCGCGCTACACCGATCCCTTCGCTTCGCTGAAACCCGTGGACGAGGCGGTACTGGCCGGGCTAGCCGCGGAGATCGCCGCCGCCGATCAGGCCTGGAGGCGCCCGCATGGCTGAGCCGCTGTTTTCCGTGCGTGGGCTGAAGGTCGCGCTGCCCGACATGACGCGCAAGCCGCTGATCGGCCGCGCGCCCTTGGCCGAGATCCTGAAAGGGCTGGATTTCGACCTGCCAAAGGGATCGGTGACCGGCATCGTCGGCGAATCCGGCTCCGGCAAATCGACGCTTGGCCGCGCCTTAGTGCGGCTTCTGGAGCCGAGCGCCGGCAAGGTCATCTTCGACGGCCGCGACATCACACACCTGCCTGAGGCCGAGCTCCGGCCGCTGCGCCGCAATCTGCAGATGATCTTCCAGGATCCGATGTCGTCGCTCAACCCGCGCCGCACCATCTTCAGCATCATCGCAGCACCGCTCAAGCAGAACGGGCTTGGCGACAATCTCAGGGATCGTGTCGCGGAGGCGTTGCAGCGCGTCGGCCTGCCGCAAGGCTTCGCCAGCCGCTATCGTCATGAATTGTCGGGCGGCCAGCGCCAGCGCGGCGGCATTGCCCGCGCGCTGGCGCTGTCGCCGAAATTCGTGCTGGCCGACGAAATCGTCTCAGGCCTCGACGTGTCGACGCAGGCACAGATCCTGACGCTGCTGGAAAAACTCGCCGCCGAAATGGGCCTGACCGTTGCCTTCATCAGCCATGACCTGTCGGTGATCCGGCGGCTCTGCCGGCAAGTGATCGTCATGCGCGAAGGCGCGATCGTCGAAGCCAGTGCGACGGATACTTTGTTCGAGCAGCCGCAGCAGGCTTACACGCGCGACCTCCTCGCCGCCATTCCGCTGCCTGAGATCGATGACGCCTGGCTGCTTCCCGCCGCAAAGGCGCTGGCATGAACACATTCCTATTCGCACGCTAAAGAGCGGGCCTCAGGCGTGCACCCGGCAAAATGTCCCGCGATGGAGGATGACTGACATGAAGAATGCAATCCGCTACGCAGTGCTCACCGCCACCGTGCTGGGAGGCATCGGCACGGCTTACGCCAGTTCCATTCCCGGCATGCGTGGCCACGACCACACCGGCGTCACCGTCCCCGACATGGAGCAGGCGGTCGATTTCTTCACCGAGGTGGTTGGCTGCAAGAAGGCGATGTCGTTCGGCCCGTTCGCCGACGACAAGGGCACATTCATGCAAGATCTGCTGGGCGTCGATCCCAAGGCGGTGATTGAGGAGATCATCCTGGTCCGCTGCGGACACGGGTCGAACATCGAGCTGTTCAAATACACCGCGCCGGACCAGAAGGACCTGACGCCTCGCAACAGCGACATAGGCGGCTTCCATATCGCCTTCTATGTCGACGACATCGCCGCCGCAAAAGCCTATCTTGACGGCAAGGGCGTCAAGACGCGGATGGGGCCGCTGCCGGTTACCGAAGGCCCGGCCGCCGGCCAGACCATCCTCTACTTCCAGGCGCCCTGGGGCTTGCAGTTGGAAGCGATCAGCTATCCCAATGGCATGGCTTATGAAAAAGATGCGGAGACGGTGCTGTGGAGCCCGAAGAACCCGGAAAAATAGCCCGGGGCGTCCCTGGCCTGCGCAAGCCGACTGCCGGCAAGCTGGGTTTCTGGGGCGGATTGTTTCAATCCTGAAACTTCAAGCTTGAATTAATCCGTCTCAGGCGTAAACTCGACAAACAGAAGCGAAGAGGAGATCGCACGATGAAAGTTGCGGTTCTCGGCGGCGGACCAGCCGGGCTCTACTTTGCAATCTCGCTGAAGCTCAGGGATGCCGCGCATGAGGTCACGGTGTTCGAGCGCAACCGTGCCGATGACACGTTTGGCTGGGGCGTCGTGCTGTCGGCCGAAACGCTGGAGAACCTGACCAAAAACGACCCGGTCAGCGCCGTCTGGATCCGCAAGCATTTCGCCTATTGGGACGATATCGCCGTCATCCATGACGGCGTGCGCACGGTCTCGACCGGTCACGGCTTTTGCGGCATTGGCCGCAAGCGGCTGCTCACATTGCTGCAGCGGCGCGCGCGCGAACTCGGCGTCAAGCTGGTCTTCGAAACCGACATCGCCGATCCCAAGCCATATATGGAGACGCACGACCTGGTTGTCGCCGCCGACGGGTTGAACTCGAAAGCGCGGAGCACCTTCGTCGACGTGTTCAAGCCCGATATCGACATTCGTAGATGCAAGTTCGTCTGGCTCGGCACCCACCAGAAATTCGACGACGCCTTCACCTTCATCTTCGAAAAGACCGAGCATGGCTGGGTGTGGGCGCATGCCTACCAGTTCGACAGCGATACCGCGACCTTCATCGTCGAATGCAGCGAGCAGACCTGGCAGCGCTTCGGCTTCGGCGCGATGTCGCAGCAGGAATCGATTGCCGTCTGCGAGCGCATCTTTGCCCGTCATCTCGGCGGCCACGCGCTGATGACCAACGCCAATCATATCCGCGGCTCGGCGTGGATCAATTTCCCGCGCGTCTTGTGCGAACGCTGGTCCTACACGAACCTGGCGCTGATGGGCGACGCGGCGGCGAGCGCGCATTTCTCGATCGGTTCCGGCACCAAGCTGGCGCTGGAAAGCGCGGTGGCGCTGGCCGACTATGTCGAGTCCGAGCCAGACCTCGAGGCCGCCTTTAGCAAATATGAGGACGCCCGCCGCACCGAAGTGCTGAAGCTGCAGTCGGCGGCGCGCAATTCGCTCGAATGGTTCGAGGAGGTCGAGCGCTATCTCGGCCTCGATCCGGTGCAGTTCAACTATTCGCTGCTGACGCGTTCGCAACGCATCAGTCACGAAAATTTGCGGCTGCGCGATGCCGAATGGCTGGCCGGCGCCGAGGAGTGGTTCCAGCGCCAGGCCGGCGCCGGGGGCAACAATCTGCGTCGCGCGCCGATGTTCGCGCCGTTCCGGCTGCGCGGCATGGCGCTGCAGAACCGCGTCGTCGTCTCGCCGATGGCGCAGTACAAGGCGGTCGACGGCTGTCCGACCGATTGGCATTTCGCCCATTACGCCGAACGGGCCAAGGGCGGCGCCGGTCTCCTCTACATCGAGATGACGTGCGTCAGCGCGGAGGGCCGCATCACGCCTGGCTGCCCCGGTTTCTATGCGCCCGAGCATGAGGTCGCCTGGAAGCGGCTGGTCGAGTTCGTCCATGCCGAAACCGAGGCCAAGATCTGCGCCCAGATCGGCCATTCCGGTGCAAAGGGGTCGACCAGGCTCGGCTGGCAGGGAACCGACGTGCCGCTGCCCTCAGGCAATTGGCCCGTCATGGCAGCGTCTTCCGTGCCGTGGTCGCGGGAAAACCAGGTGCCGAAGGCGATGGACCGCGCCGACATGGATATGGTGCGCGGCCAGTTTGTCGCTTCGGCCGAGATGGCGGCGCGCTGCGGCTTCGACATGCTCGAAATCCACGCCGCGCACGGCTATCTCCTGTCCTCCTTCATCACGCCCTTGACCAACCGGCGCACCGACTCCTATGGCGGCTCGCTGGAAAACCGCATGCGCTACCCCTTGGAAATCTTTCATGCGGTGCGCGCCGCGTGGCCGGCCGAGAAGCCGATCTCGATGCGCATCTCCGCCAATGACTGGCTGGGCATCGAAGGCGTGACGCCGGCCGATGCCGTAGAGATCGCGCGGCTGCTGCATGAGGCCGGCGTAGACATCTGCGACGTATCGGCCGGCCAGACGTCGGCCGTGGCAAGACCGGTCTATGGCCGCATGTTCCAGACGCCGTTTTCCGATCGCATCCGCAACGAGGTCGGCATGGCGACGATGGCGGTCGGCAATATCTATGAGCCGGACCACGTCAACTCGATCCTGATGGCGGGCCGCGCCGATCTCGTCGCGCTGGCTAGGCCGCATCTTGCCGATCCGTATTGGACGCTGCACGCAGCTGTCACGCTTGGCGATCGCGGCGTCAAATGGCCGGATCCCTATCTGCCCGGCCGCGACCAGCTCTACCGGGTGGCCGAACGCGAAGCGGCAGCGGGGCTGAAAGTATGAGTGCCGCGGTGACGATTTCGCGGCGTCATGCGCTGGTCACCGGCGGCGGCTCCGGCGTCGGCCGCGCGATCGCGCTGGCGCTGGCCGGCGCGGGCGTTGACGTGACCATCTGCGGCCGGCGCGTGGAGCCGCTTGCCGAGGTCGCCGCGGAGAACAAGTCCATCTTCGCCATTGCCGCCGACGTCACCGACGAGACGTCGATGGCGTCGCTCTACGAGGCCGCGGAAGCGGCACGCGGAGCGTTCGACATCGTCGTTGCCAATGCCGGCATGTCCGGCAGTGCCCCGGCGCAGCGGACCTCGCTGGCAGACTGGCAGCGCACGCTCGACGTCAACTTGACCGGTGCGTTCCTGACGGTGAAGCCGGCGTTGGCCGGCATGGCAGTGCGCAAGACTGGCCGTATCATCTTCGTCGCTTCCACCGCCGGACTGAAAGGCTATCCCTATGTCGCAGCGTACGTTGCCGCCAAGCATGGCGTCGTCGGCCTGATGCGGGCACTCGCCGTCGAGACCGCCAAGTCCGGCATAACAGTGAATGCCGTGTGCCCAGGGTTTGTCGAAACCGAGATGCTGGAGAGCACCGTCCAACGCATCGTCCAAACGACCGGCCGCTCGTCCGAGCAGGCACGGACGAGCCTAGCCGCGACCAACCCGCAAGGCCGCTTCATCCAGCCGGAAGAAATTGCGGCCGCGGTACTTTATCTGTGTGGCGACGCCGCCCGGTCGATTACCGGACAGACGATTTCGATCTCCGGAGGTGAGACATGGTAGCCGGTCCCCTGCCCGCCCCGTCCGGACCCGGCAAGGACCGCCTGCGGCTGTGGATACGCCTGCTGCGCGCCTCGCGCACCATCGAGGCCGAGCTGCGCGAACGACTGCGGCAAGAGTTCAACACAACGCTGCCGCGCTTCGACGTGATGGCCGCGCTCTACCGCGCGCCGGAGGGCATGCTGATGAGCGATCTTTCGCGCTTCCTGCTGGTGTCCAACGGCAATGTCACCGGCATCATCGACCGGCTGGTCTCGGAAGGGTTGGTGATGCGGGCCCGACGCAATGGCGACCGCCGCACCTCGATGGTGCGGCTGACGGAAGAGGGATCGAAGATTTTCGCCGTGATCGCCGCCGCGCATGAGAAATGGGTCGGCGAGTTGCTGGGCAATGTGAGCGAGGATGAGGCGCGCAGGCTGACCGGCATGCTGACCTCCTTCCGCAGCAATTGGGAGGGACGGGAATGACGAAGCTGGCCGGCCGCAAGCCGAAGCATTTCCTCTGGCAGGTCGAAGGCAAGATCGCAAAGATCCGGCTCGATCGACCGGAGCGCAAGAACCCGTTGACCTTCGACAGCTATGCCGAATTGCGCGACATATTTCGCGACCTTGTCTACGCCGATGATGTCGATGCTGTGGTGTTCCTGCCCAATGGCGGCAATTTCTGCTCGGGCGGCGATGTCCACGAAATCATCGGCCCACTGATCAAGATGGACATGAAGGCGCTGCTCGCCTTCACCCGCATGACGGGCGATTTCGTCAAGGCGATGCTGAATTGCGGCAAGCCGATTATTGCGGCGGTCGATGGCGTGGCGGTCGGCGCCGGCGCGATAATCGCCATGGCCTCCGATATCCGCATCGCCACGCCCCAGGCCAAGACAGCATTCCTGTTCACCCGCGTCGGCCTTGCCGGCTGCGACATGGGGGCCTGCGCGATCCTGCCGCGCATCATTGGCCAGGGCCGCGCCGCCGAGCTGCTCTATACCGGCCGCACGATGAGTGCCGAGGAAGGCGAGCGCTGGGGCTTCTACAACCGGCTGGTCGATACCGCAACGCTTGAGGCCGACGCGCTCGACATGGCCGCGCGCATCGTTTCCGGCCCGACCTTCGCCCATGGCATGACCAAGACGCAGCTGAACCAGGAATGGTCGATGGGTCTCGACCAGGCGATCGAAGCGGAAGCGCAGGCGCAGGCGATCTGCATGCAGACCCGCGATTTCGAGCGGGCGTACACGGCTTTCGTGGCCAAGGAGAAGCCGGTGTTCGAGGGAAATTGAGATGATCGCTTCCACGCTGGCGGGACAGCACCCCCCTCTGGCCTGCCGGCCATCTCCCCCTCAAGGGGGGAGATTGGATATCAGGCCCGCTTTCGCCAATCTCCAACATCGCAGGGAGAGCCGTGGCAGCGAAGCCGCCAATCTCCCCCCTAGAGATGTCCAGCAGGACAGAGGGGGGCGCCGTGGAGCGCCAGGGCCGGAGAATTGTGGAGGCAGCAATGCCTGACCGTTCCTTCCTCTCCTGGCCGTTCTTCGAGGATCGCCACCGCGATCTGGCGGAGCGGCTGGAGGCATGGTGCGCCAAGAACCTGCCGGTCGCGCATGACGATGTCGACGCGGCCTGCCGCGAGTTGGTGGCGAGGCTTGGCAAAGACGGCTGGCTGAAGCCAACGGCGTTCGATGTGGACAATCCGGGACCGCTCGACGTGCGCACGCTCTGCCTCACGCGCGAAACGCTGGCCCGGCATGACGGGCTGGCCGATTTCGCCTTCGCCATGCAAGGGCTCGGCACCGGCGCACTCAGCCTGTTCGGCACGCCCGACCAGCAGCACTGGCTGGCGAAGACACGGGCCGGCAAGGCGATTTCGGCTTTCGCGCTGTCGGAGCCGCGCTCGGGCTCGGACGTCGCCAATATGGAAATGACGGCCATGCGTGACGGCGACAGCTATCTCTTGTCCGGCGAAAAGACCTGGATCTCCAACGGCGGTATCGCTGACTTTTATGCTGTCTTTGCCCGCACCGGCGAAGCGCCCGGCGCCAAGGGGCTTTCCGCCTTTGTCGTGCCTTCCGAAACCGAGGGGCTGATCGTTGCCGAGCGGCTGGAGGTGATCGCGCCGCACCCGCTCGCCCGGCTGTCCTTCGACAATGCACGCATTCCAGCCTCGGCGCTGATCGGCAAACCCGGTGACGGTTTTCGCATCGCCATGTCCGTGCTCGACGTGTTCCGTTCGACCGTCGGCGCAGCGGCGCTCGGCTTTGCCCGGCGCGCGCTGGACGAAAGCATCACAAGAGTGGCCGAGCGCAGGCTGTTCGGTGCGCCGATGGCCGAGCTGCAGATGGTGCAGGGCCACATCGCCGACATGGCGCTGGATGTCGATGCCGCCGCGTTGCTGGTCTATCGCGCCGCCTGGACCAAGGACATGGGTGCCGCTCGGGTTACCCGCGAAGCCGCCATGGCCAAGCTGTTCGCTACCGACAAAGCGCAGGAGGTGATCGACAAGGCTGTGCAGCTGCATGGCGGCGACGGCGTCCGCAAGGGCCATATCGTCGAGAGCCTGTATCGCGAGATCCGGGCGCTGCGCATCTACGAGGGAGCGTCCGACGTGCAGAAGGTGGTGATTGCACGGCAAGTGATGGGAGCGGCCTGAGACGGGAGTTTGCGTGAAATTATTGTCTTCGAGTTTTGAGCGACCGGATTTGAGCATTGGGAGGTTTTGACATGCACACCATCCTGCAGCCGGAAGGCTGGGCGAAACCCGTCGGCTACGCCAATGGCGTCGCCGCGCGCGGGCAGCTTGTCTTCGTCGGCGGGCAGGTCGGCTGGAACGGACAGGGCCGCTTCGAGACCGATGATCTTGTCGGCCAGGTGCGGCAGACGCTGGCCAATATTGTCGCCGTGCTCGCCGAGGCCGGCGCCAAGCCGGAACATATCACCTCTATGACCTGGTACTTTACCGACAAGGCGGAATATCTGACCAATCTCAAGGGGATCGGCGAGGTTTATCGCGAGGTGATCGGCCGGCATTTTCCGGCGATGGCCGCCATGCAGGTGATGGCGCTGGTCGAGGATCGCGCCAAGGTTGAGATCCAGGCCACGGCGGTTATTCCGGAGTGACGGCAACACGCGGCAATTTTTTAAGCTTAAAACTTTCGCCTTGAAAAGCGCGGTACTTTGGATAGCATCCGATGTCTTGCGACTGCCGTGCCGGGAGGGCTTTCCGGCAGTCCCGTCACTTGACGCATCAAAACCGTGCGGGGCCAAACCCGTCCGATCACAACCAGAGGGAACGAAAATGAACTTCACCCGTCGCAACCTGCTGCTTCTTGCTGCTGCCATCGGCATCGCCGGCGGCCCGGCCTACGCCGAAGGCACGCTGAATGTCGGCGCCTATCCGACCAATCCGCCTTTTGAATACAAGAACGAGAGCGGCACGTTCGAGGGTTTCGAAGTCGACATCATCAATGAGGCGGCAAAGCGTATCGGCATGACCACTGATATCGCCGATCTCGGTTTCCAGGCGCTGTTCGCCGCCACCACCTCGAAGCGCATCGACGTCGCCATCTCGTCGATCACCATCACGCCGGAGCGGCTGAAGTCTCAGTCGTTCACGCAGCCCTACTATGATTCCGACATGGGCATCGCCGCGAAGGCCGACAGCCCGATCAAGGCCGAGGCCGACCTCAAGGGCAAGATCGTCGGCGTGCTGTCCGGCTCGACCGGCGAAGCCTGGGTCAAGGCCCACCAGGAAGCGGACGGGTTCAGTGACGTCAAGGGCTACGACACGCAGCAGAACTTGCTGCTCGATCTCAGCTCCGGCCGCGTCGATGCGGCGGTCAGCGATATTCCGGGCCTGGAATATTCTTTCACCAGGATGAAGGATCTCGCCGTAAAAGAGCGCATCAAGACCGGCGAGCAGTACGGTCTGATGATGACCAAGGACCACCCGCTGCTCGGCAAGCTGAACGACGCGCTGACCGCGATGAAGAAGGACGGCACGCTGGCCGCGATCCACAAGAAGTGGTTCGGCAGCGACGCACCTGCCGATTCCTCGACCGTCAAGGAAACTCCTATGCCGAAGGCCTGAGCGGCAGTTCACGCTTAAATGTCGTGCCGGCTTTCGATGCCGGCACGATTTCGGATTTCGGGCTCGGGCTCGAGCGTCGCGGGACGCCAAACGTTTCGGAAATGCTGCGATGTCGCTGCTGGACACCTTCTTCAACGCCGACGTCATGGTCTCCAGCCTGCCGGCGCTGTTGCGCGGCTTCCTGAACACCCTGCTGCTCGGAATCATGAGCATCGGCATCGGTATTCCCGTCGGCCTCGCGATCAGCCTGGTGCGGCTCTATGCGCCAAAGCCGCTTCGGCTGCTGGCTGTCGGCTACATTGACATTTTCCGGGCGATGCCGGTGCTGGTCGTGCTGATCCTGATCTACTATGCGCTGCCGTTCCTCGGCATTCGCCTGTCATCGTGGACGTCCGCGGTGATGGCCTTCGCCATCATCATGGCGGCCTATTCGGCCGAGGTGTTCCGCTCCGGTATAGAGAGTATTCCGCGCGGCCAGTTCGAGGCGGCGCAGGCGCTCGGCCTGCCGTTCTTGCTGACCTTGCGCAAGGTAGTGCTGCCGCAGGCGATCCGCGTCGTCATTCCGCCAATGACCAGCAATTGCGTTTCGATGTTCAAGGATACTTCGCTCGCTTCCACCGTGGCGCTGCCCGAACTGCTGAAGGAAGCGACCAACGCGCAATCGCTCTATGCCAATCCTTCACCGCTGATCGGCGCGGCGCTGGTCTATCTCATCTTTCTCTGGCCGATGGTCCGTCTCGTCAGCCTCCTTGAACGCCGCTTTCAAACCGAAAAGACCCGCTGAATCTGTCAGCGCACTTCGCAGGAGACGACCTTGAACCAGCATCAGATTTCGAAAACCGGCGATGCCGCAGCTTTCCCGGTCGAGACGATCCGCGCCATGTTTCCCGCCTTGCAGCAAGCCGGGGACTTCGTCTTCATGGACAATGCCGCCGGCGCGCAGATCCCGCAAAGCGTGCTCGATGCGGTCACCAACCATTTGGTCGCGCATAATGTGCAGCGCGGCGGCCGCTATGGCCGCAGCGTCACCGTCGACCAAGCCGTCGCCGGCGCTCGCGAAAGCGTGGCCTTGCTGATCAACGCCACCAACCCGGCGGAGATCTGTTTCGGCATGAACGCCACTTCGTTCATCCGCCTGGTCAGCCTCGGCATCGGCCAGATGCTTTCCGAGCGCCCAAACGGGGAGCGTGACGAGATCGTCATCACCGACATGGATCACGACGCCAATATCGCGACGTGGCTGGCGCTGGCGCCCGCCGGCGCCAAGTTCAAATGGTGGCGGATGCGCGACGACGGCAATCTGGATGTCGACGATTTGCGCCCGCTGGTCTCAGAGCGCACCCGGCTCGTCGCCTGCACGGTCACGGCGCATTCGATCGGCTCGATTGTCGACGTTGCTTCCGTGGCTGCGATTGCGCATGCGGCAGGCGCCGAAGTGTTCCTCGACTGCGTGCATTACGGGCCGCACGGGCTGATTGATGTGCAGGCCTGGGATTGCGATTATCTGGTCTGCTCCGGCTACAAGAATTTCTCGCCGCATATGGGCTTCCTGTGGGGCCGCTTCGAAACACTGAAGCGCTTGCCGACCTTCCGCGAGGATTTCATCCCCGACGAGCCGCCCCACAAAATCGAAGCCGGCACGTTCATCTACGAGAACGTCTCCGGCATGGATGCCGCGGTGCGCTACCTCGAATCGATCGGCCGCAATTTCTTGTCCGAGAATAACCGGTCGCGCCGCGACAACATCGTCGCCGGCATGAATGCCATCCGCGACTACGAACAGGTGCTGGCGCGCGAAATGCTGGCGGTGCTCAAAGATTGCGGCGCGACGATCTACGGCGTGGCCGACGAGGCACGCCTCAGCGAGCGCGTGCCGACCTTCTGCTTCAATGTCGGCACGCTGTCGCCGCAGAGGATCGTCGAGGAAATGGCCGAGATGCAGATCGGCATTCGCGACGGCCACATGTATGCGCCGCGCCTGATGAAGCGGCTCAACCTCAGCATGGACAGCGGCGCCGTGCGCGCCTCGCTGGTGCATTACAATACGATCGAGGAAGTCCGGCGCTTCGGCGAGGCGCTGCGCACCATCATCGCCCGGCTGTCCTGATCGGAGTGGGCGGCGGCGCCGGCGCGATCCTCGTGAAGCGCAAAGGCGGTCGCACCCGGGTTCTCCAAGCCGGGGCGCAATTGCATGCTTGGGATCAAGTAATCGCCGCCATTCTGCTGCCGATAACGAATGGGCCGGATTGTCTCGAGCGTTCGCATCCTTTCGCGCAGTCGCTCCGCGACAGGCTCGAAATCCGCCTCCCCGAAACGGTCCACCCTGTAAACCACGAACGGCGGAAGCACGTCGTAGCCCGGATAGTATAGAATCCCGTGATTGATCGGGAACAGCAGGTCGTCGATCGGGCCGTTGACGCCGCGGGCGGAGTAATGCTCTTCCCAGCCGCCTGCGGTCACGATCAGCATTGCGCGCTTGCCGGCGAGCGTTCCCTCACCAAAGCGGTCACCCCACCGCTTGTCGCTGTGCTCGCCAACGCCATAGGCGAAGCCGTAGGCGTACACGCGATCGACCCAGCCCTTGAGGATCGCCGGCATGGCGTACCACCACAGCGGGAACTGGAGGATCAGGGTGTCGGCCCATAGCAGCTTGTCGATCTCGGCTTTGACGTCATCGGTCAGAGTGTTGGTCGCAAAAGCCTTTTTGGAGGCGCCGGCCGGCAGGAAGCGTGCTTCGGGCGGCCACGACGGAAAGTCGGCACGGTCCACCTCGGCTTTCCAGCCGTCGGCATAGAGGTCCGACACCCGCACCTCGTGGCCTTGGGCCTCGAGTTCCCTGATGGCGACGTCGCGCAGCGCGCCGTTGAGCGAACGCGGTTCAGGATGAGCAAAAACAAGCAGGACTTTCATGGGTCTACTCCGAAGAAGGACGATAGACACCAAAGGTAGCCAGCCGCGGAATGATCCGCTATATGTAGGAAATGTATAAGATAATGCCGAATAATGGATAGATCGGACGTCACTCTCGAGCGCATGCGCACCTTCGTTCGCGTCGCCGAGCGCGGCAGCCTCTCGGCGGTGGCGCGCGAGCTCGGAGTTGGGCAGTCGACGGTCACACGGCATTTGCGAGAACTCGAGGAGGCCGTCGGAGTGCCCTTGCTCAGCAGGACCACCCGGCGTGTGACGATGACTGATGAAGGCAGCCGTTACTATACCGACAGCGTCCAGGTCCTGCGCCTCGTTGAGCAGGCCGGCGATGAGGCGCGGGGCACGCGCGGCGCGTCGGCCGGCACGATCCGGATATCCTGCACGGCGGCGCTCGGGGTCTTGCACGTCAGCCGGCTGATCTTCGCCTTTCAGGACCGCCATCCCGATATCGGCATCGATCTTAGCCTGACCGACGAGCGCATCGATCTTGTGCGGGAGGGCGTCGACATTGCGCTTCGCCTGGGTCCGCTCACCGACAGCTCAATGAAACTGCGGGCGCTCGGGCAATCCCGGCGTCTGCTGGTGGCGGCGCCGGCCTATCTGGCGGCGCGGGGCAGACCGGCTGTCCCGCAGGATCTGCCTGGCCATGAAGGCATCCGGATGTCGAACATCGCAGGAAGCGACACACTCGCCCTGCAGGGGCCGGTCGGCAAACGCTTTGCGGTGCCCTTTGGCGGTCGATTTCGCGTCGACCATGGGCTTGCCGCGCGCGAAGCCATTGTCGCCGGACGCGGTATCGCACCCGCCCACCATTGGCTTGTCGACGATCTCCTGGCGGCCGGCCGGCTGGAAGTGGTCCTGCCGGGCTATTTTCCGCCTCCCGTCCCGCTGAGCATGCTGATCGTTCCGGAGCGTGCGGGCATTGCCCGGGTGCGACTGCTGGTCGACTTTCTCGCCGAGCAGATCTCCGGCATTCCGGGGATCGAGAAGCGGTAGCCGGCCGGCAAACCTCGCCGGATCAGGCGGCCTTCTTCTTCGCCAAACGTGCCTTGATGCTGGCAACGTCGGCACGTGGCGTCGCAGCGAACAGCGTCCTGGTGTAGCTGTGTTTGGGGTCGGCGAAGACCTCGTCGCGCGAGCCGTATTCGACCGCTTCGCCGAAATACATTACCATCACGTCGTCGGCGATGTAGCGCACCACCGACAGGTCGTGGCTGATGAAAACATAGGTTAGCTGAAACTCGTCCTGCAGGTCGGCGAGCAGGTTCAGCACCTGCGCCTGCACCGAAAGATCAAGTGCCGAGACCGGCTCGTCCAGCACCAGAAGGCTGGGGTTGAGCATCAGCGCGCGGGCGATGGCGATCCGCTGGCGCTGGCCGCCCGAAAACATATGCGGGTAGCGATTAAAGTGCTCGGGGCCGAGACCGACCTTCTTTAGCATCTTCATGGCAAGATCGCGCCGCTCGTCGGCCGTGCTGTCGGTGTTGATGAGCAGCGGCTCGGCAAGCACGTCGCCGATCTTCTGGCGTGGATTGAGCGAACCATAAGGGTTTTGGAAGACGATCTGGACCTTGCGGCGCATTTCCTTCGACAGGCCGTTCCTGCCGATGTCTACCTTCTTGCCGTCGATGAAAAGCTCGCCGGAGGTCGCCGGGTCGATCAGGGTGATGATGCGGGCGAGTGTTGACTTGCCGCAGCCGCTCTCGCCGACGATGGCCAGCGTCTTGCCCTTGTCGACGCTGAACGAAACACCCTTGACCGCATGAACCGTACGGGAGGGGCGGAAAAGCCCGCCACCGACATGATAGTCGCGCACGATGTTCTTGCCTTCGACTACCGTCACGCTCATGAGGCGGTTCCTCCTGCGGACCGGGCTGCGACTACAGATGGGGCCGGCTCAAACAGCATGTCGGAAACAGTAGGCAACCGGTCGCCGACGGCGTTTTCGGGCAGCGCCGACAAGAGCGCGCGCGTGTAGTTGCTCTTGGGGGACTCGAACAGCGACAGCACGTCGGCCTCTTCCATCTTGCGGCCCTTATACTGGACGATGACACGGTCGGCGGTCTCGGCAACCACCCCCATATTGTGGGTGATCATGATCAGGCCCATGCCATATTTGGCCTGCAGGCCGACCAGCAGATCGAGGATCTGCTTCTGGATGGTGACATCGAGCGCCGTGGTTGGCTCGTCGGCGATCAAAAGCTTGGGATTGCAGGCGATGGCGATGGCGATCATGACGCGCTGACACTGACCACCCGACATCTGGTGCGGGAAGGAGCCCAGCCGTTCCTCGGGGTCGGCGATGCCGACCAACTTCATCAATTCGATGGCACGCGCCCGGCGCTGGGCGCGGTCCATGCCCATATGGAAGCGCAGCACCTCCTCGATCTGGAAGCCGACGGTGAAGCACGGGTTGAGGCTGGCGACCGGCTCCTGGAAGATCATCGAAATGTCCTTGCCGACGATCTTGCGCCGCTCGGATGGGCCGAGCTTGAGCAGGTCGATGCCGTCGAAGGCCATGCGGTCGGCCCTCACCGTCGCGGTGTTGGGCAAAAGCCCCATCACCGCCAGCATCGCCACCGACTTGCCCGAACCGGATTCGCCGACGATCGCCAGCACCTCGCGCGGTTCGACCGACAGGTCGATGCCTTGTACCGCCATGAATGGTCCAGCGGCGGTGTCGAAGGAAACGGTCAGGTTCTTGATCTCGAGAAGAGGCATTGGATTATGACCTCTTCAGCTTGGGATCGAAGGCATCGCGCAAGCCGTCGCCGATCAGATTGATGGCAAGCACAGTGATCAGGATGGCAAGGCCGGGGAAGGTCACCACCCAAGGCGCGCGCAGGATGAACTCGCGCGCCGAGGCGAGCATCGTGCCCCATTCCGGCGTCGGCGGCTGCGCACCGACACCGAGGAAGCCGAGCGCCGCAGCCTCGAGAATAGCGTTGGAGAAGGACAACGTCGCCTGCACGATCAGCGGTGCCAGGCAGTTCGGCAGGATCGTCCTCACCATCAAGCGAAGATGACCGGCACCAGCCACCTTGGCGGAGATGACATATTCGCGGTTCTTTTCGGCCATCACGGCGGCGCGGGTGAGGCGCGCAAAATGCGGCTGCAGCACCAGCGCGATCGCCAGCATGGCATTGAAAAGGCCGGGGCCGAGGATCGCCACCAGCACCAGCGCCAGAAGCAGCGACGGGAAGGCCAGGATGATATCCATGATGCGCATGATCAGAGTGTCGACCCAGCCGCGGAAATAGCCGGCGAGCACGCCAAGCACGATGCCGCTGGTGAGCGAGAAGACAACGACCACCAGACCGATGAACAGCGAGAAACGCGCCCCGAAGATCAACCGTGAAAGCATGTCGCGGCCGACCGCGTCGGTGCCGAGCAGGAACATCGATTTGCCGCCTTCCTGCCAGGCAGGGGGTGCCAGCAGCGCATCGCGAAACTGCTCGTCGGGCGAATGTGGGGCGACGAACGGCGCAAAGATCGCCACCAGCACCAGCGCCGAAAACACGACAAGGCCGATGACCGCGCCGGTGTTCATCGAGAAGTAGTGCCAGAACTCGGCGAAAGCCCGTTGCCTGCCGCCTGTCGGGATGGAGGCGGCGGTAGCTTCGGCGGCGGATTCGTCGGTCATCTCACTGCACCCGGATGCGCGGATTGATGACGGCGTAGAGCACGTCGACGATCAGGTTCACCGCCATGACGATCAGCGCGATGATCAGCAATCCGCTCTGGACGACGACATAGTCGCGCTTGCCGATGGCATCGATCATCCATTTGCCGATGCCCGGCCAGGAAAAAATGGTCTCGGTCAGAATGGCGCCCGCCATCAAGGTGCCGACCTGCAGTCCAATGGTGGTGACTACCGGGATCAGCGCGTTGCGAAAAGCGTGCAGACCGATGACGCGGCGAGGCGCCAGGCCCTTGGCGCGCGCGGTGCGGACATAGTCCTCGCCCAGCACCTCGAGCATCGCCGAGCGCGTCTGGCGCGCTATGACGGCAAGCGGGATCGTCGCCAGCACGATCGACGGCAGGATCAAATGGCTGACGGCAGATTTGAAAGCGCCGCTCCTGCCGGAGATCAGGCTGTCGATAAGCATGAACCCGGTCGTCGGCCTGAAGAAATACTGCAGGCCGATGCGGCCGGAAACCGGCGTCCAGCCGAGATAGCCGGAGAAGAAGATAATGAGCAGCAACCCCCACCAGAAGATCGGCATCGAATAGCCGGTCAGCGCGACACCCATCGTAGCCTGGTCGAACCACGAGCCGCGCTTGACCGCGGCGAAGATACCGGCAGGAATGCCGAGCAGGACGGCGATGATCAACGCCACTGTCGCCAGTTCCAGCGTGGCTGGAAACAGCGCCTGGAATTCGCCGAGCACTGGCCGCTTGGTGGCAATAGATATGCCGAAGTCGCCGGTCAGGACCCTGCCGATATATTCCAGGTATTGGATGACATAGGGCCGGTTGTAGCCAAACTGCTCGATGAGCTGGGCGTAGCGCTCGGGGCTGACGCCGCGCTCGCCCGCCAGGGCCAGGATAGGATCGCCGGGCAGAAGCCGGACGAAAGCAAACGCCGCCAGCGATATGCCGAACACGGTCGGGATGATCAAAGCGAGCTTGTGGAGGAGATAACGGAGCATCTTGCTTCATAGAACGGCGGCGCGGGAAGTCCAGCGCCGCCGTTCAATTTCTCAGAACTTATTCGGTGACGTCGACGCCGTCAAACCGATGAATGCCGAGCGGGTCCATAACGAAGCCCGACACCTTCTTGTTCATCGGCATGAAGACCTTGGAGTGGGCGATGGTCAGCCACGGAGCCTCACGCTTGAACACCACCTGAGCTTCCTCGTAGATCTTGGTGCGCTCGGCGACGTCCGTCGTCGCCTTGCCTTTTTTCAGCAGGGCTTCGAATTCCTGGTTGCACCAGATCGCATAATTGGACTGGCCGATGGCATCGCAACCGAGCAGGAAAAAGAAGTTGTCCGGATCGCCATTGTCACCGGTCCAGCCCAGTTGGAAGGCGCCGTCGCGATCCTTAGCCTTGCCTCGCTGGCGATACTCGGTCCATTCGTAACTGACGATCTCCGCCTTGACGCCGACGGCGGCATAGTCGGCCTGGATCAACTCGGCGACGCGCTGGGCGTTCGGGTTGTAGGGGCGGCTGACCGGCATAGCCCAGATCTTCATCGACAGATCCTTGACGCCTGCATCGGCCAGCATCTTCTTGGCCGCCTCCGGATCATAGGGATCGTCCTTGATGTCCTTGTTATAGGACCACATGGTCGGCGGGATCGGGTTGATGGCCGGCGCGCCGGCGCCCTGATAGACCGCGTCGATGATCGCCTTCTTGTTTACCGCCATGTTGAGGGCCTTGCGGACCTCGACCTTGTCGAAGGGCGGCTGCGTCGTGTTGTAAGCCATGTAGCCGATGTTCAGGCCTTCCTGCTCGTCGACCTTGAGGTTCGCGTCAGCCTGCAGTCCGGCAATGTCGGCCGGCGCCGGATATGACATGATATCGCACTCGCCCGCCTTCAGCTTCTGTGCGCGTACGGCCGGATCGGGCGTGATGGCGAAGATCAGATCGTCGATCTTCTGTCGCCCGCCATAGTAGCCGTCCCATGCTGCATAGCGCACGACCGCATCGACCTGATAGTCGACGAACTGGAACGGACCAGTGCCGACCGGCTTCTGGGTGAACTGCTGCCTGGTGCCGGCCTTGTCGAGTTGGTCGGCATATTCCTTGGAGACGATCGAGGCGAAATCCATGCCGAGGTCCGGCAGGAACGCGACTTCAGGCTTGTTCAGCACGAATTTCACCGTCAGGTCGTCGACCTTGACGATTTCCTTCAGGAGATCGGGAAAGCCCATGCCGGTGAAATATTCCCAGCCGGTGCCTTCCAGATAGCTGTACCACGGGCTTTCTTTCTTCCACTGGCGTTCGAAGGAAAAGATCACGTCGTCGGCGTTGAGGTCGCGCGTCGGCGTGAAATAATCGGTCGTCTGGAATTTCACACCCGGGCGAAGCTTGAAGGTGTATTCGAGACCGTCGTCGGAAACCGTCCAGCTCTCGGCCA
The DNA here is from genome assembly GCF_040318575.1 of Mesorhizobium sp. M1088. Classification (NCBI taxonomy): domain Bacteria; kingdom Pseudomonadati; phylum Pseudomonadota; class Alphaproteobacteria; order Hyphomicrobiales; family Phyllobacteriaceae; genus Mesorhizobium; species Mesorhizobium sp. M1088. Next base: position 155,285 of record NZ_JAMYMO010000002.1, on the reverse strand, counting down.
GGCCGGGCGAGATGGTGGTCTTGCCATGCTCGAACTCGACCAGGCGCGAATAGATGGTGCGCGACGAGGCGTCGAAGTCGTTGCCGCCGCTCCATGGCGACGGGTCGAAGCCGGCCGGCGAAGCCTCCGAGCAATAGACCAGTTGTTTTGCATTGGCCATGCCGCCGAGGACGCTTGCAGCCAGCAACGCGGCTGCAAAAGTCAGTTTCTTTTTCATTGAGCACTCCCTGATGTTCTTCCAAGCCCCTCTATCAGGCTCGCGAAGGCCGCATATAAGCACCGTTTTTCTAGCTTTGGAACTGCTTGTTTGCCTAACCCACGGGAAGCAGAAAAAAATTCCGACACGCGGCAAATTGTGGAAAAAACGAGCCGAATCCGCAGATCACGACATTATTAGCGACTTCAATTTTTTGTTGATCGGCGATGCCGCCAATTGTGGGAATCGAGCCGTTCGGTTCAAGAGATGCGCATCCGAAAACCGGTCGCGGCCGAGAGGTTTGACGGCAAGTCTTACCGCACTCCAGGTGGCGAGGCTTGCACGGCCGTCGCTTGTGGCAATACATAGATAGGTGGGCAGCGTGCCGGATTTTCCCACGTTCCGGACATTGCGGCAAGCGTGGGATATCGTTGTGATCAGGGCGGTGGTGGCGCGCAAGCATGCCGAAACAATAAGAACGATTGAGGGAGCGACAGGTGGCAAAACCGGCAAAGACAACCAACGCGGCGAAAGCAAAGGCCGAGGCAACATCGAAAGCAGTCAAGTCAAAAGCGGCCGCCGCCAAGCCGACGGCTACCGCGAAGGCAAGCGCGAAGCCGGCGGCGAAGACCACGGCTGGAGCGGCTGCTAAACCGGCAACCGGCAAGACGGCGCCTGCTGCAAAGTCTGCCGCCAAGCCGGCGGCGAAGGCAGTGCCGACAGCGCCACGACTGCCGGCAGGTCCGGCCAAGAGATTACCAAAGGCGATCACGTCGCTGGCCGCCGGCCTGCCGGAAAAACCGTGGCTCAAGAGTTATCCAAAGATCGTGCCGGCCGAGATCGGCGCCCTGCCCTCCAGCTCGATCGGCGACTTTCTCGTCACCGTGTGCAAGCAGTTTGCAAGCCGGCCGGCTTTCGTCTGCATGGGCAAATCGATCACCTATGCCGACCTCGAGCGACAGTCGGCCGCCTTCGGCGCCTATCTGCAATCAACGGGGCTGCAGAAGGGCGCGCGCGTCGCGCTGATGATGCCGAATGTGCTGCAATATCCGGTGGCGATGATGGCAGTGCTTCGCGCCGGCTATGTCGTGGTAAACATCAATCCGCTCTACACGCCGCGCGAGCTGGAGCACCAGCTCAAGGATTCCGGCGCTCAAGCCATTGTCATCCTCGAAAATTTTGCCTGCACCCTGCAAGCGGTGATCGCCAGGACCGCGGTCAAGCATGTCGTGGTCGCCTCGATGGGCGACATGCTCGGCGGGCTCAAGGGAACGATCGTCAACTTCGTTGTACGCCGCGTCAAGAAGATGGTGCCGGCATGGTCGCTGCCCGGCCATGTCAAGTTCAACGCCGCGCTGAAGGCGGGCACAGGCAAGGCCTTTAGGCCCGCAAGGGTCACGGCCGACGACATCGCCTTCCTGCAATACACGGGCGGCACGACCGGCATCTCCAAGGGCGCGATGCTTTTGCACAGCAACATTTTGGCGAACGTCGCGCAGAACGCGCTGTGGGCCGAAGACGCTTTTACCGTCAAGCCGAAGCCGGCGCATCTGAACTTCCTCTGCGCGCTGCCGCTCTATCACATTTTTGCGCTGACGGCGAACGTGCTGGTAGGCATGCAGCAAGGCGCGCAGAATGTCCTCATCCCCAATCCGCGCGACATTCCCGGCTTCGTCAAGGAGCTGCAGAAATACCCGATCCACATCTTTCCGGGCCTCAACACGCTGTTCAATGCGCTGCTCAATAATGAGGATTTTCGCAAGCTCGATTTCAAGCCGCTGATCCTGACGCTGGGTGGCGGCATGCCGGTGCAGAGGGCCATCGCCGAACGCTGGAAAGTGCTGACCGGCTGCCCGATCAGCGAGGCCTACGGGCTCACCGAGACCTCGCCGGGAGCAACGATCAACAAATTCAGCGACGGCGTTTACACCGGCACGATCGGCCTGCCGCTGCCCTCGACCGAGATCGCGATCCGCGACGACGACGGCAACAATTTGCCGCTCGGCGAAGTCGGCGAAATCTGCATCCGCGGACCGCAGGTGATGGCCGGCTACTGGAACCGGCCGGACGAGACCGCCAAGGTGATGACCGAGGACGGCTTCTTCAAATCGGGCGACATGGGCTTCATGGACGAGCTTGGCTACACCAAGATCGTCGACCGCAAGAAGGACATGATCCTGGTTTCCGGCTTCAACGTCTATCCGAACGAACTCGAGGAAGTGGTGGCGCAGCATCCAGGCGTACTCGAAGTTGCCGCGATCGGCGTGCCGGACGAGCATTCGGGTGAAGTGCCGAAGCTGTTCGTCGTCAAGAAGGACCCGGCACTGACCGCCGACATGCTGACGGCTTATTGCCGTGAGAACCTGACCGGCTACAAGCGTCCCAGGTATATTGAGTTCCGCACCGAGCTGCCGAAGACACCGGTCGGCAAGATCCTGCGCCGGGCGTTGCGGGGCTAGGCGCAGCTTGAGCGATTGCATCGCCGGCGCCAACGCCGTGAGCATAGGTTCGCGCCCGGACCCGGCACAGTTCATCCGGGCGAACATGCGGATCGCCCCCGTGCCCACGCTTCCCGAAATTCGGCTTTACACCGCCCATCCGGGAAGCGGGCTCAGGCGGCTTCTCGAATGGAACCAACATGCGACCGAAGAAGACGGACCTGAACCGGAGCCACCGTACTGGGCCTATGTCTGGGCCGGCGGCGCGGTGCTCGCCCGCTACATATTCGACCGGCCGGAGACCGTGGCCGGCCGTCGCGTGCTCGACCTCGGCGCCGGTTCGGGTCTCGTCGGCATTGCAGCGGCAAAAGCCGGGGCAAGCGCGGTCGTCGCGGCCGAGATCGATCGCAACGGTGTGGTTGCGCTCGGCCTCAACGCGACTGCGAACGGCGTCGCTATCATGATCATTGGCGAAGACATCACCAGCGGTCCGCCGCCACCGGTGGATGTCGTGGTGGTCGGCGACCTGTTCTACGCCCATGATCTCGCCGGCCGGGTCGTCCCCTTCCTCGACCGCTGCCTTGCAGCCGGCATCGCCGTGCTGATCGGCGATCCGGGCCGCGCCTATCTGCCCCGCTCGCGGCTTCGCCTGCTGGCCGAATACGAGGTGCCGGATGTCGGCGAAGGCAGGAATGCGGCGATGAAACCGAGCGGCCTGTTCTCGTTCGGACCAGCTAGCTGCGAGTCTAGACTGTCTCGCTGACCCGCGCCGAAAGAAAATCAGGCAGGTCGGCCACCGAATCCAGAATGACGTCGGCTATCTGGGACAGCGATTCACGTGTGCCGGTGCCGGACAGCACGCCGACCGCCAGACCGCAGCCGCCCGCCCGCGCCATTTCAAGATCGTGACGGTTGTCGCCGACCATGGCGATTGCCGAGGGCCTGAGCCCCGTCAGATCAGAGAAGGCAAGGATCGTATCCGGCGCCGGTTTTGGATTGGCCACCGCGTCGTAACCATAGGCGGCGTCGAAAAGCTGCGCGACGCCCAGCGTGACCAGGGTCTTTTCCGCGCCGCTGGTCGAGTCGTTGGTGGCGACACCAAGCCGGTAGGATTTTCTGTGAAGCAGGCCAAGCGTCTCGACCACGCCCGGCAGCGCCACCGCCATTGCCGATCCTTGCGCCGAGGTGATGGCGTTGAAGCGGGCGACGGCAAGCATCTGGTCCTCGTCGGACAGCCGTGGAAACCACAGCTCGACGACGTCCATGTTGGTGCCGGAGGCAAAAATCGAATCCGGCTTGAAGCGCTTGGTGGCGAAGTCGAAGCCCGCCGCCGCAAGCAGCCTGTCTGCTTTCCAGCGATCGCCTTCGGCCGCATCCATCGCCATGAAGTCGGCGATGCCCAGCCATGTCGCGTTGAAATCTACGAGCGTGCCGTCCTTGTCGAACAATATTCCCTTGATGTCCGCCAAGCTTTTCACTCCGGGCCGCGCAAGCGGTGGATGTATTCCACCAGTCCAGCAGTCGAGGCATCCCGCTTTGCGGCGTTCTCCTTGCCTTCAACGACGGGCAGCAGCCCGGTCGCCAGTTCCTTGCCGAGCTCGACGCCCCACTGGTCGAAGGAGTTGATGTTGAACAGCGTGCCTTCGACGAAGACGCGGTGTTCGTAAAGCGCAATCAGCCGTCCGAACGTGTGGGGGTCGAGTTTCCTGTAGAGGATCGTCACTGAGGGGCGGTCGCCGGAGAAGACGCGGTGCGGAGCAATCCTGTCGACATCGGCCGGCTTCATGCCTTTCGCCAGCATCTGCGCTCGGGCTTCCTCAAGCGTGCGGCCCTTCATGAAGGCTTCCGACTGCGCCAGGCAATTGGCAAGCAGAAGGTCGTGGTGATGCTTCAGTTCCGGCTCGTGGCCGACGGCAGCGGCGAGGAATTCGACCGGAATGAAATCGGTGCCCTGATGCAGAAGTTGGAAGAAGGCATGCTGGCCATTGGTGCCGGGCTCGCCCCAGACCAGCGGGCCGGTCGGCGTCGTTACAGCGCCGCCGTCCAGGGTGACGCTCTTGCCGTTCGATTCCATGTCGAGCTGCTGCAGATAGGCCGGCAGCCTGGACAGACGCTGATCGTAGGGGATGACGGCGCGAGCGGGGTATTTGCAGATCACGCGGTGCCACCAGCCAACCAGCCCCATCAGCGCCGGCAGGTTCTTCGCCAGCGGGGCGGTGCGGAAATGCTCGTCCATCTCATGGGCGCCGTCGAGAAAGGCGCGAAAATCCTTCGGGCCGATGGCGATCATCACCGGCAGACCGATCGCACCCCAGACGGAATAGCGCCCGCCGACCCAGTCCCAGAAGCCGAAGACGCGATCGGGCGCGATGCCGAATTTGGCGACCAGGTCGAGCGCCGTCGAGACGGCGGCGAAATGCTTGCCGACCGCTTCCTTGCCGAGCGCCTTCTCGACCCATCTGCGCGCGGTTTCGGCATTGGTCATCGTCTCGACCGTGGTGAAGGTCTTGGAGGCGATGATGAACAGGGTGGTTTCGGCGGAAAGACCCTTCAGCGTGTCGTGGATATGGGCACCGTCGATATTGGATACGTAATGCGCGCGCGGCCCGTCATGATAGGGCGCCAGCGCCAGCGTCGCCATGGCCGGGCCGAGATCGGAGCCGCCGATGCCGATGTTGACGATGTCGGTGATCTTCTTGCCGGTCGCGCCGGCCGCCTTGCCGGAACGCACCGCGTCGGCGAAGGCACCCATCGCGTCGAGTACGGCAAGGACTTCCGCCTTCACGTCCTGGCCGTCGAGCACGATGCCCTTGCCGGTCAGGTTGCGCAGCGCCGTGTGCAGCACGGCGCGGCCTTCAGTGACGTTGATCTTCTTGCCGGCAAACATCGCGTCGCGCCGGCCTTCGAGGTCAGCGGCCTCAGCCAGTTTCTCCAGCAACTCCATAGTCCGCGCATCGACCGCGCATTTCGACCAGTCGAGCAGCAGGTCGCCGTCACTGGCGGAGAATTTCTCGAAGCGCTGCGGATCGGCAGCGAAAGCCTCGCGCATCGAGCCCGATTTGGCCGCACGGTGATCGCGCAATGCGTCGAGCTGCTTTTGAAAGGACGATTGATCCACTGCTTCGCTCCGGTCTCTTGAGATGCATCTTATCAGGCCGGATGTTTCCGGCGCGTGTCGTCGCGGCAAACTATCGGGTCGAATCCCATCTGTTTCAATGCGCAGCGATGCCGCAGCGCAGCGTGGGCCGGCTCAAAGGATCACTGGCATAAATCCCAGCGATCAGAAAAATTGATTGGCGCAACACCTTGTGCCACCGGTACATTCGACTGGTCCAGCCATGTGAAAAAAGCTGGCCATCGAGGAACATCTCCCATGCCACAGCGAAACGACACGGCCATTTGGTCCGGCCTGTTCCGGATTTCGGCGGAATCCGGTCAGACCCTGCAGGCGCAGATCCGCCAGGCGATCGTCGCCGCCATCCTCGACCGGCAGATCGCGGCTTCCATGCCGCTTCCGTCCTGCCGGATTCTTGCCGAAAAACTCGGCGTGGCGCGCGGCACCGTGGTGCTGGCCTTCCAGCAGCTGGTCGACCAGGGCTTCCTGGTGGCGCGCGAGCGCCGCGGCCATTTCGTCAATCCCGAAGTGCTGGCGACGCCGGCCAAGCCGCACCAGAAGGCGCCCGACCAGGCCAACGAGATCGACTGGAAGGCGCGTCGGCAGATCGCGGCGAGCGACATGCCGCCGCCGGCCAAGCACGACAACTGGATCAAGTCGTCATACCCCTTCGTCTATGGCCAATTCGACCCGGCGCTGTTCCCGACCGCCGAATGGCGCGAGTGCAACCGCATGGCGTTGGCGGTGCTCGAAATCCGCAACTGGGCATCCGACATGGTCGACCGCGACGATCCGCTCCTGATCGAGCAGATCCAGGCACGGCTGCTGCCGCGACGCGGCATCTTCGCCAATCCGGACGAGATCATCGTGACGTTGGGCGCGCAGAACGCGCTTTACATGCTGGCGACGCTGTTGATGACCAAGGGCTCCAAGGTGGCGATGGAGGACCCGGGCTATCCCGATGCACGTTCGATCTTCCGGCTGGCCGGCGCCGAGATCCAGCCGGTTCCGGTCGACCACTCCGGCATCGTAACCTCGGCCATTCCCAATAATTCCGGCTTCGTCTTCGTCACGCCCAGCCACCATTGCCCGACCATGGTGCCGCTGTCGGCGGAGCGGCGGCAGGAGCTTTTGGCGCGCGCCAACCGGCACAACCAGATCATCATCGAGGACGGATATGACAGCCAGCTCCTGGACGAGGCGCCGCAGCAGGCGCTGAAGAGCCTCGATCGCTCCGGCCGCGTCGTCTATGTCGGCTCGATGTCGAAGACGCTGGCTCCCGGCCTGAGGCTTGGCTACATCGTCGCCTCGGCCGGGCTGATCTCCGAGCTTCGGGCGCTACGCCGCTTCATGCTGCGCCATCCGCCGGCGAACAACCAGCGCGCCGTGGCGCTCTTCCTGTCGCTCGGCCATCACGAGGCGCTGGTGCGGCGGCTGTCGAGCGCCTTCGACGAGAGGCGCAAGCGTCTGGTCCATGCGATTTCCGCCTTCCTACCGGAGTGGCGCTCGACCGATTCGGCCGGCGGCACGTCGCTCTGGCTCGAGGGGCCGCGCGGCACCGATTCGCGCGGGCTGGCGGAGGCCGCGGCCTCGCGCAGCGTCATCATCGAGCCTGGCGACCGCTTCTTCGACCGCACCGAAAAGCCATCGCGTTTCATGCGCTTGGGCATTTCCTCGATCGCGTTGCAGCACATCGAACCCGGCATCCGCGAACTGGCGACGGCAGCTGGACGCAGGCCGGCAGCGGCCTGATCTCCCTTCCCCGACCGGAGCCTGGCGCATGTGGTGCGGCTCCGGTTCTTTAGCTCCTTGGCATATTCGACGGGACCGGCTGGCACATAGGCTGTGCCAATGCCGGCGGCATAGTCGCTGTGTAGAGGGACGAAGCAGGCCGATGGTGGACCAACCGCCGCGAGTTCCTGCCGATGAAGGTGGAGTGCTTCCATGCCAGTGGCTGTCGAACAGCAGGACACGCCGGCGAACCGTCGTCCACAGCGCTCCGGTCTTCGCGAAACAGGACATGCCATGCGATCAGCTCCTCTGATGGAGGACACCGGACCACGACACCAGGCCATCGAGAGCGGCAGCTACGGGCCGCTGCGCGGGGATGACTGCGAGCGCATCCACGAGGGCGTGCTGACGCTCCTGGAGACGGTGGGTTTCGCCAATGCCATCCCTTCCTGCATAAAGGTGCTGACCAAGGCGGGGGCGGTCCATGGCGACGACGACCGTGTGCGCTTTCCGCGCGCGCTAGTGCTCGACACCATCAAGCGGGCGGCACGACATTTCACACTTCATGGCCAGGACGCCAGGCACGACATGGTGGTCCAGGGCAAGCGCGTGCACTACGGCACGGCAGGTATCGCCGTGCACCTGGTGGATCTGGAGAAGCGCGAGTACCGCGAATCCAAGCTGCAGGACATTTATGATGCTGCCCGCATCGTCGATGGGCTGGACAACATCCATTTCTTCCAGCGGCCGATGGTGGCGCGCGACATCGCCGATCCGCTCGAGATGGATTTCAACACGCTCTATGCCTGTGTGATGGGGACATCGAAGCACGTCGGAACATCCTTCACCGTGCGTGAGAACGTGAAGCCGGCGCTTGAAATGCTGTACGCCATCGCCGGCGGCGAGGAGAATTTCCGCGCCCGGCCATTCGTTTCTAACTCTAACTCATTCGTCGTGCCGCCGATGAAGTTCGCCGAGGATGCCTGCGGCGTGCTCGAGGCTTGCGTTGAAGGCGGCATCCCGATCCTGCTGCTCTCGACCGGCCAGTCCGGCACCACAGCACCTGCGGCGATGGCCGGCGCCGTCGTGCAAGCGGTGGCCGAAGTACTGGCCGGCCTGGTCTATGTCAATGCGCTCAAGCCGGGCCATCCGGCGATCTTCGGCGCCTGGCCGTTCATGTCGGACCTGCGTACCGGCGCCATGGCCGGCGGGTCGGCCGAGCAGTCGGTGGCAACGGCGGCCTGCGCCCAGATGGCGCAATTCTACGATCTGCCCGGCGGCTCGGCCGCTGGCATGACGGATTCGAAACTGCCCGACATTCAATCCGGCTACGAAAAGGGCATCACCAATGTGATGGCCGGCCTCTCCGGCCTCAACCTCGTCTACGAGGCGGCCGGCATGCATGCCTCGCTGCTCGGCTTCTGCCTGGAGAGCCTGGTCATCGACAACGACATGCTCGGTCATTGCCTGGGCTGCGCACGTGGCATCGACGTGACTGACGAGGCCCTGTCGATCGACAGCATCACCGAGGTCTGCCTCAAAGGCCCAGGCCACTATCTCGACAGCGAACAAACGCTCAAGCTGATGCAGACCGATCATCTCTATCCCGCCTTCGCCGATCGTTCCTCACCGAAGGAATGGAACGAAAAAGGCCGACCTGATATATTGCTGCGGGCGATCACCGAGAAGAAACGCATTCTTGCCGAACGATTTCCGCGCCACGTGCCAAAACAGGTCGACGACAGATTGCGTGCCCGCTTCGGCAGCCTGATCCACCTGCCGCGCACGTATATGGGCGGCTGACCGGAGACGAGTTCGTGCAGCCATACAGCCACCACCCAGAGCCAATTCCGGACGGAAAACCGCTTCACAGTTTTCCTGGAATTGCCCCAGGACCAACCATCGGGCAGAACGACAAATGAGTGCGCATCCTATCCTGCAAGCCCACACCGACGGCGACGCGATCGATCGGCTGGTGGCGTCTCACCGGCCCGGCCACGGCCTGGTGCGTGCCTTCTATCATGACCCGGCGATCTTCGAGCGTGACATGGAACGTGTCTTTCGCCGCCACTGGCATTGCCTGGCCCATGCCAGCGTTATCCCGAACCCCGGCGATTTCGAGCTGTTCAAACTGGGCGATGAGGCGGTCATCCTGACGCGCGGCATGGACGGCACCGTGCATGCCATGCTCAATGTCTGCCGCCACCGCGGCGCCGAGGTCTGCACCAAGGAGAAGGGCAACGCGAAGATGTTCGTGTGTCCCTACCACGCCTGGACCTATTCCAATGACGGGTCGTTGCGCGCTGCCCGCCTGATGCCGAAGGATTTCGACCGCACGGCGCACGGGCTGAAGAAGCTTCATGTCCGCGTTGCCTCCGGGCTGGTTTTCATTTCCTTCGCGGAGACGCCGCTCGATTTCGATCCAATCGAACAGTCGCTGCGCACAAGCTGCGGCCAGTATGGCTGGGGCGACGCCAAGGTGGCGTATCGCCAGTCCTATCCGCTCGACGCCAACTGGAAGCTCGCCGTCGAGAACTATGTCGAATGCTACCATTGCGGGCCGGCGCATCCGGAATATTCGCAGACGCATGCGCTGGAAAAGCCGGCCGAGATGATCGAGCAGCTCAACGCGGCGATGGAGCAGCGCACCTGCGCGCTCGGCATCGAGATCGGCAGCGCCAACCGCTGGCAGAACTCGGCGGCCGGTCAGGAAGCAATCCATACCTTCCGCTATGCGCTCTATGATGGCGTTTCGAGCGGCAGCCAGGATGGCTCGCCGGTGGCCCCGCTGATGGGCCGCTTCACCGACTATGACGGTGGCGTCACCTCCATCCATCTCGGCGGCACGACCTTCCTCGTGTGCTATCCCGATCACGGCATGATCTACCGCTTCATCCCGAAAACCGCGGGCACCTGCGAGATGGAGCTGATCTGGCTGGTGCGCGGCGACGCGGTCGAGGGCCAGGACTACGATCTGGAGAAGCTGACCTGGCTGTGGAAGGTCACCACCCAAGAGGACAAGAAGATCATCGAGCACACAGCGCGTGGCGTGCGCTCGCACTATTTCGTGCCGGGGCCGATCGCGCCGATGGAATACAACGAACTGCGCTACATCGGCTGGTATCTTGAGGAGATCAGCCGGGCTTGATCGACTCGGCTGCCGCGGGGGGATCCGGCAGATCTTGCCTGTCGCGTCATTCCGCGCTGAGCCCGTATCGGTCGACGACTTCGGCGTTGATCAGCTTGGCATGCAGCGTCATCAGCACGATCTGTGCGTCGAAGCTGTCGCCGGCCTCAAGTGCCGCCTCGATGCGGCGCTCGGCTTCCAGCGTCCGTTGATGGCCATTGGCTTGCTCGAAGGTTTCGGGACCCGCGATGCAATAGCTGCACAATTGTGCCACCGACGCATAGATGCCCGGCGGCGGCTCGTCGGGCCAGTGATCCTTCATCAGATTGACGATCGTGAGTTTTACCCCCTCCGGCACAAGGGCGGGATGCAGATCGGCGCCGCGCAATGCATCGTCGAGCTGCCTCAAGTCGCCCGAGCGACCGAACATTCCAAGGAAGCCGAGGGAAGAACGCCGTTGCGCCATAATGGTCCAACCGTTCCCAACCAGTTAGGTGGTTCACAAGCGGAATACAAAGGCAGCGGCATCCAAGCGTCGCGTTTAAGTAGATTCAGGCGATGCGCTTCAAGTCCTTGCAGGCATCAGCTACTTACCGCCAGCAACAAGACACCGGCCAGCGCCGATCCGGCAAGCGTCGGCAGGATACCGATCTTCAGCTTCAGAATGGCGATCATCGAGGCACAGGAAAGCAGCGCCGCGCGCCAGTCTATCGATGAAAGCACCGGCACGTCCATTCCAAGCCCGACATTGCGCACTTCGCCGAAGATGACGTGCAAGCCGAACCATAGAGCGAGATTCATGATGACGCCGACGACGGCGGCGGTGATCGCACCGAGCGCCGCCGACAGTGCCTTGTTGCCGCGCAGCGCTTCGATGTAAGGCGCGCCAAGGAATATCCATAGGAAACATGGGGTAAACGTCGCCCACAGCGTGAACAGCCCGCCAAACAGTCCGGCAACCAGCGGCGCCAGCAAGCCCGGCTGGCGGAACGCGGCAACGAAGCCGACGAACTGCAAGACCAGGATGAGCGGACCCGGCGTGGTTTCGGCAAGTCCAAGGCCGTCGACCATTTCACCGGGTGCCAGCCAGCCGAAGTACTCGACCGCTGCCTGCGCGACATAGGCAAGGGCTGCGTAGGCGCCGCCGAAGGTGACGACCGCCATGACACTGAAGAAGCCACCGATTTGAGTCCAAACGCTGGCAGGGCCGGTGAAAGCCCAGACCAGCAGAACAGGCCCCAGCCAGATCGGCAGCCAGATCGCCAAAGTGCGCGGCGCGTGCCATCGTGTCGGCCTGACGTGGGTCAGTTCGCCGCGCTCGAACATCAGATCGACCACGCCCTTGATGTCGGGAACATCGCCCTTGCCATGCGAGGCGCCTGAAAAAAATGCCGGCGCACTGCGGTTGCCGATCCAGCCTGTCAGGCCGGCAAGCAGTACGATCAGCGGAAACGGCACGTTCAACGCGTAGATGGCGATGAAGGCGGCGAGTGCGATCGACACCATGATCGGGTTTTTCAGCGCGCGTCTGCCGATCCGGATCACCGCCTCGATGACAATGGCGAGCACGGTCGCCTTGACCCCGAAAAACAGCGCCGCGACGAGTGGTACATCGCCATAGAGCGCATAGAGGCTGCTCAGGACGAGCATGACAAGCGCGCCCGGCACGACGAAGAGAATGCCGGCAACAAGGCCGCCGGCCGTTTTGTGCAGCAACCAGCCGATATAGATGGCGAGTTGCTGGGCCTCGGGGCCAGGCAGCAGCATGCAGTAGTTCAACGCATGCAGAAAGCGCTGTTCGCCGATCCAGCGCCGTTCCTCGACCAGTTCCTTGTGCATGAGCGCGATCTGCCCGGCCGGGCCGCCAAAGCTGAGCACCCCGATTTTTGCCCAGACCTTCACGGCCTGCCGGAAGCTCGGCACAGCGGGCTCCTGAATCTCCGCCGGCTTTTTCGAAAGGACGGCGCTCACGATGGTTTGCCCGCGCTGACTGCGCCGGCGGCCGGCCAGTTATGCGCCTCCTCGGTGGCATCGCGGCACCAGCGGAAGAACGCATCGTAAAGCAGCATGCCGGCCTCGAGCTGCTCCAGATCGTCGCGAAACATCCGTGACAGGCCAAGCGAGGCGGCCAGGAACCCGGCCGCCTGTGGAACAAGATCGAGGCTCGCAGTATCGGCAGCGCGTATGATCGTGGCCAGGCGATCGAGCGCTTCGGATTTGAGCCCGAACTCCTCGATCATGGTGTCGAAGGTGCAGCGTTCGCCGCGGTGGCTCCAGAACACGTTCTCGATGTCGAAAGGCACGGCCTGGAAGCGATCGGCGACGGCCGCCACTTCGGCCGGCTCGACGAAGAGAAAGACCGCGTGAGGATCGATGAAGCGCCGGATCAGCCAGGGGCAGGCGATGCGGTCGACCTTCGGGCGCGTACGCGTCACCCAAACGGTGCGGCCCTTGGCATCGGTGGGCGGTATCTTGTCGGCGTGAACGAGAAGGCCCTTGGCATCGCGCCACGCTTCAAACCCGCCATCGAGCGATTCGGCGGCAACGCCCTCCTGCCGTAGCCATGCGGCCACGCCTTGCGAGAGCTTTTTTCCCTGCTGGCAGACAACTGTCACTTGCCTGCCGGCGAAGTCAGCAGCCCAGTTCGAGACACTCCTGAAATCACGACGATCCGACCCCGGCAGCAGGCGCGGATCGGCGTTGTAGTCATCGTCGATGCGGACGTCGATGATTGCGGGTGCACCCGGCAGCCCAATCAGACGGGACAGTTGCGATACAGTGATAGCGGTTGTTGACGGCATGGCGTCCACCTCCTTGAAAGAGAAGCTTGGACGCGAACGTTGGGCTGACGCCTCACGGGGTCGTCGCGATGCACCCCTTGCGATGATCGTGGATTTGTCACGCCCGCTTGTCAAGCATTGCCGTTCTCGCGGGAGCAATCGCTGTTGACAAATAACCGCGTCCAACCCTGTGCCGGGCATTTCTGCCCATTAGCGGCAGGCGATCGCAGTGGAAAGCCGAGGCTTTCGCTGTACGATGTACCCCACCCCTACCCCTCCTGGCGCTGACCTCGGCAAATTGCCTGCACCGGCGGCTGGCTCGTGCGACGGACCCTGGTCAGTGATTGTCCCTCGGCACCCCGCTTGTATGCGCCACATCCTGGTATTTCACCGCCGGCTTCAGCACCATGCCTTCGGAAAACTGGTCGACCATGCCGCGCTGGATCTCCTGCCACGGCGTCTGGTGCTTGGGATAGTGATAGCCGCCATTGTTCTGCAGCTCGGTGCGCCGCCGCGTGATCTCGTCGTCGCTGACGAGGATATCGGCGGTGCCCTTGCGCAGATCGACGCGGACGCGGTCACCGGTCTTCAGCAGCGCCAGCCCGCCGCCGATGGCGGCTTCCGGCGAGGCGTTGAGGATCGAGGGCGAACCCGACGTGCCCGACTGGCGGCCGTCGCCGATACAGGCCAGCGCGTGGATGCCCTTTTTGATCAGATAGGCCGGCGGCTGCATGTTGACGACTTCGGCGCCGCCCGGATAGCCGATCGGGCCGGCGCCGCGCATGAACAGGATGGTGTGCTCGTCGATGCCTTGTGCCGGATCGTCGATGCGGGCGTGGTAATCCTCGGGCCCGTCGAACACCATGGCGTTGCCCTCGAAGGCTTCGGGGTCCTTCGGGTTCGACAGATAGCGCTCGCGGAACTCGGGCGAGATGCCGCTGGTCTTCATGATCGCCGAATCGAACAGATTGCCCTTGAGATTGATGAAGCCGGCATTGGCTTTCAGCGGCTCGGCAACCGTGCGGATGACGTCGAGGTTCTCGTTGACGGCGCCCCTGCAATTGTCACCGATGGTCTTGCCATTAGCTGTCATGGCTTCCGGATAGGGCAGCAGGCCGCCCTTCATCAGTTCGGCGACCACGGCCGGCACGCCGCCGGCATGGTGATAGTCCTCGCCGAGATATTCGCCCGTCGGCTGCAGATTGACGATGAGCGGTATGTTGAGGCCGACCTTCTGCCAATCGTCATTGTCGAGCGGCACGCCGAGATGGCGGGCGATGGCGTTGAGGTGGATCGGCGCGTTGGTCGAGCCGCCGATCGCCGAGTTGACGACGATGGCGTTCTCGAAGGCCTTACGGGTCATGATGTCGGACGGCTTCAGATCCTCATGCACCATGTCGACGATGCGCTTTCCGGTCTCGTAGGCGATCTGGCCGCGCTCGCGATAGGGGGCGGGGATAGCGGCCGAGCCCGGCAATTGCATGCCGAGCGCCTCGGCCAGCGAATTCATCGTGGTGGCGGTACCCATCGTGTTGCAATAGCCGGTCGACGGCGCCGAGGAGGCAACGATATCCATGAACTCGTCATAGCCAATCTCGCCGGCCGACAGGCGCTGGCGCGATTCCCAGACGATGGTGCCGGAGCCGGTGCGCTTGCCCTTGTGCCAGCCGTTGAGCATCGGGCCGACCGAAAGCGCGATAGCCGGAATGTTGACGGTGGCCGCGGCCATCAGCATGGCTGGCGTCGTCTTGTCGCAGCCGATGGTGAGCACTACGCCGTCGAGCGGATAGCCGTAGAGCACCTCTACCAGGCTGAGATAGGCAAGGTTGCGGTCAAGTGCAGCAGTCGGCCGCTTGCCGGTCTCCTGGATCGGGTGGCAAGGGAACTCGAAAGGGATGCCACCCATCGAGACGATGCCTTCGCGCACGCGCTTGGCCAGTTCGATGTGATGGCGGTTGCAGGGCGACAGGTCCGAGCCGGTCTGGGCGATGCCGATCAGCGGCTTGCCGGACATCAGTTCGGCCCGCGTCAGCCCGTAATTCAGGTAGCGCTCCAGATAGAGTGCCGTCATGCCCGGATTGTCGGGATTGTCGAACCACTCCTGCGAGCGAAATTTCTTCTTGTGGGTGGGGGCGCCTGCCATCGTGGTCTCCGTATTTGTATGACAAATCGATATGACAACGCGCGGGAGCAGGCAAGGGGCACGCGCCATCCGAATCCGCTCTTTGGTACGAAAGACATACATCTGCCTCCGCGCCAGACGGGATCGTGGTTTGTCAGCCCGCTATCCCGGAGAGTTGGAGCGCGTCGCCGCGGACCCTACCTGACCCTTCCGGCCACCCTCCCCCTCAAGGGGCCCACTTGGGGAGGGACATCCGCATCACTCGAACACGATGCTCGGCACTGCAGCCTCGGCCGCGCCGCGCTCTTCATTGACGCGGTCCCAGACCTTGGCGGCGATGTCGCGATAGATTTTCGCCTCAGCGCCATCCGGCTTGGAGACCACCACCGGCGTGCCGGCATCGGAGCTTTCGCGGATGCCCATCTCGAGCGGCACTTCGCCAAGGAAGGTGACGCCGAGACGCTCGGCCTCGCGGCGGGCGCCGCCATGGCCGAAGATGTCGTAGCGTTTTCCCGTATCGGGGGCGAGAAAATAGCTCATGTTTTCGACGATACCCAATAGCGGCACGTCGACCTTTCTGAACATGTTGAGGCCTTTGCGCGCATCGATCAGGGCCAGGTCCTGTGGCGTCGAGACGATGACGGCGCCGGCCAGCGGCACCTGTTGGGCCATGGTCAGCTGGGCGTCACCGGTGCCGGGCGGCATGTCGACGACGAGCACATCAAGCGGTCCCCATTCGACCTCGCGCAGCATCTGCGTCAATGCCGACATCACCATCGGCCCGCGCCAGATCATCGGCGTCTCCTCATCGACGAGGAAGCCCATCGACATGACCTTGAGGCCATAATTCTGCATCGGCTTCAGGATCTTGCCGTCGACGGTCTGCGGCCTGCCACGAATGTTGAGCAGACGCGGCATGGAAGGGCCATAAATGTCGGCATCGAGCACCCCGACCCGCAGCCCGTTGGCGGCAAGCCCAAGGGCGATATTGACGGCGGTGGTCGACTTGCCGACGCCGCCCTTGCCGGAAGCGACGGCGATGATCGCTTCGATGCCGGGTACGCCGCGCTTGCTCTGGCTGTGCGAGGCGGGCGCCTGCGGCGTGGGACGCGCAGGTGCGGCCGGCGGAGCGGGCCTCTGAGCCGGTCTTTGCGGAACCGGCGCCTCCATGCCGCCGCCCTTCTTTTCCGCCGTCAGCGCGACCACGGCGCCGGCAACACCGGGGATCGCCTTGACGACACGTTCGGCCGCCGCACGCAGCGGTTCCATCTCCTGGGCACGGGCAGCGGGAACGGTTATCGAAAAGAACACCTTGGCATCGGCAATGAAAATCTCGGAAACCAGGCCGAGGTCGACGATATTGCCGGTGAAATCCGGCCCATTGACCGTCTTCAGGCGCTCGATAACGATTTCCTTGGTCACGTTTTCATTGGCGGCGGGCATGAGTTTTTCCTCTACTTTTCCGCTCCAGATAATGCAGTTCCGGAACAGAACCAAGCGATGGACCACCAATTGCAGCGGCGTATCGGGGAGGCAGCGAGCATATGACGGCATTTCCAGTGGGAGCAGCCGTCGCCAAATCGTCAGCGCAGCCTATTTCATGAGCATGGAATGACAGCCAGGGAAGGAGACGAATCATGCTCGCAAACAGCAACGCGACGGCCAATCTCGCCGTGAAGGACCTGGCCAAGGCCAGGGCATTCTACGAAGGGGTCCTTGGCCTGAAAGAGGTGCACAATGAAGGTGGCGAACTGATCGTCTATAAAAGCGGCGACACCAGCATCAACGTCTACCGTTCGAACTTCGCTGGGACCAACAAGGCGACGGCTGTGACATGGACGGTCGGCGACGAACTCGGCAAGATCGTTGAGGCATTGAAATCGAAGGGCGTGACCTTCGAGCATTACGACATGCCCGGGCTGACGCTTGAGGGTGACATCCATGTCGGTCACGGCATGAAGGTCGCATGGTTCAGGGATCCGGACGGCAACATCCTGAATCTTGTGGACCGGTAGTCGCCGCGCCAGAGGCGGCTCCAGGCGCCATGATGCTCACATCACCTTGCCAGACCGACCGCGAAGTAGGTGAGAGCCGCGATCGCCGCGGTTGCCGGCAAGGTGACGATCCATGCGACCACGATGTTGCCGGCAATGCCCCAGCGAACGGCGGAGACGCGGCGGGCGGCGCCGACGCCGATGATAGCGCCGGTGATCGTGTGCGTGGTCGATACCGGAATACCGAGCCAGGTGGCGGCGAACAGGGTGATCGCTCCGCCGGTCTCGGCGCAGAAACCCTGCATCGGGTTCAGCCGGGTGATCTTCGAGCCCATGGTGTGGACGATGCGCCAGCCGCCGAGCAACGTGCCCAGCGCCAGCGCCGACTGACAGGTGATGACGACCCACAGCGGCACGTAAAAATTCGCGCCGAGCATGCCTTGCGAATAGAGCAGCACGGCGATGATGCCCATGGTCTTCTGCGCGTCGTTGCCGCCATGGCCGAGCGAATAGAGCGAGGCGGAAAAGAACTGCATAACGCGGAAGGTGCTGTCGACGGCGAACGGCGTCTGCCGCACGAACAGCCACGAGACCGCGAGGATCAAGACAAGCGCCAGCAGAAAGCCTGCCGCCGGCGACAGCACGATGGCCGCCGTCGTCTTGCCCAACCCGGCCCAGACGATGGCACCGGTGCCTGCCTTGGCAACGCCGGCGCCGACCAAACCGCCGATCAGAGCGTGCGAGCTGCTGGACGGGATTCCGACGAGCCAGGTGACGACATTCCAGACGATGGCGCCGACAAGTGCTGCGAAGATTACTGCCGGCGTGACGATGCTGGCGTCGATGATGCCGGTTCCGAGCGTCTCCGCTACGTGAAGACCGAAGAACATGAAGGCGATGAAATTGAAGAAGGCCGCCCAGAACACCGCATAATGCGGCCGCAGCACCCGGGTGGAGACGATGGTGGCGATGGAGTTGGCGGCATCGTGCAGGCCGTTGAGGAAATCGAAGAACAGCGCGACGACGACAAGGCCGACCAGCACGGGAAAGGCTATTGCGGCTTCTGACACTATACGTTCTCGATGACGATGCCGCTGATTTCGTTGGCGACGTCCTCGAAGCGATCGACCACCTTTTCCAGCTGGCCGTAAATCTCGCTGCCGATCAGATAGGCCATCGGATCGCTGCGGCCGTGCCGCTTGAACAGGTCCTTCAGGCCCTGCTCGTGCAGGTCGTCGGCCCGGCCTTCGGCGCGCATGACCTCCTCGGCGATGGCGTTGAGGCGCACCGTATGCGCCCCGACCTTGCCGAGCAGCGGGATCGCCTCGGCCACCAACTTGGCGGCCTCGACGATGACACCTCCCATTTCCTGCATCAGCGGGTCGAATTCCTTCTTCTCGAACAGCCTTACCGTCTTGACGGTTTTGTGCATCATATCGATGGCATCATCCATCGACTGGATCAGGTCCTTGATGTCGCCGCGGTCGAAGGGCGTGATGAAGGAGCGGCGCACGGCCAGCAGCACTTCCGCGGTGATCTGATCGGCTTCGTTCTCGAGATCGATGATCGTCTGACACCAGCGGTCGATGTCGTTGCCCTGCAAAAGCTGCTGCAGTGCCTCGGCGCCACCGACCACGGTGCGGGAATGCCGCTCGAACAGGTCGAAGAAGCGATCTTCGCGCGGCAAAAGCTTGCGGAACCAGCCCAGCATGTTCGGTACTCCCGTCGTGTCCAGTCCACGACCCCGTCTCATCCACATAGCGCCGCATTCCATCGCGGGAAACAGTAAGCCGGCTGAAAGATGTGGATGCGGACGATTTACACAGGCGGCTTGCGGCCGAAGGCGATTTCCCCGACCTTGCGCGCTAAGATCGGACACAGCGTCCGTGACAGGCTCCCGACGGCATGATCGATAAGCTGGAATTCTTCATAGCACTTGCCAAGGAAGAACATTTCGGCCGGGCGGCGGAGGTGTGCGGCGTCACCCAACCGACGCTTTCGGCCGGCATCAAGCAGCTGGAGGGTCAGCTCGGCGTGATGCTGGTGCTGCGCGGCTCGCGCTTCCAGGGGCTGACGCCGGAAGGCAAGCAGGTGTTGGTGTGGGCGCGCCGCATCGTCGGCGATAGCAGGACCATGCGCGAGGAGATGCGGGCGGCGCGCCACGGCCTGTCGGGGCGCATCCGCATCGCCGCGATCCCGACGGCGCTGGCCATGGTGGCGCGACTGACGACGCCGTTTCGGGCAAAGCATCCCGGCGTCACCTTCTCGGTGCTGTCGCGCACCTCGATTGAGGTGCTATCGCTGCTCGGCAATTTCGACATCGACGCCGGCATCACCTATCTCGACAACGAGCCGCTCGGACGCGTCACTAGCGTGCCGCTCTATGACGAGCGCTATCAGCTGATCACCGCGGTCGGGAACCCCTATTTCGACCGCGACAAAGTGACATGGGCGGAACTCAGCCAGCTGCCGCTCTGCCTGCTGACGCCGGACATGCAGAACCGCCGCATCATCGACCAGCATCTGGCCGAAGCCGGCGTGCAGGTGCGGCCGACATTGGAATCCAACTCGATGATCGTGCTGTTTTCGCATATCCGCACCGGCAAATGGTCGTCGATCATGCCGCTTAACCTTGCGGAAACCTTCGGTTTTTCCGAGCCGATCCGGGCGATCCCGATCGTCGAGCCGGATGCCAGCCACACGGTCGGGCTGGTGGCGGCGCGGCGCGAACCGCACACGCCGCTGGTCTCGGCGCTGTTGGACGAGGCAATGGCGCTGGCGGACGATTTCCACGGCCGCCGCTAGTCTAGACAATGCTGGTGAACGCGAACGATAGAAAATTTCTATCGAGCAACGGATCGGCTTTATTGATTTGGCGGGTTTCCTCTGATTTCCTAACCACTTAGCGGAAGACCGCCACGACCAGGGAGGGCGCTGCATGACGATGCAGCTAGCAAGTACCGAGATCGCATCTCGCACGGCGGCGATCATCCACGAGCTGAAAGGCCTCGAAGGCCCGCTGTTGCCGATCCTGCACGGCATACAGGAAGAGTTCGGTTATGTGCCGCAGGACGCACTGCCGATCATCGCCGAGGCGCTGAACATCTCCAGGGCCGAGGTTCATGGCGTCGTCACCTTCTATCACGATTACCGCAGCCAGCCCGCCGGCCGCCATGTGCTGAAGCTCTGCCAGGCGGAAGCCTGCCAGTCGATGGGCTCGGATGCGATTGCCGCCAAGCTCAAATCATTGCTGGGCATCGGTTTCCACGAGACAACCCGCGACGGTTCGGTGACACTGGAGCCGGTCTATTGCCTCGGCCTTTGCGCCTGCTCGCCGTCGGCAATGCTGGACGGGGAGGTGATCGGGCGGCTCGACGACGAAAAGCTCAACGAGATCGTTGCCGAGGTGCGCTCATGATCCCGCGTATCTATATTCCCGGCGATTCCGGCGCGCTGGCGCTCGGTGCGGAAAAGGTTGCCAAGGCGGTTCGTGCGGAATTGGCCGAGCGCGGCATCGAGGCCAAGATCGTGCGCAACGGCTCGCGCGGCGCCTATTTCCTCGAGCCTATGGTCGAGGTTGCGACAGCCACTGGCCGCGTCGCCTACGGGCCGGTGAAGCCATCCGACGTCAAAAGCCTGTTCGACTGCGGCTTCCTCACCGGGGGCCACCACAAGCGCTGGCTGGGCGCACCGGACAAGATCCCGTTCCTGGCAAGGCAGACAAGGCTGACCTTTGCGCGCTGCGGCGTCACCGATCCGCTGTCGCTCGACCACTACAAGGCGCATGGCGGGCTGAAGGGCCTGCAGAATGCAGTGGCGATGACGCCGGCCGAGGTCGTCAAGCAGGTGACCGAGTCCGGGCTGCGCGGTCGCGGCGGCGCCGGCTTCCCGACCGGCATCAAATGGAAAACTGTGCTCGATACGTCGGCCGACCGCAAATACATCGTCTGCAATGCCGATGAAGGCGATTCCGGCACGTTCGCCGACCGCATGATCATGGAAGGCGACCCCTTCGTGCTGATCGAAGGCATGGCGATCGCCGGCATCGCCACCGGCGCGACCAAGGGCTTCATCTATATCCGCTCCGAATATCCGCACGCGGTGGCGGTGATGCAGAAGGCTGTCGAGATCGCCCGCAAGGCCGGCGTGCTCGGCGTCAATGTGCTCGGCTCGGCCAATTCATTCGACATGGAAGTGCGCGTCGGCGCCGGCGCCTATGTCTGCGGCGAGGAGACCGCGCTGCTCGACAGCCTCGAAGGCAAGCGCGGGCAGGTGCGGGCCAAGCCGCCGCTGCCGGCGCACAAGGGCCTGTTCGGCAAGCCGACGGTGATCAACAACGTCATCTCGCTGGCCTCGGTGCCGGTGATCATGGACAAGGGCGCTGCCTTCTACAAGGATTTCGGCATGGGCCGTTCACGCGGCACCATCCCGATCCAGATTGCCGGCAACGTCAAGTATCCCGGTCTCTACGAGGCGGCGTTCGGCATGACGCTGGGCGAGATCGTCGACGATATCGGCGGCGGCACGGCGACGGGACGCCCGGTCAAAGCGGTGCAGGTGGGTGGCCCGCTCGGCGCCTACTTCCCGCGCGCGCTGTTCGACACGCCGTTCGACTACGAAGCGTTTGCCGCCAAGGACGGGCTGATCGGCCATGCCGGCATCGTCGTTTTCGACGACAGCGCCGACATGCTGAAGCAGGCACGCTTTGCCATGGAATTCTGCGCCATCGAGAGCTGCGGCAAGTGCACGCCGTGCCGCATCGGCTCGACTCGCGGTGTCGAGGTGCTGGACAGGCTCGCCCAGAACGTCGAACCGGAAAAGCAGATCGCGCTGGTCACCGACCTTTGCAACACAATGAAGTTCGGCTCGCTTTGCGCTCTCGGCGGCTTCACCCCATATCCAGTGATGAGTGCACTCAACCATTTCCCGGATGACTTTCGGCCGACGCCGGTCGCCGAAGCAGCGGAATAGGAGCGGACAGCCATGAACGCGGCATTCGACATCAAATCGCTGGTCCAGGAAATCGACTACGGCACACCTGCCTCTGAAGCCGAGCAGCAAGTGACGCTGACGGTCGACGGCAAGTCGATAACAGTGCCGGCGGGGACCTCGATCATGCGCGCATCGATGGAAGCCGGCGTCGAAATCCCGAAACTCTGCGCCACCGACATGCTGGACTCGTTCGGCTCCTGCCGGGTCTGCCTCGTCGAGATCGACGGGCGCGGCGGCACGCCGGCTTCATGCACTACGCCGGTCGGCGAAGGCATGGTCGTGCATACGCAGACCGATCGGCTGAACGCCATTCGCCGCGGCGTGATGGAACTCTACGTCTCCGACTACCCGGCGGCGTGGGGCGAGAAGGCCGGCACCGGCGCCAGCGAGTTCGACAAGGTCGTCACGACGGTCGGCCTGACCGAGAACCGCTATGGCGTGGACGGCCGCAACCACGTCAAGCAGGAAAACGGGGTGGCGCCCGGCCATGGCTCGCTGACCATCGATTACATCGCCCGCGATGAATCGAACCCGTATTTCACCTACGATCCGGCGCAGTGCATCGTCTGTTCGCGCTGCGTGCGCGCCTGCGAGGAGGTGCAGGGCACGTTCGCGCTGACCATCGAGGGCCGCGGCTTCGAATCCAGGGTCTCGGCCGGCATGCACGAGGCGTTCGTCAATTCCGAATGCGTGTCGTGCGGGGCCTGCGTGCAGGCCTGCCCGACTGATGCGCTGAGGGAAAAGACCGTGCTGGCGAAAGGCCTGCCCGAGCGCTCGACCGTCACCACCTGCGCCTATTGCGGCGTCGGCTGTTCGTTCAAGGCCGAGGTCAAGGGCGACGAGGTCATCCGCATGATGCCCTACAAGGCAGGCAAGGCCAACCACGGCCACTCCTGCGTCAAGGGCCGCTTCGCCTATGGCTATGCGACGCACAAGGACCGGATCCTGAAGCCGATGATCCGCGAGCGGGTCAGTGATCCGTGGCGCGAAGTGTCGTGGGAAGAGGCGCTCACCCATACCGCCAACGAATTCCGCCGCATCCAGTACCAGTACGGCCGCACCTCGATCGGCGGCATCACCTCGTCGCGCTGCACCAACGAGGAGACCTACCTCGTCCAGAAGCTGGTCCGGCAGGGCTTCCGCAACAACAATGTCGATACCTGCGCCCGTGTCTGCCATTCGCCGACCGGCTATGGCCTCGGCCAGACCTTCGGCACCTCCGCCGGCACGCAGGACTTCGATTCGATCGAGCAGACGGACGTGATCCTGCTGATCGGCGCCAATCCGACCGATGCGCATCCGGTGTTCGCCTCGCGCATGAAGAAGCGCATGCGCGAGGGCGCCAAGCTGATCGTGCTCGATCCGCGCCGCACCGACATCGTGCGCTCGGCCCACGTCGAGGCGCAGTTCCATCTGCCGCTGAAGCCGGGCACCAACGTCGCCATGCTGACCGCACTTGCCCATGTCATCGTCACCGAGGGCCTGTTCGACGAGGCCTTCATCCGCGAGCGCTGCGACTGGGACGAGTTCCAGGACTGGGCATCGTTCGTGGCGCTGCCGGAAAATAGCCCGGAAGTGATCGGCCAGCTTGCAAATGTCGATCCCGACGACATACGCGGCGCGGCGCGGCTCTACGCCCGCGGCGGTAACGGCGCGATCTATTACGGCCTCGGCGTGACCGAGCACAGCCAGGGCTCGACCACCGTCATCGCCATTGCCAACCTCGCCATGGCGACCGGCAATATCGGCCGGCCGGGCGTCGGCGTGAACCCGCTGCGCGGCCAGAACAATGTGCAGGGCTCCTGCGACATGGGCTCGTTCCCGCACGAGCTTCCCGGCTATCGCCACATTTCAGGCGACGCGGTGCGCGCCATCTATGAGAGCCTGTGGGGCGTCAAGCTCGACGACGAGCCCGGCCTGCGCATCCCCAATATGCTGGATGCGGCCGTCGACGGCTCGTTCAAGGGACTGTATGTGCAGGGCGAGGACATCCTGCAGTCGGACCCCGACACCAAGCATGTCGCCGCCGGTCTCGCCGCGATGGAATGCGTCGTCGTGCACGACCTCTTCCTCAACGAGACGGCCAACTACGCGCATGTGTTCCTGCCCGGCTCGACGTTCCTCGAGAAGGACGGCACCTTCACCAATGCCGAGCGCCGCATCAACATGGTGCGCAAGGTAATGGAGCCGAAATGCGGCTATGCCGACTGGGAAGCGACGCAGGAGCTCGCCAAGGCGCTCGGCCTCGGCTGGAACTACACGCATCCGTCCCAGATCATGGACGAGATCGCCAAGACAACACCAAGTTTCGCCGGCGTTTCCTTCGACCTTCTCGACCGGGTGGGCTCCGTGCAGTGGCCCTGCAACGAGAAGTCGCCGGAAGGCACGCCGATCATGCACATTGGCGGCTTCGTGCGCGGCAAGGGCAAGTTCATCCGCACCGAATATGTCGCGACCGACGAAAGGACCGGACCGCGCTTCCCGCTGCTGCTGACCACCGGCCGCATCCTGTCGCAATACAATGTCGGCGCGCAGACCCGGCGCACCGACAACGTGGTCTGGCATAGCGAGGACCGGCTGGAGATCCATCCGCACGATGCCGAAAATCGCGGCCTGCGCGATGGCGACTGGGTGCGGCTGACCAGCCGCTCGGGCGAGACGACGCTGCGCGCGCTGATCACCGAGCGGGTGTCGCCGGGCGTCGTCTATACGACCTTCCACCATCCCGACACCCAGGCTAACGTCATCACCACCGACTTCTCCGACTGGGCGACCAACTGCCCGGAATACAAGGTGACCGCGGTGCAGGTGGGTGCATCCAACGGCCCGTCGGAATGGCAGCGCGACTATGACGAGCAGGCAAAGCAAAGCCGCCGCATCGCGAAGTTGGAAGCGGCGGAGTAGTCCTTGACCGCGCGCCGCAAAGCCATTGCGCAGATCTCGCGTCTCGCGCGCCGCGCCGGCGGCACTGCGGCCGCCAACCGCATGGTGCCGGAAGAGACGCCGGTGGCGTTCTCCTTTGCCGGCACCACGCATGCGGTGATGATGGCAAGCCCGGCTGATTTCGAGGATTTCGCGCTCGGCTTCTCGCTGACCGAAGGCATCGTTGCCTCGCCGGACGAAATCGAAGCGATCGAAGTCGAGGATCACGGCGCCGGCATCGATATCCAGATCCGGCTGAAGGACCAGGCCAACACCCGCTTCGAAGCGCGTCGCAGACGCCTGGCCGGCCCGGTCGGCTGCGGGTTGTGCGGCATCGAATCGATCGAGGAGGCGATGCGCTCGGTAAACCCGGTCGGTGCGTCGCAACTTACACTTCAGGCCAATGACATCGTCCGCTCGGTCAAGCTTTTGTCGAAGCTGCAGCCGCTGCACGCCGAGACCGGTGCCGTCCACGCCGCCGGGTTTTACCTTCCCGGCAAGGGCATCGTCATGGCGCGCGAGGATGTCGGCCGCCATAACGCACTGGACAAGCTGGCTGGCGCGCTGGCCAAAGCCGGTATCGACGGCAGGTCGGGGGCCGTCGTCGTCACGTCGCGCGTTTCGGTCGAGATGGTGCAGAAGACCGCGGCGATCGGCTCGGCCGTCATCATTGCCGTCTCGGCGCCGACCGCACTTGCCATCCGCACCGCGGACGATTCCGGCATGACGCTGGTGGCGCTGGTGCGCGGCGACGATTTCGATATTTTCACCCATCCTGACCGCGTGGTTTCCGGAGTTGCCAAGCATGTCGCATGACGAAGGCCACCTCATGAGCACCAGCGAAAAGCTGGTTCGCATGGCCAACCAGATTGCCGCCTTTTTCCACTCAAAGCCGCGCGAGCAAGGCATTGCCGGCGTCGCCGAGCACATCAACAAGTTCTGGGAGCCGAGGATGCGCCGGCAATTGTTCGAGATGCTGGACAGCGGTGGCGAGGGGTTCAACGAGCTTGTCGTCGCGGCCGCGCCACACATCAAGCGGCCGGGCGCGCCGGAGGGCGCAGGTTTCAGCGCTGGCGGAGCGAACACCGAGACTGCCGCCGCGTCACAGAAGTAGGCGCCGCGGGCCCACATTCACACTCTCTAAAGTTTCATCTGCCGCAAGCCGCGCGCCTCTGCTATGATCCGGCGATAAGAAATCGTCGGGTCGGGCGGACAACTCGTGAGGCCGATCGAAACTCGATACGCGCTCAGTGGCGACGTGCGGATCGCCTATCAGGTGGTCGGCCAGGGATCGCTCGATCTCGTCTTCGTGCCGGGTTTCATTTCCAATCTCGACCTGCACTGGGAAGACGAGGGCTACACCCGGCTGTTGAAGCGGCTTTCCGCGTTCTCACGGCTGATCCTGTTCGACAAGCGCGGCACCGGTCTGTCGGACCGCGTCGATGTCCACCACCTGCCCAGCCTCGAAACCCGCATGGACGATGTACGCGCGGTGATGGATGCGACCGGCAGCGGCCGCGCCGCCTTGCTCGGCGCTTCGGAAGGCGCGCCGATGGCAATGCTGTTCGCCGCCACCTACCCGGAGCGGACGCGGGCGCTGGCGCTTTATGGCGGCTATGCGCATTTCCACAAATGGGTGATGCCGCCGGAACGCCTTGAGGCGTTCATCGCGACGGCGGAGACCGCATGGGGCACCGGCGCCACCCTGCCGCATTTCGCGCCCGGCCGCGTCGACGATCCGCGTTTCGCCACATGGTGGGCGCGCTTCGAGCGGCTGTCGGCGAGCCCGACCGCGGCAATCGCCCTGGCCCGCATGAATGCGGCTATCGACGTGCGCGGCGTGCTGGCGGCGATCAGCGCACCGACGCTGCTCATCCATCGCCGCAACGATGCGCGCGTCGACCCGGAGGCCAGCCGCTTCCTGGCAAGGAAGATCCCGAATGCGCGGCTGGTCGAGGTGGCCGGGCGCGACCACCCGATCTGGACCGGCGATGTCGACCGGGTGGCCGATCTGATTGAGGAATTCCTGACCGGAGCGCGCGCCGTTGCCGAGGCCGAGCGCGTGCTGGCTGCACTGCTGGTCACCCGGATCTACGACACGGCGCGGCTTGGCGACCGTATGTGGAGCGAGCGCAGCCGACGTTTTCAGGAAACATGGCGGCTGCTGGTCGGGCGCCATGGCGGCCGCCCGGCCGGCACGCATGGCGAGCTGATGATGGCGCGCTTCGACGGCCCGGCGCGGGCCGTACGCTGCGCGGCGGCGCTGCGCGATGCGGCGCAGGAGATCGGCGTCGCCAGCGCGCAGGGCGTGCATGTCGGCGAGGTCGAGTTGCGTGGGCCGCCGACGGGGTTGACGGCGCGCGTGACGATGCAGCTTGCCGCGCATGCCGGGCGCGGCGACATCCTCGCTTCGCGGCTGGTCGCCGACCTCGCCGCCGGTTCAGGGCTTCATTTCAATGACGCCGGGCGCATCGCGCTTGACGAGCTGGATGAACCGCTGGCGCTGGTGCAGGCGACCTCGGAACAGCATCTGGAGCCGGCCTGCCGGCCGAAGGCCAAAGCTGCCGAGCCGGCCGCACTGACGGCGCGCGAAAGCGAGGTGGTGAACCTCATCGCCGATGGCAAGAGCAATGCCGCGATCGCCGCCGAACTCGAGCTGAGCGAACACACCGTCAAGCGCCACGTCGCCAATATTCTGCTCAAGCTGGACCTGCCGTCGCGGGCGGCGGCGGCGGCGTTCTCGGCGCGGCACGCTGGCCCGCACGGGCCATAGGAGCCATGGCGCTTTCGGGCGAAGCGGCCGGGCATGCGTAAGCGCTATCACTTCGTCCCATGCAGGCCAGGCGGATGTCGCCGGGAAAGGCGCTGCGAAGGGAGGAATAAAATGCTGAAGTCGACACTCAAATCACTGGTGCTGGCGGCAGGCGTCGGCGCGCTGTTGGCGATCGTTCCTGCCAAGGCCGAAGACGCCTCGGCGACGGCTGCCTACAAGGACATCCAGGCAACGCTCGGCTCGGTACCGGACATGTTCAAGACGCTGCCGGACGTCGCCGTTGCCGGCGCCTGGGCCGAGATCAAGGGCGTGCAGCTCAACCCGAACACCGCGCTCGACGGCAAGACCAAGGAATTGATGGGCCTCGCCGTCGCCTCGCAGATCCCCTGCCAGTACTGCATCTATTTCCACACGCAGGCGGCCAAGCTCAATGGCGCCAGCGACGAGGAGATCAAGGAGGCGGTGGCGATGGCGGCGATCGTGCGCCACTGGTCGACGATGCTCAACGGCAGCCAGGTCGATCTCGCCACTTTCAAGAAGCAGTCCGACGAGGTGTTCGCGGCCGTCAAGGCGAAGTCGCAGTGAAGAAGCCACTGCCCGGCGGCGAGCGCCGGGCAGTGCCTGATCAAGCAACCACCCGATCCGAGAAGACGGGCCTATGGAGGAAAAATTGCTGACCAAGACACAGACGATAGACGGCGCTGCGATCAAGAAGGCGATTGAGGGCCGTGATGGAAAATTGCTGGCGAGCTTCTATGCCGACGACGCATTGGTGCGGGTGATCGACCGCAACAACCCGCCGAGCAAGCCGCGCGAAATCCGCGGGCGCGCTGCGATCACCACGTTCTGGGACGACATCTGCAGCCGGGCGATGACCCACAAGGTCGACACCACCATCGCCGACGGCAACAATCTCGCCTTCACCCAGGCCTGCTCCTATCCGGACGGGACCAAGGTATTCTGCGCGGCGATGCTGGAGCTGAAGAACGGCCAGATCGCACGGCAGACGGTCGTGCAGGCCTGGGACGAATAAGGAGGCGGCGATGTTCAGTGCCAGATGGCAGATCGACGCAAAATTCGGCCACAAGCAGACCGTGCTCGAACTGTTAAAGAATGAGAACGCGAGATCGGCTCGCAGGTCGGTCTCGACGATCTCAAGTTCCAGATCATGACCGGATCGAACGGCGCGCGGGAAGCGACGGTCGGGTCACATCACCAGGTCGAAAGCCTCGCCAGTTGGAGGCGTTCTTCGCCAGGATCGGCAAGATCGCCGCGCACGCCAAATGGGGCAAGGAGATGGAGCCCTATGTCGTGTCGGGCACCAGCCTGTGGAACATCTACCGCATCGTGGAATAGCAGTCCGGCCATTTCCCTTCTCCCCGTCACTTACGGGGAGAAGGTGGCGGCAGCCGGATGAGGGGCAGCGCCCACATCTACAATTACGGAGAGCAACCCCTACTCGCTCTCGCCGTCCACCGCCGGCACCGACACGCCGGCAAGCTCGGCCGCGAGCAGCCGCGACGCACCGGCGCGTGCGATCCGCAGCATCAGCGCCTTGCGCGTCGCAGCCGCCATGCGGTGCTCGGGCGCATCGCGCAAAATCTCGGCACCATAGCCGTCGGAGAGGATGAAGCCGCATTCCTCTGGAAAAATTTCCTGGGGCACGCCGGGATGCGTGGCGAAAAAGAAGCGGTCGGAATGCAGCCGGTAGTCCGGCCATTTGCGGTCGACCCTGAAATCCTCGATCGAGGATTTGATCTCGATGATCCAGATGTCGCCCTGGCGCGTCAGCGCGACGAGGTCGGCGCGGCGGCCGGTGGCCAGCGACAGTTCGGGCAAGACATGCGCGCCCATATCCCTGAGCAGCCGCTGCACGCCGCGCCTGACCAGCATGGCGCGCTCCGACTGGCGGCCATCGATGAGCGGATTGAGGGGTAGAGGTGAAATGATCGGCATGGCCGCACCATGGCAGATTTTGTTCACGGTTTGAACCGGTTTTTGCGGGGCGATTACGCACTTTACAAACACGGCGCTGTGCCTGATACCTTGAATCCACAGTAGGAATCCGGGTTATGAGTGTCCTTTTCGAGCCACACTTCCACAACGAAGAAGCTGCTTTCGAACGGCTGGAGACGGGCAAGAAGGCCCGTTAGGCAATGGCTGAGTCACAATGAGCGTCGTGAGCGGTGTGGTGCTTTGTACGTCTTCTGCTGAAGAGCTATCGAGCCCGAACGGCCTGCCCATTCTCTTCGAGAGCATACAGGAATGGCTGGCAGAGCGCGCCCCCTTCCAACAACTTAACAGCGTCGAGGATAGCTTTGGTGGCAGCAAGCACCCGCAAATGTTTGTAGCCGGTGGTGGCTTCAACCATTTCCCTGAAGACGATTTTGCGGCGCACGTGATGTTGTTACCTTGGCAAAACCCAGAAAACGTTGTGCTGGTGATCAAGCCCGAAGAAGGGCCTACCCGCGTCTTCAGGCCTTCCTGTTTGTAAAGTACATAATTTGCCTTTTTGAGAAACGATAAAGGCCCACCCTACCCCAAGGCGGGCCGCTCGCGTTAGCAATGCAATTCCTACGGGTGAGGGGAGCTATGTTTTCGCGAGGCGTCGCCGTTGATCTAATATTCACCGCTGCAGGACCGATAGTGGTCGCAGCCTAATCAAAGAGGTGGCGAAGCATGGTTACTGAGAATGCAAGTTTGACGGCCGAGCAGACCAGGCTCAACAGGATGCTCGTGCGGGGCGTCGTATTTTCCGTCATTTGGCTCGCCGGTTTCGGGTCTTCTTATGCACTCTACCAGGGGCTTCTGGCGCGACGGATGATAAAAATGAATCCCGTGCTTCGGGGAAAAGGCCGCGCCTGGTGGTGCATCATTGTGGGAGGGCTTGGGGCCGCAGCCTTATGTGCGATAGTTGGCGCCGGCATTTTCAACGCCATGACACAACCCTAGGTCACGCTGTAACACCGCCTGCCGATCTGGTGTTGGGTCATATTGATTTGTAGGTCCCGTCAATGAGTGCTTCCGGCGTCATCCTCCCATCATTGGCCGTCATTTCCCGCCCGCAAGTTTAAAGCTTGCTGATTCATATCAGAATGCTCCTGTCCCGTCGCCGGGCCGCACCAGATATGGCAACTCAGATTTGCCATTGTCATCGACCCAGCCCTCAGCTAACCGGCATCATGCCCTCCAGAGCAATAATTCTCGTCTTTGCGCAGCGTTCGCGGATGGCTTTGAGACGGCCGTATTCTGGAGAGTCGTACCATGCCAGGAGGGAGGCCATGTCGGGGAATTCGACAATGACGAGGCGATGAGGTTCCCAATCGCCCTCCAGAACTTTGGTGGCTCCGCCGCGAGCGATGTACCTTCCCCCGTAGCGGGCTTCGGTTGCCGGCACGTCCCGGCGGTATTCCTCGAAAACGGCGGCGTCGGTTACGTCTACATCAGCAATGAGATATGCGGCCATTGACCTTACTCCCCTTGGGAAAAGGCAATTGAAACAGGTCTATTAGCGGCCCCGCAACTAAGCCAGCGGTACTACGCCTCGGAAACGACTCGCGTTCTCCCGGATTGGGGCGCTTAACTGTCTTGGTGGGGGCAGCTCTGGGAGGAGACGAACCATGCCGATGTATCTCACGCGATTCAGCTACAGGCCCGAAACCTGGGCGCGCTTGATGGATAATCCCGAGGACAGACGCGAGGCTGCCCGTTCCTACATCGAGTCGGTCGGCGGAAAGCTGCACGGGTTCTGGTATGCCTTCGGGGAGTACGATGGCTGGAACCTGTGGGAGGCGCCGGACAACGTGTCGATGGCATCCGTCATGCTCGCCATCGGTGCGGGAGGCGCGCTCAGCTCATACGAAACCACCGTCCTGTTAAGTGTCGAAGAGACGATGGACGCGCTTGGGAGGGCGAAGTCGATCCGCTATCGCCCGCCAGGATCGTGACCGCCGTCCGCGCTTTGCGGAGTGTCGAAGGCTGGGGAACGCTTGCTCTCGAACGGCGCACGTTGCAGCTTGCGTTTTCAATGTCTGCCACGGATTTTAGGAGGAGCATTAGATGACGGAAGATGACGACCGGAAATCGGCGACGCCGGAGGAAATCCGCTCGGCCATCAGAGGCTGGGCGGTGCTTGGGGCAATTATCGTTGCCGTGTTTGGTGCGGCCTACGTCATGATCGATAGTTGAATGGCCGACGATCCTGGTCGCCCCGATGGATTGCCTGAAAAGATCGGCACGGTCCTTGGTGCATTGGTGGTGATCGGCACGTTCGGGCTTCTGGCTTGGACCGTGCTTCGCGGCGTCCTTTATTAAACCCGGCCCGTCTGGACTTTCCCCTGCGGCGGCCGCGTCTCAGGCCGATCTCCTCGTAGCAACGGATGGTCTTGGCCGCAGGCCAGAGCGCCGGGCAGCGTCGCCGACTTCATGGGTGATTTCTTCGTCTCCTGGTCCTTGTTCCTGGCCCCATTGATTTTGCAACATAATCCTGCGGGGGCTGTTGCCGAAATGCCATAGTCGCGGGTTTACCAGCACGCAAGTCCAAGGATATAGGCATCGCCCGCTTGGCAAGCAAAGCAAATGCCAGCATGAATGAAGATGAAAAAAGCGGCCGACTCGAGCCGCTGTTGTTTGGGCAGGCATCGGACCTTTTCATGCGCATGAAGTCACTTGCAATCGTCGCGGCCCTGGCGCTGTCGACGGCTGTCGCCGGTTGCAGCACCATCGGCTCGCAGATCTTCACCAACAACTACGGCGCGGTGACCGACGCCGGCTATCACCTGCCGCGCGTTCCGATCGAAAAGGTGCCGTTCAAATACCGCCGGCAGATCGTCGACTACGACACCAGGGAAAAGCCGGGCACCATTATCGTCGACACGCAGAACAAGTTCCTCTATTTCGTCATGGGCGACGGCGAAGCGATGCGCTACGGCATCGGCGTCGGCCGTGAGGGTTTCGAATGGCACGGCACCGCCCATATCGCGCTGAAGCGCGAATGGCCGACCTGGACACCGCCTTCGCAGATGATCAAGCGCCAGCCGGAGCTGGCCAAGTTTGCCGGTGGCATGGAGCCGGGGTTGAAGAACCCGCTCGGCGCCCGCGCTATGTACCTGTTCAACAAGGGCGGCGACATGGGTTATCGCCTGCATGGCAGCCCGGAATGGAATTCGATCGGCAAGGCGATGTCGTCGGGCTGCATCCGGCTGATGAACCAGGACATTATCGACCTCTACGACCGCACCTCGGTCGGCGCCAAGGTCATTGTGATATAAAACCCTTATACGCGGACCGTCTAGGCAACAACACAGACGTCGCAAACAGAAAACCGGGCACTTTGGCCCGGTTTTTTGTTGTCTATCGACGTTGACGATGGAACGGTGCGTCAGGAGACCTGTTCGACGTGCTGCACTTCCGGCACAAAGTGCCGGAGCAGGTTCTGGATGCCGTGCTTCAGCGTCGCCGTCGACGACGGGCAGCCGGCGCAGGCGCCCTTCATGTGCAGGAACACGGTGCCGTTCTCGAAGCCGCGGAAGGTGATGTCGCCGCCGTCCTGGGCCACCGCCGGGCGCACCCGCGTGTCGAGCAGCTCCTTGATGGTGACGACCAGCTCCTCGTCGGCCTTGTCGTAGAATTCGCCGGTCTGGCTGGTCTCGGCGGCGGGGCCGGCCTTGGCCATCACCGGGGCGCCGGACATGAAATGCTCCATGATGGCGCCGAGGATAGCCGGCTTCAGATGCTGCCAGTCGGGGCCGTCCTTGGTCACGGTGATGAAATCATAGCCGAAGAAGACGCCGGTGACGCCGGGGATTTCGAACAGCCGGCCGGCGAGCGGCGAAGCCGTCGCGGCGCTATCGGCATCGCGGAAATCGGCGGTGCCTTCTTGCAGCACTTCCTTGCCAGGCAGGAATTTCAGCGTCGCCGGGTTTGGCGTCGACTCGGTCTGGATGAACATGGCCGTCTCCGTGCCCGTTTGGGGCAGCTAGTTTGGAATAATTCTAATTAGGCTTTATCCGCCCGACATTCAAGCGAAAGGCATCGCGGGGAACGGCTGGCTGGCGGAATGTTTTGCTAGCGCCCTGAAACGCTTGGAGATGTGTTGAGATTCAGGTCAGGCCGAGCCGAAAATGGTGGGTTCCGAGAACCGGAGCGGAGCGTACTTTCGGTACGTGAGCACCGGAAGCGCAGGAAGCCGCCAATTGCAGGCCGGCCTCACCTGAATATCAGCGCATCTCAGGCGAGGCTGTCGATCTCTTCGTCCGACAGATTCTGCGGCACCACCGTGACGGGAATCGGAAAGGCGGCGCCCTTGCCGGCGACCGCGCCGACCAGCGGCCCTGGGCCTTCCTTGCCGGCGCCTGCCGCCAGCACCAGAATGGCGATGTCCTGGTCTTCCTCGATCAGCTTGTGGATCTCTTCGGTAGGCTTGCCCTCGCGGACCACCAGTTCCGGCTCGATGCCGAGCTTCTGGCGCACCTTGTTGGCGTAGCTGTCCAGTGCGGCACGCGCCGTGGCGGTCGCCTCCTCGCGCATGATCTTCTCGACGCCCAGCCAGTGCTGGAAATCATCCGGCTCGATGACATAGAGCAGCACCAGCACGCCGCCCGTGCTTTGCGCCCGCTTCGAGGCGTAGGCGACGGCGCGCTCGCATTCGGGCGTATCGTCGATGATCGCCAGGAACTTGCGGCGATGACCGGCTTCGCGGCTGAGGCGTTTGGAGACCATATTCACCCTGTTCGATGGTTTCGGCCGCAATCTGCCACCGCCACAGCCCGCCCGCAAGCGACCGGCGGCTGTGGCAATGCTGGTGCAGCTTAAAGCGCGATGCGTTCGACCAGCGACGCGCTTCAGGTTCCTGTTTTATGCATGTCGTTATCGCAAAACCGCTGCACACTTTTGCGCGACATGCATTAGCCTTGCAGCAGGCCGATAATGTCGCGCACGGTCTTCATGGTCGCTTCGGCCAATGTGCCGGCACGCTCGCCGCCATCGCGCAGCACCGCGTCGACATAGGCGCGGTCGCCGGAGATGCGGCGCATCTCGCCGGCGATCGGCGCCAGCTTTTCCACCGCAAGGTCGGCCAGCGCCGGCTTGAACACCGAAAACTGCTGGCCGCCATATTCCTTCAGCACCGCCTCTTTCGAGATTTCGGCGAGGCCGGCATAGATGCCGACGAGGTTTTCCGCTTCCGGCCGGCCGGCAAGCCCGTCCAGTTCGCCGGGCAAAGCCTCCGGGTCGGTCTTGGCCTTGCGGATCTTCTTCGAGATGGCGTCGGCATCGTCGGTCAGGTTGATGCGCGACAGGTCCGACGGATCGGATTTCGACATCTTCTTCGAACCGTCGCGCAGCGACATGATGCGCGCTGCCGGGCCGCCGATGACCGGCTCGGTCAGCGGGAAATAGCCGTTCACCGTCTCTTCGCCGACCTCCATTTCGACGCCGACGCCAAGCGCTGCGATGCGGTCCGAAAAGTCGTTGTTGAATTTCTGCGCGATGTCGCGGGTCAGCTCCAGATGCTGCTTCTGGTCGTCGCCGACCGGCACGTGGGTGGCGCGGTAGACGAGGATGTCGGCGGCCATCAGGGAGGGATAGGCGAGCAGGCCGAGCGAGGCGTTCTCGCGGTCCTTGCCGGCCTTGTCCTTGAACTGCGTCATGCGGTTCATCCAACCGATGCGCGCCACGCAGTTGAAGATCCAGGCAAGCTCGGCGTGCTGCATCACCCGCGACTGGTTGAAGACGATGTGTTTTTTCGGGTCGATGCCCGAGGCGAGAAACGCCGCGGTGATCGAACGCGTCTGGTCCTGAAGATCCTCATAGACGAGCTGTGCGGTCAGCGAATGCAGATCGACGACGCAATAGATACAGTCGGAGGTGTCCTGCAGGGCGACGAATTTCTTGATGGCGCCGAGATAATTGCCGAGATGCAGATTGCCGGTTGGCTGGACGCCGGAAAAAACGAGCGGTTTGAAGGGGGGCTGATCGGTCATGGTGTTTCCCTGGCTTGTGGAGGGCCGTTTCGCGCGCGGCGAAAGTCTTGCGACGGCGCGCTTATGGACGAGAGCGAGGAGACGATCAAGAGGGGCGTTGGCCAGGGCGCGCAGGCTTTGACGTCGGCCGAACAGAAGGCTGTTTGAGGGATGGCGCCGACCAGAAACAAAAACCCGCCTCGGTGGGCGGGTCGTTGGAGCCAATTAGCACCATACCGAAATTAATAACATAGCTGCCGGCACAAAGCAAGAACAAAATTGGCGCTGATGAATTTCCCCCTCACGGATCCGGAGATTGCTCCGTGACCGGCTGGGAGCCCTTGCGCCCGATATTGCGGCGGATCATGCCGAAATCGGCGCCGCCGGTGGCGAAGGCGGTGACGAAGTAAAGCAGCGCTCCGCCGGCGACGAGCGCAAGCAGGGTTACCGCCTTGATCACCAGCGGCGAGCCGGAGCCGAGACTTGCGGCGAACCAGTGTTCGGCA
Organism: Mesorhizobium sp. M1088; assembly: GCF_040318575.1. Taxonomy (NCBI): domain Bacteria; kingdom Pseudomonadati; phylum Pseudomonadota; class Alphaproteobacteria; order Hyphomicrobiales; family Phyllobacteriaceae; genus Mesorhizobium; species Mesorhizobium sp. M1088. The sequence continues at coordinate 118,628 of NZ_JAMYMO010000002.1, read as the reverse complement.
AAATAGAGCGCCGCGGCCATCACCGCCGCCGACAGCACCAGCCGCGGGATGCGTTTCATGAGCGGCACGTCGCGGCCCCAATGGCCGCGCCGGATCAGCACGGCGAGCAGCATCGCCGCATTGACCCAGCCTGCGACAGCGGAGGCAACGGCAATGCCGGGCGCGCCCATGGTCGGAAACAGCGTCAGCGCCGTCGTAATGTTAACCGCCACCGAGATGGCGGCAAAAATCATTGGCGTGCGCGTGTCCTCGCGGGCGAAATAGCCTGGGGTGAACGCCTTGATCAGCACGAAGGCCGGCAGGCCGAGGCCGAAGATCGCCAGGATTGCCGCGACCGTCGGCGTCGAATTGTTGGCGGCAAAGGCGCCGCGCTCATAGACCAGCCGCACGATCGGCTCGGACATGACCAGCAGCGCGGCCGCCGCCGGCAAGGTCATGAAAAGGGTAAACTCGACCGAGCGGTTCTGCAGATTGGCGGCCTCGACCAGATTGCCTGATTTCAGCGCCCGCGACAGTTCCGGCAACAGCACGATGGCGACGGCGACGCCGACGACGCCCAGCGGCAGCTGGTAGACGCGGTCGGCATAGGCCAGCGACGACACCGCGCTGTCCTGCGCCGACGCGATCGCCGTGCCGATCAGCTGGTTGATCTGGGTGATGCCGCCGGTGATCGCCGCCGGCAGTGCCAGGATCAGCAGCCGCTTGACGTTCGGCGTCATCTTCGGCCGCCGGAAGCCGATCGAAATGCCGGCATGGCGCACCGCCGCCCAGACGATCGCCAGCTGCACCAGGCCGGCCGCCAGCACGCCCCAGGCCAGGCCGAAACCAACGGTGCGGGCGTCCGAACCCTTGTACCAGGCATAGGCAAGCACGGCGATAAGGATGACGTTGAGGAACACCGGCGCCACCGCGGCGGCGAAATAGCGGCGCAGCGAATTCAGCATGCCGGCCATCATGGCGCCGAGCGACATGCAGATCAGGTAGGGGAACATGACGGTCGCCAGCGCCACCGTCGTCTCGAATTTTCCCGGCGTGTCGGCAAAGCCCGGCGCCACCAGGTAGCGCACGATCAGCGGCATCGCCAGTTCCATGGCGATGGTCAGCGCCAGAAGCGCCGTGAACAAGACGCCGAACACCTCTTCGGAAAAGCGCTTGGCGCCGTCGGTGCCGTGTGTCTCGATCTCCTTGGCGAATAGCGGTACGAAGGCGGCATTGAAGGCGCCTTCGGCGAACAGCCGACGAAAGGTGTTGGGAAACTGGAAGGCGGCGTTGAAGGCGTCGGCGATCGGCCCGGTGCCGAGTGCGGCAGCCATCAGCATCTCGCGGCCGAAACCGAGGGCGCGGCTCATCAGCGTGCCGGAAGCGACCGTGGCGAATTTCTTGACAAGGCTCATGCGCTTGAAGACTGCCTGTGCGATTGGGGCAAATGGAAGGTAACCGTCACTCGGCGGCCGTTTTGGTCTTGCCGCGCTCGGACGCCGTGCCCTCGAGCACCGCGATCAGCCTGTTGCGGATGGTCGCCGTACGCGACGGGCTGTCGATCTTCTGGCCGGTGAGATCGGTGACGTAGAACGTGTCGATGACTTTTTCGCCGAAGGTGGTGATGTGGGCCGAGGCGATGTCGAGCGACAGGTCCGACAACATGCCGGTGATCTCCGACAGAAGGCCCGGCCTGTCCAGCCCCTCGACCTCGATCACCGAGAAACGGTTCGACAGCGTGTTGCGGATCTCGGCGCGTGGCGGAATACGGAAAACCTTGGCGCCGCGCCGCGGCTTGGTGCGCTTCTCGATCATTTCGGGCAGCCAGCTCTTGCCCGACAGCACGTCCTCGATCAGCCGGCCGACGCGCTCGGCACGGCGGCGCTCGTCCTCGTCGCGGTCGAACTCCCTCGAGATCAGGATGGTGTCGAGCGCGCGGCCGTCCGAGGTGGTGAAGATCTGCGCGTCGACGATGTTGCCGCCGGCCGCGGCACAGGCGCCGGCAATCACCGAGAGCAGGCGCGGATGGTCCTGCGCCAGCACGGTGATCTCGGTCACCGCCTCGAACTGGTGGGTTTTGACCATGGTGGCGAGCTTCTTGCCGGCGTGATCGGCCTCGCGGATGAATTCGGCATGGCGGAGCTGGTCGGGAAGATCGACCGCCAGCAGATAGTTCTCGTAGTGCTGGCCGACATAACGCTTGCGGGCCTTTTCCGGCCAGTCGGCAAGCGCCTCGGCCAGTTGTTCGCGCGCCGCCGCCGTCCGTTTGGCGCGCGACACCTCCGAAAACCCGCCGGTCAACAAAAGCTCGGTCTCGTAGTAGAGCGTACGCAGCAACTGGCCCTTCCAGCCGTTCCAGACCCCAGGCCCGACGCCGCGGATATCGCAGACGGTAAGCACAAGCAGCATCTTCAGCCGTTCGACCGACTGCACGATGGCGGCAAAATCCTCGATCGTCTTGCGGTCGTTGAGATCGCGGGTCTGCGCCGTCATCGACATGACGAGGTGGTTCTCGACCAGCCAGGCAACCGTTTCGGTGTCGGCCGGCGACAGCCCCATATGCGGGCAGATGCGCCGGGCGATCCTGGCGCCGGCTTGCGAATGGTCCTCCGGCCTGCCCTTGGCGATGTCGTGCAGCAGCACGGCGACATAGAGCGCCTCGCGGCTCTTCTTCAGCCCCGGCATCAGCGAGTGGGCGAGTGGATGGACCTTTTCGCCGTCGCCGCGCTCGATCTCGGCCAGCACGCCGATGCAGCGGATCAAATGCTCGTCCACGGTGTAGTGGTGGTACATCGAGAACTGCATCATGGCGACGATCTTGCCGAAGTCCGGGATCAGCTTGGCAAGCAGTCCGGCCTCGTTCATGCGCCGCAGATTGAGCTCGGCGTTGCGGTCCGAGGTCAACACATCGAGGAACAGCCGATTGGCCTCCTCGTCGCGCCTGAGCGCCTTGCCGACGAGGCCGAGAGAGCGGGTCAAAAGCTTCAGCGCATCGGGGTGGAATTCCAGGCCATGCTTGTCGGCAAACCAGAACAGCCTGAGCAGGTTAACCGGATCGCGCTCGAACACCTCGTCGTCGGCAATGTTGATGCGGTGGTTGTCGACGATGAAATCGGCCGTGCCGGCGAGCTTGCGCTTGCGCCGCGAAAAGGTGAGAAAGATGCGGTTGAAGCCCGGCACATGCTTGGCCTGCTCTTCTTCCAGCGCGGCGCAGAAAATGCGGGTCAGGTCGCCGACATCCTTGGCGACGAGGAAGTAGTGCTTCATGAATCGCTCGACCGCCGACAGGCCGGGATGGGTGGTGTAGCCCAGCCGCTCGGCAATATCGCGCTGGATATCGAAATGCAGCCGCTCCTCGGCCTTGCCGGTGAGGAAATGCATGTGGCAGCGCACCGCCCATAGAAAATCCTCGGCCTTCTGGAATTCCCTGTATTCGGCGTCGGTGAAGACGCCCTTGTCGACCAGTTCCTCGCCGGTGCGCACGCGGTAGAAATATTTGGCGATCCAGAACAGCGTCTGCAGGTCGCGCAGGCCGCCCTTGCCGTCCTTGACGTTAGGTTCGACCAGGTAACGGCTCTCGCCGGCCTTGGCGTGGCGCTCGTCGCGTTCGGCGAGCTTGGCCTGGACATATTCGGGGCCGGTGGTGCGCACCACCTCGTGGTCGAAGCGCTGCAAAAGCTCGTCATAGAGCTTTTGCTCGCCCCACAGGAAGCGCGCCTCCAGGATCGAGGTGCGGATGGTGATGTCGGTGCGCGACAGCCTGAGGCACTCGTCGATGTTGCGCGTGGCGTGGCCGACCTTCAGCCCGAGGTCCCACAGCATGTAGAGCATGTATTCGACGATCTGCTCGCCCCAGGGCGTCTGCTTGTAGGGCAGCAGGAACAGCAGATCGATGTCGGACCCGGGCGCCAGCGTGCCGCGGCCATAGCCGCCGACGGCGACGACCGCCATGCGCTCGGCCGAAGACGGGTTTTTGACGCGATAGACATGGGTGGCGGCGAAATCGTAGAGCGCGCGGATGATCTCATCCATCAGATGCGACAGCCGGGCGGCGCAGGCGGTGCCGCTGCCATCGTCCATCAGCATGCGTTCGGCGACCGTGCGGCCGTCGGCGAGCCGGCTTTTGAGAAGCTTGAGGACGCCGCTGCGCGCGGCCTTGCCGGAGCCGTCGCCTGCCGTGGCCGCGGTCAGTTCGGTCATCTCGCGGCGCAAGGCTTCGCCGTCGATCAGTTCCTCGAGCTTCAGGGATATTCTTGCCATAGATGCCGTTCGGCCTCGCCGTTTCGGCGGCGTCTATAGCGCGTTTTCGCGGCGCTGGGTATGGGGCGGACGGACGCGTTCTCCGCAGCCGCCGACAGGAGGATCATCTCGCGCCCGCGGCCGGTTCGGTTAGCGCCTGGCCACGAAAAATCGAAATCGGCCCTTGACCTTCCAGTTACTGGAAGCACTACCTCCGCCGCAACATCGAAATACAGGGGCTTTCGGCATGACGCATTCCGATCACCATCATCACGCCCATGGCAGCTGCTGCTCGGCAAAAGGCGCCCCCTCTGCTGCGGACGCCGTCATCCGCGATCCGGTCTGCGGCATGACCGTCGATCCGGCTGCCGGCAAGCCGACGGCCGAGCATGACGGCCGTCGCTATCATTTCTGCAGCGAGAGCTGCCGCGCGAAATTCGTCGCCGAGCCGGAAAAATACCTGACCGCTACCGATCCCGTCTGCGGCATGAGCGTCGATCGCGCCACGGCCAAGCACTTTTTGCGGCACGAGGGCCGGGGCTTCTATTTCTGCTCGGCCGCTTGCCAGGCGAAGTTCGAGGCCGAGCCGGCAAAATATCTCGGCGACAGGCCGGCGCCGCAGCCGATGCCCAAGGGCACGCAATACACCTGCCCGATGCATCCGGAAATCATCCGCGACAAGCCCGGCTCCTGCCCGATCTGCGGCATGGCGCTGGAACCGATGGGCGTGCCGACCGGCGACGAGGGGCCTAACCCGGAACTGGTCGACTTCACCAGGCGCTTTTGGGTGAGCGCGGTGCTGTCCGTGCCGTTGCTGCTCATCGCCATGGCGCCGATGCTCGGCCTGACGTTTCAGGCCTTCATCGACGACCGCGCGAAGGTCTGGCTGGAGCTGGCGCTGGCCAGCCCGGTGGTGCTGTGGGCGGCATTCCCGTTCTTCCACCGCGGCTGGGATTCGATCCTCAACCGCAGCCCCAATATGTGGACGCTGATTTCGCTCGGCGTCGGTGCCGCCTACCTCTACAGCGTCATCGCCACGCTGTTTCCAGGCCTCTTTCCGCACCAGTTCCGCGGCCATGACGGCACCGTACCGGTCTATTTCGAGGCGGCGGCGGTAATCGTCGCGCTGGTGTTCCTCGGCCAGGTGCTGGAATTGCGTGCCCGCGAGAAAACCGGTTCGGCGATCCGTGCGCTGCTCGACCTGGCGCCGAAGACGGCGCGGCTGATCGGCGCGGACGGTTCCGAAGACGACGTGCCGCTCGAAACCGTCAAGGCCGGCGACCGCTTGCGCATCCGCCCAGGCGACGCCGTGCCGGTCGACGGCATTGTGCTCGAAGGGCGCTCCTCCATCGACGAATCGATGATCACAGGCGAGCCGCTGCCGGTCGAAAAGACCGACGGCGACAACCTCACCGGCGGTACGCTCAACAAGAACGGCTCGCTGATCATGCGCGCCGACAAAGTCGGCGCCGAGACGACGCTGGCGCGCATCGTCGAGCTGGTCGCCAAGGCGCAGCGTTCACGCGCGCCGATCCAGGGGTTGGCCGACCGCGTCTCGTTCTACTTCGTCCCGGCCGTCGTTCTGGTTGCGATCATTGCGTTCGTCGCCTGGGCGATCGTCGGACCGGAACCCAGCCTGGTCTTTGCCATCGTCTCGGCGGTCTCGGTGCTGATCATCGCCTGTCCCTGTGCGCTCGGCCTTGCCACGCCAATGTCGATCATGACCGCCACCGGGCGCGGCGCGCATGCCGGCGTGCTGATCAAGGAAGCGGCGGCGCTCGAACGCTTCGCCTCGGTCGATACGCTGATCGTCGACAAGACGGGAACGCTGACCGAAGGCCGGCCGCGACTGACCGATGTCGTTGCCGTCGAAGGCATGGCGCAGGACGAGCTGCTGTCGCTCGCCGCCGGTCTCGAAAAAGGCTCGGAGCATCCGCTGGCCGAGGCGATCGTCGAAGGCGCCCGCGAACGCGGCGTGAAGGTCCCCGACTCCGGCGGTTTCGAGGCCGTCACCGGCAAGGGCGTTTCCGGCACGGTTTCGGGGCAGAAGGTGGCGCTCGGCAATGCCGCGATGATGGCCGATCTCGGCATCGACACGGCGTCGGTCCTGGCCAGCGCCGAGGCGCTGCAGGCCGACGGCAAGACCGCGATGTTCGTCGCTGTCGCAGGCAAGCTCGCCGGCCTCGTCGCCGTTGCCGACCCGATCAAGGCGACCACCGCCGAGGCGATCAAGGCGCTGCATGACAGCGGGCTGAGGATCGTCATGGCGACCGGCGACAACGAGCGCACCGCCAAGGCCATCGCAGCCAAGCTCGGCATCGACGCGGTGCGTGCTGGGCTTTTGCCCGAGCAGAAGGGTGCGCTGGTCGAGGAATTGCGTGCAAACGGCGCCGGCGTCGCCATGGCCGGCGACGGGGTCAACGATGCGCCAGCACTGGCCGCTGCCGATGTCGGCATCGCTATGGGCACCGGCGCCGATGTTGCGGTCGAAAGTGCGGGAATTACGCTGGTCAAGGGCGATCTCAACGGCATCGTCAGGGCGAGGACGCTGGCCCGCGCGACGATCCGCAACATCCGCCAGAACCTGTTTTTCGCTTTCCTCTACAATGTGCTTGGCGTGCCGGTTGCTGCCGGCGTGCTTTATCCGCTCACCGGCACGCTGCTGTCGCCGATGATTGCGGCGGCGGCGATGAGCCTGTCTTCGGTTTCGGTCATCGCCAACGCATTGCGGCTCAGGACGTTGAAACTCTGATTAAAACTTCCAGATAGACCCTGTTCAAAAAAGGAGACGATGAATGACCCTGGCCAAGAAGATCGTGCTGCTGATGATGGCGGCGGGAATGCTGCTTGCCGTTTTCCTCGAAAGCGTTCCGGCACAAGCCGAGGAGATGAAGCACGACATGGGCGCAATGGGCGCGCAGAGCCCCTCGACCGAGGGCTATAAGGCGGCGATGGACAAGATGCATACCGACATGATGGCAATCGAATATTCCGGCAATGCCGACGTCGATTTCGCTCGCGGCATGATCCCGCATCACCAGGCGGCCATCGACATGGCCAAGGTTGAGCTCGCCAATGGCAAGGATCCGGAAATCCGCAAGCTGGCCGAAGCAGTGATCGCCGCGCAGCAAGCCGAGATCAAGCAGATGCAGGACTGGCTCGCCGCCCATCCGGTGAAGTAGGCGTCACGCTGTCGGGAAATCCGGGCGAGAGGCCTCACCTGGATTCTGCTTCACCTGGATTTGCCTTGGCGACTGTGGTGCTATCCGGGCCTCGGACTGGAGCATGCCATGCCATCGACGATAAGAACGACCACCCTGCCCTGCGGCGAAGCCGTGCCGGTGCTCGGCCAGGGCACCTGGAAGATGGGCGAGGACGGTCGCCGCCGCGGCGATGAGGCCAATGCCCTGAAGCTCGGGCTGGATCTCGGCATGACGCTGATCGACACCGCCGAAATGTATGCCAGCGGCGGCGCCGAGGAGGTGGTGGCGGAGGCCACCGCCGGTCGCCGCGACGAGGTTTTCCTGGTCTCCAAGGTGCTGCCGTCCAATGCCTCGCGCGCCGGCGTGAAACGGGCATGCGAGAACAGCCTGAGGCATCTCGCCACCGACCGCATCGATCTCTATCTCTTGCATTGGCCGGGCAGCGTGCCTTTGATGGAAACGGTAGAGGCGTTCGAAGCGTTGAAGGCGGCCGGCAAGATCCGCCATTGGGGCGTCAGCAATTTCGATACCGACGAGATGGAAGAGCTGGTTCGGTTGCCGGCCGGCGGCAACGTCCAGACCAACCAGGTGCTCTACAATCTGTCGCAGCGCGGCGTCGAGTTCGACCTCGCCCCGTGGAGCCGGCAACGCGGCATGCCGCTGATGGCCTATTCGCCGGTCGATCAGGGGGTATTGGCACGCAACGCCAGGTTAGATGCCATCGCCGCCCGCCACGGTGCGACGCCGGCGCAGATCGCGCTTACCTGGGTGATGGCGCAGGAGGGCGTGATTGCCATTCCGAAGGCCAGCCGCCCGGAGCATATCCGGCAGAATGTCGCGGCGTTGGAGATCGAGCTCACGAGCGAAGATTTCGCCGAAATTGACCGCGCCTTCCCACCACCGAGGCGGAAGTCCGGCTTGGCGATGATTTGAGGGGTGGGGCGGAAGGCAAGCCAAAGCAGCGTTCCGTCACACCCCCTCTGTCCTGCCGGACAGTCCGGCAGGACAGAGGGGGGGTGCCGTAGAGCGCTATCGGACGAGCACTACTTCCCAGCCAGCCCCTTCAGCCGGTACAGCGCTTCCAGCGCCTCCCTTGGAGTCATCTCGTCGGGATTGATCTCCGCTAGCGCCGCGCCCAGCCCGTCACTCTTCGCCGGCTTCGACGCTTCCCGCTGCGCCGCCACGGAAAACAGCGGCAGGTCGTCGACCAGACGGTTGGCCTTGCCCGAGACCTCGCCTGCTTCAAGCTGGTGCAGCACTTCCTTGGCCCGGCCGACGACGGCCTCTGGCAGGCCGGCCAGCCGCGCAACCTGGACGCCGTAGGAACGGTCGGCCGCACCCTTGCCGACCTCGTGCAGGAAGACCACGTCGCCCTCCCATTCCTTGACCCGCATGGTGACGTTGGAGAGCCGCGGCAGTTTTCCGGCCAGCGCCGTCATCTCGTGGAAATGCGTGGCGAAGATCGCCCGGCAGCGGTTTTTCTCGTGCAGATATTCGACCGCCGCCCAGGCGATGGACAGGCCGTCGAAAGTGGCGGTGCCGCGGCCGATCTCATCGAGGATGACCAGTGCGCGTTCGCCTGCCTGGTTGAGGATCGCCGCCGTCTCGACCATCTCGACCATGAAGGTGGAGCGGCCGCGCGCCAGGTCGTCGGAGGCGCCGACCCGCGAAAACAGCCGGTCGACGACGCCGATATGGGCTGATGCCGCCGGCACGAAGGAGCCGGTCTGGGCGAGGATGGCGATCAGCGCGTTTTGCCTGAGGAAGGTCGATTTGCCGCCCATATTGGGGCCAGTCAGCAGCCAGATCGCGCCGGCCTTGGCATCGCCTTGCGGCGACAGATCGCAATCATTGTCGACGAACGGACCTTCGCCGGAACGCCGCAGCGCCTGTTCGACCACCGGGTGGCGTCCGCCCGCAATCTCGAAGGCAAGGCTCGCATCGACCAGCGGCCGGCACCAGGCCTCGCTCTCGGAAAGCAAGGCAAGCGCGGCCGAAACGTCGAGCACGGCGAGCGCTTCGGCGCCGGCGCGGATCGTGTCGGCTTGGCCGACCACTTCTGCCATCAGCGCCTCGAAAGCGGCAAGCTCGATCGCCAGCGCCCGGTCGGCGGCGTTGGCGATCCTGGTTTCCAGCTCGGCGAGTTCGGTGGTGGTGAAGCGCATGGCGTTGGCCATGGTCTGGCGATGGATGAAGCGCGCCCTGGCGCCGTCGCTGCCGGTCATCAGCGCATGGTGGTTGGCGGTGACTTCGATATAATACCCCAGCATATTGTTGTGCCTGATCTTCAGCGAGCGGATGCCGGTCTCGTCGATCAGCGAACGCTCCAGCCCGGCGATCACCTTTCGCGACTCGTCGCGCAGTGCCCGCATCTCGTCGAGTTCGGCGTGGTAGCCGCCGCGGACGAAGCCGCCGTCGCGCTTGAGCAACGGCAGCTCGTCGCTGAGCGCCTGCGCCAGATGCGTCGCCAGTTCATTCGGCAGTGCCTTGATAGCTCCCAACGCCGTGCTCAGTTCGCCCGGCAAGGCGGTTTGGCCGAACAGTTCGGCGATGGCGCCGGCTGCTTCGAAACCGGCGCGCAGCGCGCCGAGGTCGCGCGGGCCGCCGCGGTTGAGCGCCAGCCTGGACAGCGCGCGCGGCATATCGGCAACGCTCTTCAGGCTTGTCCGCACCGCCTGGCAAAGGCGCGTCTCGGAGCGGAAGAACGACACCGAGTCCAGCCTTGCGGCGATTGCCGCCGGATCGGTCAGCGGCGCCATCAGCCGGTCGGCGAGCAGCCTTGCACCGCCGCCGGTCACCGTGCGGTCGATCGCCTTGAACAGCGATCCGTCGCGGCTGCCGGACAGCGTGCGCAGCAGTTCCAGATTGGCGCGCGTCGCCGGGTCGATGAACAGCGTCGAACCCTGCTCCTCGCGCTGCGGCCGCGACAGCGGCGGCCGCTCGGCCTTCTGCGTCTTTTCGACATAGGCGATGACGCCTGAGATCGCCGACAGTTCGGCGCGCGAAAACGTGCCGAAACTGTCCGGCGTTGCCACCTCGAAGAAGCGGGCGATGCGGCCGGCGGCCGAAGCCGAATCGAACAGCGACGGCGGCTGCGGGCTGGCGACGCGGCCAAGCACGTCGAAGACCGGTTTCAGCTCCGGGTCGTAAAACACCGGCTCGGCGACGATCAGCTCGCGCGGATCGACGCGGAAGACATCGGCGAGCAGCCGGTCGGCGGTGGTCTCGGCGACGCGGAAGACACCGGTCGAGATCTCGATCCAGGCTAGGGCGAAACTTCCTTGGTTCCCTGTCGCGCTGCCGCGCTCCCCGCCTCTTGTATCGCTGCTGCCGCCCTTGACCCGTCCCAGCGCCATCAGAAAACTCGATTCCGACGGCGCCAGCAACTTGTCCTCGGTGATGGTGCCCGGGGTGACCAGCCGCACCACGTCGCGGCGCACCACCGATTTGCCGCCGCGCTTCTTCGCCTCGGCCGGATCCTCGATCTGCTCGCAGACGGCGACGCGGAACCCCTGGCCGATCAGCTTCTGCAGATAATCGTCGGCGGCATGCACTGGCACGCCGCACATCGGGATGTCGAGCCCCTGGTGCTTGCCGCGCTTGGTCAGCACGATGCCGAGCGCCCGGCTTGCCTTCTCGGCATCGTCGAAGAACAGCTCGTAGAAATCGCCCATGCGGTAGAACAGCAGCGAATCCGGGTTCGCCGCCTTGATCTCGATATACTGCTCCATCATCGGCGTCGCCGGCGCGAAGGCCGGCGTGGCGTTGTCGCTTCGAATGGGCGTCTCGTCGTTCAAGAAGCTGCTTCCAAAATTTTGCAAGCCATGCTTGGCGGTTTACAGCGGCGAAGTGTAGCCTTAATCCCGAACCTTCCACAAAAGAAAGCATGCGCACCCATCTCAAGCGGTGCCGTACGGGCGAGGAAACCGAAAGTACCATGGTCAAGAAAACCGAAAGCAACGGGCCCTCCGTCAGCGCCCAGGAGGCATTGGAATTCCATGCCATGGGCCGCCCTGGCAAGCTGGAGATCGTCGCCACAAAACCAATGGCGACGCAGCGCGATCTCAGCCTTGCCTATTCGCCGGGCGTCGCCGTTCCGGTCCTCGCCATCGCCGAGGATCCGAGCCGCGCCTTCGACTATACGGTTCGCGGCAACATGGTCGCCGTCATCTCCAACGGCACCGCCATCCTCGGCCTCGGCAATCTCGGCGCGCTTGCTTCGAAGCCGGTGATGGAAGGCAAGGCGGTGCTGTTCAAGCGCTTCGCCGATGTCGATTCCATCGATCTCGAGGTCGACACCGAGGATGCCGACGAATTCATCAACTGCGTGCGTTTTCTCGGCCCCTCCTTCGGCGGCATCAACCTCGAGGACATCAAGGCACCGGAATGCTTCATCATCGAGCAGCGGCTGCGCGAGCTGATGGACATACCGGTCTTCCATGACGACCAGCACGGCACCGCCATCATTTCGGCCGCCGGCCTGATCAACGCGCTGGAAATCACCGGCCGCGACATGAAGACCACGAAAATGGTCTGCAACGGCGCCGGCGCTGCCGGCATCGCCTGCATCGAATTGATGAAGGCGATGGGCTTTGCGCCTGAGAATATCATCCTGTGCGACACCAAGGGCGTGGTCTTCCAGGGCCGCACCGAAGGCATGAACCAGTGGAAATCGGCGCACGCCGTGAAAACCGGCGCGCGCTCGCTGGCCGAGGCGCTGGACGGCGCCGACGTGTTCCTCGGCCTCTCGGCCAAGGGCACTCTGACCACCAGGATGGTGCAGTCGATGGCCAAGAACCCGATCATCTTCGCCATGGCCAATCCCGACCCCGAGATCACGCCGGAGGAGGTCGCCGAGATCCGCACCGACGCCATCATGGCGACGGGGCGGTCCGACTACCCGAACCAGGTCAACAACGTGCTTGGCTTCCCCTACATTTTCCGCGGCGCGCTCGATGTGCGGGCGACCACCATCAACGACGACATGAAGATCGCCGCGGCCAAAGCGCTCGCAGAGCTGGCGCGCCAGGACGTGCCCGACGACGTCGCCGCCGCCTACCAGGGCATGCGGCCGAAATTCGGCCCCAACTACATCATCCCGGTGCCGTTCGATCCGCGCCTGATATCGGCGATCCCGATCGCCGTCGCCAAGGCGGCGATGGACTCCGGCGTCGCGCGCAAGCCGATCCTCGATCTCGACCGTTACGCGCAGGAGCTTTCCGCCCGCCGCGACCCGATCGCCTCGACGCTGCAGCGCATCTACGACCGGGTGCGCCGCCAGCCCAAGCGCATCGTCTTTGCCGAGGGCGAGGAGGAGCAGGTGATGCGCGCCGCCGTCTCCTATGTGAACCAGCGGCTCGGCACCGCCATCCTGCTCGGACGCGACGACATCATCAAGGAAAACGCCAGGAACGCCGGCATCGACCTCGGCAAGCAAGGCATCGAGATCATCAATGCGCGGCTGTCGCGCCGCAACTCGATCTACACCGACTATCTCTACGAGCGCATGCAGCGCAAAGGCTTCCTGTTCCGCGACTGCCAGCGGCTGATCAACAACGACCGCAACCATTTCGCCGCCTGCATGGTGGCGCTGGGCGATGCCGACGGCATCGTCACCGGCGTTACCCGCAACTATTCGACGGCGCTCGACGACATCCGCCGCGTCATCGACGCAAGGCCCGGCCATTGCGTCATCGGCGTGTCGATCGTGCTCGCGCGCGGTCGCACCGTCCTCGTTGCCGACACCGCGGTGCACGACATGCCGGATGCCGTCGAGATCGCCGACATCGCCGAGGAGGCCGCCGGTTTCGCCCGCCGCATGGGCTACGAGCCGAGGCTCGCCATGCTCGCCTATTCGACCTTCGGCCATCCGCAGGGCGAGCGCTCCGAGCGCGTCCAGGAAGCGGTGCGCATCCTCGACAAGCGCCGCGTCGATTTCGAGTATGACGGCGAGATGGCCGCCGACGTGGCGCTCAACGCCCGTGCCATGGCGCAGTACCCGTTCATCAGGCTGACCGGCCCGGCCAACGTGCTGGTCATGCCGGCCTTCCACTCGGCCTCGATCTCGACCAAGATGCTGCAGGAGCTCGGCGGCTCGACCGTCATCGGCCCGCTGCTGGTCGGCCTGAACAAGCCGGTTCAGATCGTCTCGCTGAATGCCAAGGATTCAGACATCGTCAACATGGCGGCGATCGCGGCGTATAGCGCGGGAGCTTGACGAGCGGGGGCAGCAGCAGCGCCTCTCCCTTCTCCCCTTGTTGTGGGAGAAGGTGGCCGAGCGAAGCTCGGTCGGATGAGGGGTGTTCCAGCTTGGCACCGGCAGCACTCCGTCCAGCACCCCTCAACCGTCTCGGCGCTGCGCGCCGATCCACCTTCTCCCACAGGGGAGAAGGAAGAGATGCCGCTACAGCAGCCCCGCCTGCTCGGCCTCTCTGCGCAAATTCTGGCGTGGCCTTGGGCCGATCTGCTGGATGACCAGCCCGGCCGCTAGCGAGCCGAGATCGCCGCAATCCTTGAGGCTGCGGCCTTGCGTGTAGCCGTAGAGGAAGCCGGCGGCATAGAGGTCGCCGGCGCCTGTCGTGTCGACCAGCTCGCGGATCCTGGTCGCATTGATGGTCACGGTCTCGTCGCCGCGCACGATCACCGAGCCCTTTTCCGAGCGGGTGACGGCGGCGATCTTGCAGTCCCTGCGGATCCGCGCCAGCGCCTCGTCGAATGAAGCGGTCTGGTAGAGCGACTTGATCTCGTGGCTGTTGGCAAAGACGATATCGACGGTGCCGGAGCGCATGAGATCGAGGAACTCGTCGCGGTAGCGGTCGACGCAGAACGAGTCCGACAATGTCATCGACACTTCGCGCCCGGCGGCATGGGCGAGCTTCGCCGTCTGCCGGATCGCCTCCTTGGCGCGCGGCGGGTCCCACAGATAACCCTCGAAATAGGTGACCGCGGCGCCCGACGCCTTGTCGGCCTCGACGTCCTCCGGGCCGAGCTCGACGCAAGCGCCGAGATAGGTGTTCATCGAGCGCTCGCCGTCCGGCGTGACGAAGATCATCGAGCGCGCCGTCGGCGGTTCGCCGTTAAGCGGCCTGGTGTCGAAGGCGACGCCCTGGGCATGGATGTCATGCGCGTAGATTTCGCCGAGTGCGTCGTTGGAGACCTTGCCGAAGAAAGCGGCGCGGCCGCCGAAGGAGGCGACGCCCGCCGCGGTGTTGCCGGCGCTGCCGCCCGAGGCTTCAATGGCCGGGCCCATGCGGCTGTAGAGCAGTTCGGCGCGCCTCGTGTCGATCAAATTCATCGCGCCCTTGATGATGCCGTTGGTCTCCAGGAACGCCTCGTCGCACTGGGCGATGATGTCGACGATGGCATTCCCGATACAAAGCACGTCATAGTCCGGCATCAATTCATGTCTCCGCCAAAAACCCACCGGCTTTCTGCCACGCCGGGCGCGGGCGGGTCTAGCGGTTTGATGCGGCTTTGCCTAGGCCGCGAGTTATAAATCCGGGCAGAACGCAGATGCTTCGTATCGCGGTTTGCGCTTGTCTCGCGACCTGTCTCCGCCTATCCCGAAATATCGCCCATGGCCTCGTTTGACATGGAATTGGAAACGCCGTGATCCTCGACGCCGCCCGTGCCGCCTTGAGCCGGCTGTTCTCACCCGAATTCCGTTCCGTGTTCCTGAAGACGCTGGGGCTGACCTTGCTGGCGCTGGCGGCGCTTTGGTTCGGGATCAAGAGCCTGTTCGAATGGCTGGCCTGGCCGTGGATCGATGCATGGCTGCCCGCCCTACCCTCCTGGGCCGGTTGGCTGGGCGCCATCGTCGTCGGCATCGGCCTTGCGCTGGGCTTGGCGCTGCTCATCGCGCCGGTGACGGCGATCATCGCCGGCCTGTTCCTCGACGACGTCGCCGAAGTGGTCGAGCGCACGGATTATCCAAACGACCCGCCCGGCCGCGCCGTGCCGCCGTTGCGCTCGCTGGTGCTGGCGATCCGCTTCTTCGGCGTCGTCATCCTCGGCAATATCGTCGCCCTGCTGCTGCTGCTGGTGCCGGGCATCAACATCGCCGCCTTCTTCGTCGTTAACGGCTATCTGCTCGGGCGCGAGTTCTTCGAATTCGCCGCCATGCGCTTTCGCCCGGAGGCCGAGGCCAAGGCGCTGCGCAGAAAGCACTCGATCACCGTGTTCCTGGCCGGGCTGGTGGTCGCCGCTTTCCTCGCCGTGCCGCTGCTCAACCTTCTGACGCCACTGTTCGCCGCCGCCATGATGGTGCATCTGCACAAGGCGATCTCGGCACGGGAAGGGAGCTATCTCAGCAGAAAACCCCTGCCCAGTTCGTCGTCGTCCTCGACGATGAATTCGGCCCGCCCTGAGTAATAGGCGCGGCCGCCGACGCGGGCGATGATGGCGTCATGCGGCCCGGCTGTGGCCGTGCGTACGACGGCGCCGGAAAAGCGCGAGCCGGCGATGCTCTCGAACAGCCGCGTTCGGCCAATCTCGATCTGGCCCTTGGCGTGCATGACGGCCAACCGCGCGGTGACGCCGGAGCCAGTCGGCGAACGGTCGACCTCGGCCTCGGCGAAAACGCAGATGTTTTTGGTCGGCGTATCGGAGAACGCATCCTGTCCGTCGGTCAGGATGGTGCCGTAGAGAAAGGCGAGATCGGCATGGTCGGGATGCGACAGCGGCAATTCGGCCTTCAGCTTATCACTCAGCGCGGTCGCCGCATCGACGAAATCGCGCACGCGGTTCCTGCCGAATTCCAGCCCGAACTGGCGGCAGTCGGCCAGAGCATAGAAGGCGCCGCCATAGGCGACGTCGAAGCCGACCGGACCATAGCCCGGCAGCTCGATCCGCTGGTCGCCGGCGAACAGAAACGCCGGCACGCTTTCGAAGGACACCGCGCCGGCCTTGCCGTCCCTCACCTCGACCGCAGCCGAAATCAGCCCGCATGGCGCCTCGATATTGACGGTCGTCATCGGCTCGCGTGGCGCCACCAGCCGCTCGTCGACGGCGTAGCGGCCGAGCGCGACGATGGCGTGGCCGCACATCGTCGAATAGCCCTCATTGTGCATGAACAGCACCGCGAGGTCGGCGCCCGGCAGGTCGGGCTCGACCAGCAGCGCGCCATACATGTCGTAATGGCCGCGCGGCTCGAACATCAGGATCTTTCTGAGATGATCGAGATGGTCGCGCACATACGCACGCTTTTCGAGGATCGTGCCCTTGGGAATATCGGGGTAGCCGCCGGTGACGATCCGCAGCGGCTCGCCGCCGGTGTGCATGTCCACGACCGTGAGCGTCATTTGCCGGACCCGACCTAGGCGGAAGGTTTGGCAAATAGCGCCTGCAGCTTGCCGAACGGCATGGCGGCGCGGGTGAAGCCGAAGGTGCCATCCTGCTGGATCTCGCGCGCCGCGGTCTCCAGCATGCCGAAGGCGAAATTGGTCAGCCATGGGCCGAGCGAGACGCGCTTTACCCCCGCCATGGCCAGGTCGGCGATGGTGAAGCCGGGCCCGGCCATGACGTTGACCGGCTTGGTCAGCGCCGAGCAGACGGTTCGCACCATCTCGATGTCGCCCAGCCCCGGTGCATAGAGCACGTCGGCGCCGGCCTTCTCGAAGGCCTGCAGCCGCTTGATCGTATCGTCGAGGTCGGGCTTGCCCCACAGGAAATTCTCGGCCCGCGCGGTGAAGACGAAATCGCGTTTCAGTGCCCGTGCCGCTTCCGCCGCCGCCGCGACGCGCTCGACGGCATGCGCAAAATCATAGATCGGCTTGTCGGGCTCGCCGGTATGGTCCTCGATCGAGCAGCCGGCGAGGCCAGCCGCCTCGGCGGCGAAGATGGTCTCGCCGGCACTTGTCGCGCTGTCGCCCTTGCCCTTTTCGAGGTCCGCCGAAACCGGCAGCCCGGTCGCCGCTGACACTTCACGGCAATGATGGATCATCGCCTCGAACGTCACCGCGCCGTCCGGCAGGCCGCGCGAAAAGGCAAAGCCGGCGCTGGTCGTGGCCAGCGCCTTGAAGCCGAATGAGGCCAAGAGCTTGGTCGTGCCGACGTCCCAGGAATTGGCCATGACGAAGATCGAGGCATGCAGGTCGCGAAAAATCTTGCCCTTGTCCATGGATGCTCCCCTCCAGTGCAGAATGTGAGGCAAATTCTAGCCCGGCGGAAGGCGCCGGGCAAACAAATGCGGTTGGCTCAGAAGCGTTTGGCGTTGTCATCTGCCAATCGATCCAGCGCGTCGGAATCCTTGACGTAGCGCGAAGCATTTTTGTCCCAATGATAGGTGACGGAGATGTCGCGCGAAGACGCCTCTGGCGGCGGCTGGCCGTCGCAGCTTTCTTCTCCCGGCAGCGTCGCGTCGGTCACCGTGACCTTGATGGCTGCATAGGGCTGGCCGTCGGCGATCACCTGGAACGCCGCATTCTGTGTCCTCCTATGGGTGCAGAGGTTTTCGTCGAACGTATAGATCATGTCGATCAGCTCGAACCTGTCGTTGCGGACCATGATCAGCGGCGTGATCCCATAGCCCTGGCTCGAATTGAAATGCATGCTCATGCTGATGATGGCGTCATCGCCGGGCCCGATCGACAGCTTGCCCGGATCGCGAAAGTAGGTGCTGCGGTCGACGGCGACATTGACCGCGTCGAGCAAGGCCGGCTTGCCGGTGATGTCGTAGAGTGCCAGCACGGCATAACCCTCGGCGCTGTCAGGCGAGTCGCCGAGGTCGAGCAGCATCGCCAGCCGGTCCTTGCCGCCGGCCTTGATGCCGAGCACGTCGCCGCTGGAAAGACCCGACGTCGCCGGCGGCGAGCCGTCGTAGTCCGGTCCAGCGACGTGGCGCATCTCGATCGGCATCGAACCTCGGAAAAAACCGTTCTTGTCCGCGGTCAGATCGGGAATGACCATCCTGGCGAGATCGAGATAGGTGACATCGCCGTGGCCGGGGACAGCGCTGCCGAGCTCCGGGAAACTGACGGCCTCGGCGCTGGCCGCCATCCAAAGGCAAGGCAGCAGCAGGCAGGCAAAGATGAAACGAAGCAGGGAGAAGGTCATGCGCGCGCTCGTTATGTCGGGCGCGCGCAAGCTAGAGCATTTTGCGACCAAGAGGAAACACCTGGCGTTGCCTCACTATGTTGGCTTGGCTTGGCTCGCCAGGGTCTGCTGGAAAACCGGCACCAGCTGATCCATGGCGGCTGCGAGCCACGCGCCGAGTTCGTCGGGCAGAGTGTCGTGGATCCAGACCAGGCGGCTCCGGCCCTCGCCCTCGGCAAAGACCTGCATGAAGGTATTATCGTGGGTGACCTCGTCGCCGAGCCATCCCCACACGATCCGCCGGCTCTGCTCGTCGCGGGCGATGAGCCGCTCTCGCACAATCTTGCCGTCGGCGAAAGTAAGGGCCCGTACGTCGCCCTCATCCACCCGGCAGTCGACGAAAAACGCCTGGGGCTATCCGTTGGGCGCCGCCGGCGAAGTCGCCCACCGTCCCGTCGCATCCTCGATACGGCGACCGCACTGTTTTCTCTGGAGGGGGTCCGTGCAGTCGGGATCGACCGCATCATCGCCGAGGCCGGCGTTGCCAAGGCGACGTTCTATCATCACTTCGCGGCCAAGGACGACCTCGTCCGCGCCTATATCGAGGAGCTCAGCAAGGGAGGACGGGCGGCAATCGCGAGCCTTGGCCGGCGGCCACCTCGCCAGATGATCCTTGCCATATTCGATCTCATCGCCGACGCGGCGGATCAGCCGGGCTACCGCGGCTGCCCGTTTCAGAACGC
The DNA here is from genome assembly GCF_040318575.1 of Mesorhizobium sp. M1088. NCBI lineage: Bacteria > Pseudomonadati > Pseudomonadota > Alphaproteobacteria > Hyphomicrobiales > Phyllobacteriaceae > Mesorhizobium > Mesorhizobium sp. M1088. Next base: position 99,433 of record NZ_JAMYMO010000002.1, on the reverse strand, counting down.
CGCTGCTGAATATCCGGACCCCAGCAGCCCGGTTCGCCAGGCGATCGATCAGCATCGTCACTGGAAGTGGGGCACCCTCAGGGACTTGCTGATCGCCGACGCAGATCCCGATCCGGACCGCACCGCGGACGCGCTAACGGTGGCGGCCGACGGCCTCCTTGTCGTCAGTCATCTCGACAGGCCGGCCAATCTGCGCAGTCTCATACGCGACACGGTCGACCGAGTACTTGGGGCGCCGCGCCCGGTCTGAGATCGGGCGCGCATGCAGGCTGCGCAAAGGCGATCAGTGGATCGGCACCAGCCCGGCCAGTTCACGCATGTCGTCGAACAGGATGCCGCCGGCTTCGATCAGCCCGTCGCGGTCGGAAAGCGGGTCGCCGTGGTAGGAATAGACGCGCATGCCGGCGGCGATGCCGGCTGCCGTGCCGGCGACGCTGTCCTCGATGACGATGCAGTCGGCGGGTGCGAAGCCCATCGTCGCTGCCGCATGCAGGAAGAGGTCGGGGAACGGCTTACCGCGCGAGACCATGGTCGAGCTGAACAGCGCATGCTCGAACAGCGGCAGCAGCCCGGTCTGACCGAGCGTGATGTGCATTTTCGGTACCCGTGCCGACGAGGCGACGCAGGTGGCGATGCCGGCGGCGTGCACGGTTTCGATGAACTCGCGAACGTAGGGGATGGCCTCGACGCCATGCGCAAACAGGTCCGGCAGGCCGGCGTTCCAACGCTCGACGAAATCGGCGCCGAGGCTGACGCCGGTCGCCTCGACTTCCTTCTGCACCGAGACCATGCTGCGGCCGGAGAAATTCTTGCGGCAATATTCGAAGCTGGCCGGAAAGCCGGCCGCGGTCAGCCACTCGGCGAGGCGCCGATTGGCCAGGTTCTCGGTGTCGACCAGAACCCCGTCGCAATCGAAGATGACGAGCTTGGGTATTTTCATCAGGCCGTGCCGGTCGATCCGAAGCCGCCCGAGCCGCGCGCCGTACCGCCAGCCAATGTGCGCTCCTCGACGGTCGCCTGCGTCACCGGGGCGAAGACGATCTGGGCGATCCGCATGCCCCGCGTCACCGCGAAATCCTCGTCGCCGAGATTGATCAGCAGCACCTTGACCTCGCCGCGATAGTCACTGTCGATGGTGCCCGGCGTGTTGAGGCAGGTGAGCCCGTGCTTGAAGGCGAGGCCCGAACGCGGCCGGACCTGGCCTTCGACGCCCTCCGGAATTTCCAGGACCAGCCCGGTCGGCACCAGCGCGCGCTTTCCCGGCAGGATCAAAAGCGGCCTGTCGTCCGGGACGGCGGCGCGCAGGTCCATGCCGGCGGCGCCCGAGCTTTCATAGGCCGGAAGCGGCAAGCCCTCGCCATGCGGCAGCCTGACGAAGCCGACAGCCGGACCGATGACGGAGGTGGGATAAAGTGCTGCGCGCATGAGGCTGATCCTATCGTCGCGAACGCCGGCTCAGTCAACTCGGCGGCAATGCTATCAACGGCTTTCTTTCAGTGCGGTTCCGCCTCAGCGCAGTTCCATCGGAACGACCGTGGTCTCCTTGATCTCCTCCATGACGAAGGAGGCCGAAACGTCGGATAGTGCCACCTTGGCGATCAGCCGTTGATAGAGCCGGTCATACGCCTTCACATCGGCGACGCGGGCGCGCAGGACATAGTCGAGATCGCCGGACATGCGGTAAGCGCCGGTGATCTCGGCAAAGCCGGTCACCGCCGCCCGGAATCTTTGCAGCCAGTCGGGATCGTGGTTGGAGGTGCGGATCAGGATGAACACCGAAAGGCCGAGCCCAAGCTTGTCGGCATCGACCAGCGCCACCCGGCCGGTGATGACGCCGTCCTCCTCCAGCCGCTTCACCCGGCGCCAGCAGGCATTGCGCGACAGCGATATTCTTGCCGAGAGCTGGTCGACGGACAGCGTGCCGTCGCGTTGCAGCTCGGCCAGCAATCTCCGGTCTATTTCGTCTATTTCCGGCGCCATGTGGGATGTTTGTCCCAAAATTCAGCCTTTCACAAGGACAATTTGAGACCGATGAACCGAACACCCATGCCAGTATACTCATCGCCGGCTCTTCATGCCGGCAGGAGGGATCGACATGACCGCACGGCTCGCAAGACTTTTCACCTCTCACCCGGCCGCGGTCGGCGAGAGTTATTTCGGCCATATGGCTTTCGCCGCATGGTTCTCGTCGCGATTGTTCATGGCGGCCTTTGCCGCGCTCGTTCATGCTTTCTTGCCGTTTCTGTTCGAGACCACGGCAAGCGGCATCATCCGTGAGCTCTATGAGCGGACGCACAACAGAGGACGGTAAGCCGCAGAGGTACCGAGCGCAGCGAGGCCGCTGGACAGCGCCGACCCTCAACAGGCCCCGCAGCGCAATCCCGATCAAGCGCCGCCATCGTCGAATGCCGAGCCAGGCTTGTATCCACGCGCCAATCCGCCATTTTGAGGATCGCGGCGCGATAGCCCGGAGCATTCACCATGGATATCGTCTTTTCCTCGACCACCAAACTGGCCGCGGCCATCCGCGACCGTACGGTTTCCGCAATAGAGGTGCTGGACGAGCATCTGGCGCAGATCGACAGGCACAATAAGGCGGTCAATGCCGTCGTAACCCTCGATCGGGACGGTGCGCGGCAACGCGCCGTCAAAGCCGACGACGCGCAGGCGCGCGGCGAGGCTCTTGGGCCGCTGCATGGCGTGCCGTTCACACTGAAAGACACGCATGAAACCGCCGGCATGAGAACCACCGTCGGCTTCCCGGCCTTCGCCGACTATGCTCCGAGGGCAGACAGTCCGGTCGTTGCCCGGCTGAAGGCGGCAGGCGGCGTGCTGGTGGGCAAGACGAACGTGGCGACGATGCTCGGTGACTGGCAGTCTGACAATCCACTGTTCGGCCGCACCGGCAACCCCTGGAACCTCCAGCGCACCGCCGGCGGCTCCAGCGGCGGTGCGGCGGCGGCGCTCGGCACTGGTATGACGCCGTTCGAGGTCGGCACCGACATGCAGGATTCGATCCGGCTGCCGGCCGCCTTTTGTGGCGTCTACGGCCTCAAGCCGACCGAGCACCGCGTCTCGCTCGCCGGCGCCTTCCCCGACCCGGGCGGGGCGCCGCGCAGCGTGCGGCTGATGTCCTGCCTCGGACCGCTGGCGCGCAGCGTCGAGGACCTGGCACTGATCTACGGCCTCATTGCCGGGCCGGATGGAAGCGATACCGACCTTGCGCCGGTACCGGTCGAAACCATGCCGGAGCTGGATCTCAGAAATTTGCGCATTGCCGTCGCGCCGTCCTTTCCGGGCTTTCCGGTGGCCGGCGAGATCAGCGCGGCGGTCGAAAGTCTGGCAAAGGAGCTTCAGTCGGCAGGCGCCATCGTCGAGGATGCCAAATTGCCGGAGCTCGACCTGCACGACGACCTAGCACAAGGCGGTGCGCTGATCGGCATGATGCTGGAGGCGGCCCAGCCCAAACCACCGGAGAAGCCGACGCCGGTCTCGCGCTGGTTCGAGGCGCTCGCCCGCCGCGACAGCTCCATCCTGGCGTGGGAACGGTTCTTCGACGGCTGCGACGCCTTGCTGTGCCCGGTCGCCATGGCCACCGCCTTCCCGCATTGCGAGCCGGGAACGCCGATCGAGGTCGACGGCAAGACGCAAAGCTACTTGATGCTGCCGGCCTATGGCGCGGTGTTCAACTACAGCGGCCATCCGGCACTGTCGCTGCCCTGCGGACAAGATCGCGACGGCCTGCCCATCGGACTACAGCTTGTCGGCAAACGCTGGTCGGAGCGGCGCCTGCTCGGAATCGCCAGGGCAATCGAGCCGCTGGCCGGCGGCTTTCGCCGCCCGCCCGGCTATTGAGTAAACCGCGCCAGTCCGTAGGGATCAAGCAGCGGATCGCGCTCGCCGTCGAGGATTTCGCGGGCGGCGAACAGGGCGACGGCCGGCGCCAGCGTGATGCCGGAATGCATAACGGCGACATAGACGCCGCTCGTGCCTTCGGCGCGGCCTATGATCGGAAAGCCATCGACCGGCGTGGGCCGATAGCCAATGGTGTGGAAATCGAGTTCCAGCCCATCCGCGCCGCGCAGCATCGCCTTCATCGCCGCAAACAGCTCGCGGGCGGTGGCCGGGGCATCCATGCCGGGATCGGCGCCACCGAAATCCGAGCCGGCGATGACGCGGCCTTCCGCCGTCTGGCGCATATGCAGGCGGTCGCCGATCACCAGGCCGTTGAGCAGCTTTTCGTAGGGGCGCGAATGCACGATCAGGCCGGGCGGCGTTTCGATCGGCAGTTCTATCCCGGCTGTGGCAGCGATTGCCGGGGAGCCGGCTCCGGCCGCGATCACCACCTCGTCGGCAGCAATCCGCCCGCCGGATGTATCGACGCCGGCAATCCTGCCGTTGGCTTGCACCAGAGCGGTGACGGTCGTCCCGGCTACAATTCGCGCGCCGCGCCGTTCGGCGTCGGCCAGCAGTGCTTGCGTGGCGGCGACCGGCTCGGCAACGCCTTCCTCGGCGACATAAAGGGCGAAATCGGGAAGCTCGGTCAGATTGGGCTCGATGCGGGCCGCTCCGGCAAGGTCGACACGCTCGATGCCGTAGCCCCATGCGGAGTGCTCGGCCGCATAGGCTTCGAGTTCGGGACGTGGCAGGTCCCAGCACAGGCCGCCGCACCATTGCAACGGGATGCCGGGCACCTCGTTCGCCAGTCGCGTCCATTCGGCCATCGATCGAGTCCGTAGTCGGAAGTAAGGCTGCGGATTACCCCAGCTGGCATTGATCCAGGCAAAGGAATTCGGTGTCGCGACGCCGCCGGCGCCGCTGCCGGCAACGACCGTCACCTTTGCTCCAGCCCTGGTCAGGTGCCAGGCGATGGAGGCGCCGATGATACCGGCGCCGATGACGATCACTTCTTTCGCAGCTGTCATGCTTCACTCCTCGTTCCAACGCCACCACTGCGATGCCATTGCCCGTGGGTTCTGCCAAGAGCGAGCCGTATCAAATGTGCCTCTTGACTTTAATACGTACGTACGTATTTTACCTGGCATGGCTAGACATTCACTTCGCGAAAAACTTCTCGACGCCGGTTTCAAAACCATCTGGAGCTCCGGCTATTCGGCCGCCGGCGTACGCGACATCGTCGCCGCGGCCGATGCCCGTCCGGGGTCCTTCACCAATCATTTTGCCTCCAAGGAGGCGTTCACCGGCGAGGTGCTGGACCGCTATTTCGCCTATGTGAGCGGTTTGGCGGAGCAGGCCCTTGCCCGGGACGGCACACCCCCGGTCGGGCGCTTGCGCCGCTATCTCGAAATCATCACGTCGAAGCTGGAGGCGCATGATTGGGCACGGGGCTGCATGATCGGCAATCTCAGCCTCGAGACGGCGGCTCACAGTGAGGCGCTGAGGCTGCAACTCGTCGCCATCTTCGAACGCTGGCGCAAGCCCTTTGCCGAATGCATCGCCGAGGGCCAGGCGGCTGGCGACATCACCGACGCGTTCGATGCCGAGGACCTCGCCGATTTCCTGTTGAGTTCCTGGCAAGGCGCGATGCTGCGCATGAAGGTGGAGCGCAGTCCCGAACCGCTCGAGCGTTTCAAGAATATCGTCTTCAAAACAGTCTTCGTAAAAAAGGAGCTGATCCGATGAACCCGAAACTCGAAAAGCAGCAATCCCGCACAACGGTGCCGCGCTCGGAAGTCGCGGTACTCGATTCCACCATCTCCTATGTCGAGGCAGGTACTGCCGGTCCGACGGTGCTATTCCTGCACGGCAACCCGACGTCGTCCTACATCTGGCGCGACATCATCCCGCATGTGGCGCCGTTCGGCCGCTGCATTGCGCCCGACCTGATCGGCTATGGCCAATCCGGCAAGCCGGACATCGACTATCGCTTCTTCGACCACGTCCGCTATCTCGACGCCTTCATCGAGACGCTTGGCATCAGTGACGTGGTGGTCGTCGCGCAGGACTGGGGCACCGCGCTCGCCTTCCATCTCGCGGCCCGGCGGCCGCAGCGGATCCTCGGCCTCGCCTTCATGGAATTCATCCGCCCCTTCGAGAGTTGGGACGATTTTCACCAGCGTCCGCAGGCGCGCGAATTGTTCAAGGCAATGCGCACGCCTGGCGTCGGTGAGAAGCTTGTCCTGGAAGACAACGTCTTCGTCGAAAAGGTGCTTCCGGCTGCGGTGCTGCGCACGATGAGCGATGAGGAAATGGCCTCCTACCGGGCACCGTTCCCGACGCCCCAATCGCGCAAGCCGATCCTGCGGCTGCCGCGCGACCTGCCGATTGAAGGCCAGCCCGCCGATGTCGCTGCCATCAGCGAGCACGACCATCGGGCGCTCCGGCTCTCCTCCTACCCGAAGCTGCTTTTCTCAGGCGATCCGGGGGCCCTCGTCTCGCCGCATGCGGCACGGGAATTCGCGGCCGGCCTGAAGAACTGCCGGTTGATCGATCTCGGACCCGGCGCGCATTATCTACAGGAGGACCATGCCGGCAGGATCGGCGCCACAATTGCCGAGTGGATTCCGGAGGTGGCCTTCGAGAGCCATGCGGCCGAACCGGCCTGATGTCGGGACGTGAACCGGCGGCGGCTGCAGCCGGAAAGGTTGACAAGCACTGCACTCAGGTTCCAGGCGATGGAAGCGCCGATGAAGAGGATGTCTTTGCTCACGGCCCTCCACCTTTAAACGGCAGGACTTCATACCCTCCCGCCGTCGTGATACATGCACACCTTTGGTGCGTCGTGGTGTTCCGTTCTCGAAACGGTCGATGACATCGTCTTTGCGAGAAAGCTTTCCGCTGTTGAGTTCCCGACCAGAGATCATGTCCCCGCCACAAAGGGCTCGTTTGCGCCGCTGGACGCGAGGTCTGGCTCTTGGCACTGCCATGGTCATGATCGTCTATGCCGTCTTCTTCGGCCCACTGCCGTTCATTCGATCGTGGTGGCAAGTCGGTGACTACAGCTGGCATGATCCCTTGCATAAACGCCATCGCATCGCCGACAGCCTGGTGCTGACCGGGTGGTTGGTTGGGAAATCGCGGGCAGAAGTCCTTGCGGCGCTCGGCGCGCCGCCTGAGACCGACAAGTTTTCCGATTGGAGCCTGGTCTATGTCCTTGGCCCGGAAAGGGGATTGCTTTCGATCGACTATGAATGGCTCGCCATCCGCACTGATAGTGCCGGTTCGGTCACTGAAGCGGCTGTGATCCGTGACTGAACTCGCGGCCCGCAGTGACATTTGCATCATCTGGCATTGAGGGCGAAGGGTGGTGTTTCCGTTCGACAGGCCGGAAAAGCGCTGCTAGAAGCCCGCGCCACAGACAGGATTCCATGAAATTGGCTGAAGACATCGAACAAGCGGTATCGCGCCGCCGCACTTTCGCGATCATTGCCCACCCCGACGCCGGCAAGACGACGCTCACCGAAAAACTGCTTTTGTTCGGCGGCGCCATCCAGCTTGCCGGCGAGGTCAAGGCCAAGAAGGACCGCATCCAGACCCGCTCGGACTGGATGAAGATCGAACGCGAGCGCGGCATTTCGGTGGTCACCTCGGTGATGACCTTCGAATACGAGGACACCGTCTTCAACCTGCTCGACACGCCCGGCCACGAGGATTTCGCCGACGACACCTATCGCACGCTGTCGGCGGTCGACAGCGCGGTCATGGTGATCGACGCCGCCAAGGGCATCGAGCCGCGCACGCTGAAACTGTTCGAGGTCTGCCGGCTGCGCGACATCCCGATCATCACCTTCGTCAACAAAATGGACCGCGAAAGCCGAGACCCGTTCGACATCCTCGATGAAATCGAGCAGAAGCTGGCACTGGATACAGCGCCGATCACCTGGCCGATCGGCCGCGGCAAGACCTTTTCCGGGACCTACCATCTGGCGCTGAACGCGGTGCGCAAGGGCGACGCCGAAAAGGAGCGCACGCCGGTCAATGGACCCGATTCCAACCGCGTCGCCGGCCTGTTGCCGGAGAACGAGCGCGAGGCCTTCATCGAGGAGCTGGAGCTGGCGCGCGCGGCCTGTCGACCGCTCGACCTCGATGCCTTCCGCGAGGGCCATTTGACGCCGGTCTATTTCGGTTCGGCGCTGCGCAATTACGGCGTGCGCGACCTGATCGAGGCACTCGGCGCCTACGGGCCGCCGCCGCGCGCGCAGGAGGCCGACAGCCGCAAGGTCGAGGCGACCGAGGACAAGATGACCTCCTTCGTCTTCAAGATCCAGGCCAATATGGACCCCAACCATCGCGACCGCATCGCTTTCGTCCGCGTCTGCTCCGGCAAGCTCGAGCGCGGCATGAAGGCCAAGCTGGTGCGCACGGGAAAACCGATGAGCCTGTCGGCACCGCAATTCTTCTTCGCCCGCACCCGCGTCACGGCCGACGAGGCGTTCGCCGGCGATGTCGTCGGCATCCCCAACCACGGCACGCTGCGCATCGGCGACACGCTGACCGAAGGCGAGGAGATCCTGTTTCGCGGTGTGCCGAATTTCGCGCCTGAAATCCTGCGCCGCGTTCGCCTCGGCGATGCCATGAAAGCCAAGAAGCTCAAGGAAGCACTGCACCAGATGGCCGAGGAAGGCGTCGTGCAATTGTTCTCGCCGGAGGACGGCTCGCCAGCCATCGTCGGCGTCGTCGGCGCCCTGCAGCTCGACGTCTTGAAGGAGCGGCTAAACTTCGAATACACACTGCCGGTCGATTTCGAGATGTCGCGCTTTTCCGTCTGCCGCTGGATATCGGCCGACGATAAGGCCGAACTCCAGCGCTTCATCGAGGCGCATCGCGGCGACATCGCGCGCGATCTCGACAACGATCCGGTGTTCCTCGCCCAGCACGCCTTCTCGCTCAACTACGAGGCCGAGCGCTGGAAGGCGATCCGCTTCACCGCGGTCAAGGATTATCAGGTCCGCGACAGGGCGGCTTGAGCTGTTGGTTTTCCCTTCTCCCCTTGTGGGAGAAGGTGTCGCCGAAGGCGACGGATGAGGGGTGTTCCAGAAAACACCAACGTCTCATTCCGTCCCACACCCCTCAACCGTCTCGGCGCTTCGCGCCGATCCACCTTCTCCCACAGGGGGGAGAAGGCAAGATCGCGTTCCATTCACCCCTTGGCTGCCTCTTCGATCTTGGCGATGTCGATCTTGCTCATCTGCATCATCGCCTGCATCACGCGGCCGGCCTTTTCCCTGTCGGCGTCCAGCAGCAGCCTGGGCAGCTGCTCGGGAACGACCTGCCAGGAGAGGCCGAATTTGTCCTTCAGCCAGCTGCACTGGCTGGGCTGGCCACCGCCCGCGATGAGCCTGTCCCAGAAATAGTCGACCTCTTCCTGCGTCTTGCAGTCGATGGAGAGCGAGACCGCCTCGGTGAACTTGAATTGCGGCCCGCCGTTCAGCGCCTGGAACTGAACGCCGTCGAGCTCGAATGAGACCATCAGCACCTTGCCCTCATTATCGCCGCTGCCCTTGGGCCAGCGCATCACGCTCAGCACCTTCGAATTCTTGAAGATGGAGACATAATGGTTCATGGCCTCCTCGGCCTGATCGTTGAACCACAGGCAGGGGGTGATCTTTTGCATTCTCTTGCTCCTCGGGCTGGTTTTGGCTTTGTTTTCACTCGCAAAACGGCTGGCTGGCAATTGATGCCCGGTTCCGCCGTCTGCCCAAGGACGCTCGAACGAGACCCGATCCGACAGCACCTCTGACTTTTTTACGGTCTGGGCCGGCTGCGTCTTTGGCTGGCCGCTCGTTCCGCACCCTGGCGCAGCGCAAAATTGTGGCCAGACCAGAGTGTGCCGTCTATAAGGCCTGCGGCTCAATTCCGGTTTTCCGCACCTTTGGGCGCGACGCAGACAGCAAGGACAGTTCAATGCCCGCCTACCGTTCCCGCACCACCACCCATGGCCGCAACATGGCCGGCGCCCGCGGCCTGTGGCGCGCTACCGGCATGAAGGATTCGGATTTCGGCAAGCCGATCATTGCCGTGGTCAATTCCTTCACCCAATTCGTGCCGGGCCATGTCCATTTGAAGGATCTCGGCCAGCTGGTTGCCCGCGAGATCGAAAAAGCCGGCGGCGTCGCCAAGGAGTTCAACACCATTGCCGTCGATGACGGCATCGCCATGGGCCATGACGGCATGCTCTATTCGCTGCCGTCGCGCGAATTGATCGCCGACTCGGTCGAATACATGGTCAACGCGCACTGCGCCGACGCGATGGTCTGCATCTCGAATTGCGACAAGATCACGCCCGGCATGCTGATGGCGTCGCTGCGCCTCAACATCCCGACCGTCTTCGTCTCCGGCGGGCCGATGGAGGCCGGCAAGGTGGTGCTCGCCGGCAAGACCCAGGCGCTTGACCTGGTCGACGCCATGGTCGCAGCCGCCGACGACAAGGTGTCCGACGAGGACGTCAGGATCATCGAGCGCTCGGCCTGTCCGACCTGTGGCTCCTGCTCCGGCATGTTCACCGCCAATTCGATGAACTGCCTGACCGAGGCGCTCGGCCTCTCGCTGCCCGGCAACGGCTCGACGTTGGCCACGCACGCCGACCGCAAGCGGCTGTTTGTCGAGGCCGGTCATCTGATCGTCGATCTCGCCCAGCGCTATTACGAGCAGGACGATGACACCGCGCTGCCGCGCAGCATCGCCTCGAAGGGCGCCTTCGAGAATGCCATGACGCTCGACATCGCCATGGGCGGCTCGACCAACACGGTCCTGCACATCCTCGCCGCGGCACATGAGGGCGAGGTCGACTTCACCATGGAGGACATCGACCGGCTGTCGCGGCGGGTGCCGGTGCTGTGCAAGGTGGCTCCGGCCAAGGCTGACGTCCACATGGAGGATGTCCATCGCGCCGGCGGCATCATGGCCATCCTCGGCCAGTTGGATAGCGCCGGGCTGATCAACCGCGACCTGCCGACGGTGCACACCGCAAGCCTCGGCGAAGCGCTCGATCATTGGGACATTTCGCGCACCACCAGCCAGAATGTCCGGGATTTCTTCCTGGCGGCACCCGGCGGCGTGCCGACGCAAGTCGCGTTCAGCCAAGACCGCCGCTGGGACGATCTCGATCTCGACCGCGAGAAGGGCGTCATCCGCTCGGCCGAACATCCTTTCTCCAGGGATGGCGGCCTTGCCGTGCTGAAAGGCAATCTGGCAATCGATGGCTGCATCGTGAAGACGGCGGGCGTCGATGAATCGATCCTGAAATTCACCGGTCCGGCAAGAGTGTTCGAAAGCCAGGACGCCAGCGTCAAGGCGATCCTGTCGAACGAGATCAAGGCCGGCGATGTCGTCGTCATCCGCTATGAAGGGCCACGCGGCGGACCCGGCATGCAGGAAATGCTCTACCCGACCAGCTATTTGAAGTCGAAAGGTCTCGGCAAAGCCTGCGCACTGATCACCGACGGTCGTTTTTCCGGCGGCACCTCCGGCCTGTCGATCGGCCATGTCTCGCCGGAAGCCGCGGAAGGCGGTCTGATCGGGCTGGTCAGGGAAGGCGACACGATCGAGATCGATATCCCCAACCGCACCATCAGGCTTGCTGTCGACGACGCCGAACTCATCGCCCGTCGCGCCGCGATGGAGGCCAGGGGAACGGCTGCCTGGAAGCCCGAAGAAAAGCGCAAGCGCAAGGTGACGACGGCCTTGCGCGCCTATGCGGCGATGGCGACAAGTGCCGCCAAGGGGGCGGTGCGGTACGTGCCGGAATAGAGGCTTTTCCTTCTCCCTTTGTGGGAGAAGGTGGATTGGCGCGCAACGCCAAGACGGTTGAGGGGTGCTGGACGGAGTGGCGCCGGCGGCAAGCTGGAACACCCCTCATCTGGCCGCTTCGCGGCCACCTTCTTCCACAACAAGGGGAGAAGGGAAGGGCCGCGCCTGAAGGTTCCGCCTTGCGGCAGCACGCTGCATGGAAAGAAACGGCTTTTTTGAACGAGGTGGCGCTAGATGGATTTTGACCTTGTGGTGCGCGGCGGGACGCTGCCCGACGGCAGGATCGCGGATATAGGCATCGTCGGCGAAACGATCGCAGCGATAGAGCCCGAGCTGAACGTCAGCGCCGGCACGGCGATCGATGCCCATGGCAATCTGGTCTCGCCGCCCTTCGTCGATCCGCATTTCCATATGGACGCCACGCTTTCGCTCGGCATTCCGCGCATCAATGTCTCGGGCACGCTGCTCGAAGGCATCTCGCTTTGGGGCGAGTTGAAGCCGCTTCTGACCCACGAAGCGGTGCGCGACCGTGCGCTCGCCTATTGCGACTGGGCGGTGTCGATGGGCCTGCTCGCCATCCGCACCCATGTCGATGTTTGCGACGACCGCCTGCTGGCGGTCGAGGCGCTGCTCGACGTGAAGAAGACGGTTGGCCCCTATATCGACCTGCAGCTGGTCGCCTTCCCGCAGGACGGGTTTTACCGCTCGCCGACGGCGCGCGACAACACCATCCGGGCGCTCGACATAGGCGTCGATGTCGTCGGCGGCATTCCGCATTTCGAGCGCACAATGGCCGACGGCACGCGCTCCGTCACCGAGCTCTGCGAAATCGCGGCGAAGCGCGGCCTGATGGTCGACTTGCATTGCGACGAGACCGACGATCCGCTGTCGCGCCACATCGAGCAGCTTGCCTATGAGACGCAGCTGCTCGGGTTGCAGGGCAGAGTGGCCGGCTCGCACCTGACATCGATGCATTCGATGGATAATTACTACGTTTCGAAGCTATTGCCGCTGATTGCCGAGGCCGGCGTTTCGGCGATCCCCAATCCGCTGATCAACATCATGCTGCAGGGCCGCCACGACACCTTTCCCAAGCGCCGCGGACTGACGCGGGTCAAGGAGATGCTGGCGCAAGGCATCCGCGTCGGCTGGGGCCAGGATTGCGTGCTCGACCCCTGGTATTCGCTGGGCACCGCAGACATGCTCGACGTCGCCTTCATGGGCCTGCATGTCGCGCAGATGTCGAGCCCGGCCGAGATGGCGCGCTGCTTCGACATGGTCACCAACGTCAATGCAGCCATCATGGGCCTCGATCACCTTGGCCTGGCCGTCGGCAAGCGCGCCAGCCTGGTCGTTCTCGATGCCGGCAATCCGGTCGAAGCGCTGCGGCTGCGCCCCGAGCGCCTCTGCGTCATCGCCAGGGGCAAGGTGGTGGCCGAGCGCAGCCGGCAGGACACGCGGCTTTCGATCGCCGGAAGGCCGGGCACGGTGAACCGGCGCCACGCTTAAAGCGCGTCGCGTTTGAACGGACCCACGCGACGCGCTTTAAGGTCTTGTTTTTAAGCGTGTCGTTATCGCAAAACCGCTGCACACTTTTGCGCGACATGCATTAGTCCAGCCGATTTCCGGCGCTGGTCTTACCGAATTCTCGATTTTCGCCTCGTCATGGCCGCAGCTTGCGACTACGACGCGGGTCACCGTACCCCACGGCGAGGAACCGGTAACGGCATGGCGCGGCCCGCAGCCCAGTACTCAACGATCATGAACGTGCTGCTGGCCGGCATCCTGCTGATGCTCGCCGGCGATTTCTTGTTTGCGTTGAACGATGCGATGGGCAAGTGGCTGGTCGCCAGTTTTTCCGTCGGCCAGGTCGTGCTGATCCGCTCGATCGGCGCCTTTTTCATACTCGGGCCGATGATTGCACATCAGGGCCCGGCCAAGCTGTTTCGCATGGAGCGGCCGGAGCTGCAGCTGCTGCGCGTGGTGATGACGACGCTCGACACGGCGCTGTTCTACGCGGCGGTCGTCTATCTGCCGCTCGCCGATGTGATGAGCTTTTACATGGCCGGGCCGATCTATGTCGCGGCGCTGTCGCACTTCCTGCTCGGCGAAAGGGTCGGCTGGCGCCGCTGGGCGGCTATCCTGGTCGGTTTCTGCGGCGTGCTGATCATGCTGAAGCCGTCCTCGGCCGCGTTCTCGCTGTCGTCGATGTTCGCGCTCGCCGGCAGCATTTCCTTTGCCTTCGCCATCATCCTCAATCGGCGGCTGCGTGGCACCAGCGACACCTCGCTGGTCACCTGGCAAACCATCGGCACGCTGCTGGTCGGCGCTGCGTTGACCCTCGGCAGCTGGAAGACGCCGTCCTCGCTCGATTTCGGCGCCATGCTGCTTCTCGGCATCGTCTCCTGCGGCGCGCATCTGATGATCACCAGGGCGTTGAAGCTGGCGCCGGCCTCGACCTTGGCGCCGCTGCATTACAGCCTGCTGTTGTGGGCAGTGGTCTTCGGCCTCGCCTTCTTCGGCGATGTGCCTGGGCCGCGCATCCTGATCGGCTCGGCCATCGTCGTGCTGGCCGGCCTGTTCATCTTCCACCGCCAGAAGGTGGTCGACACGGTACCGCCCGAAAACGTGCCAAAGGGCGTGAATTAACCCCGGCGCGCTGCCGCGAGATGCCGCGAAAATTCCGGCATCTCCATCAGTGCCTTGCAGCGCGCAAACCGGCCGTCGGCATAGGCGCGAAAGTCGTCGGCCGGATTTTTGTTGGCAAGCTGGATCAGTCCCCACAGCGTCCACAGCAGGTCGCACATCGCCTTGTAGATGACGATGCGGGCGCGCTCCGCCGGTCTCGGCTCGCCGCCGAAATAGGCCAGCGTCATCTCCTCGTCCTGCGCGGCGTCGAATTGCCCTTCGACGCTGAGGTCGCCGAGATCCCAGAGCGGATCGTTCATGCCGGAATATTCCCAGTCGACGATCCACATCCTGTCGCCCGTATCGAGAAAGTTTTCGCAGAGCGGGTCGCAGTGGCAGGCGACGATCGGCAGAGGGTGAGCCGCAAGTGCTGAGCGCACTGCCTCCGCCTCGCGGACCACGTCGTGGTAGCCGGCAGGCAGGGCGACGTCCTTGGTTGACAGCACTTTCAGATAATCGTCGATCATCGCAAACAGCTCGAAGCGGAAGGGGAACACCGCGCCGGATGTGTGCAGTTTGCGAAAGGCCTTGCCGGCGCGTGCCGGACTGCCCGGCCGAGTCTTGAACTTTTCCGGTGACATCGTCTCGGCACCGGCGATGAAGCGGGTCACCAACACGCCGGTCTCGGCATCGACATGCAGCACATCGGGGCTGACGCCGGCCTCCGCCGCTTCCCGCGCCGCCACTGCCTCGTTGGCGCGGTTGATGTATTCCTCGGTACCCTTGCCGGGGATACGCAGGCAGAAATCCTTACCCCTGAAGACGAGGTTGGTGAGACCGCCGAGCCGTTCCAGAGGGCCGTCATAGCCGGCCAGCATCGGAATGGCCGCAATTGCGGCGCGCGCCCGGTCGTCCGCCATGGATTTCGCTCCTTTCCCCGTATTATTGGGACGACGACGGTTCCACAGTTTTCGCCGTTTGGCTATGATCGCGTTGCGGATCGATACCAGGCGACGGAAAGCGATGACGGACAGCAATCAGCAGAGCGCACTCGCCGCAGCCTATGCGGCGAAGCGGCCGGAAGACGTCGCGGCGCTTTACGACAGGTGGGCAGGAACCTATGACGCCGACATGTCGGCGGCTGGCTATCGCCATCCCACCATCTGCCTTGCCTTGCTGGCCCGCCATCTGGCGCGCGGCGCCGCTCCTCTGCTCGATGCCGGCGCCGGCACCGGGCTCATCGGCGAATGGCTTGCCATTACCGGTTATCCGCAGGTCGAGGCGCTCGACATCTCGGAAGGCATGCTGGCGCAAGCCGCGCGCAAGGGCGTCTATTCAGCGCTGCACTGCCTGGCGCTTGGCGGACCGCTGCCCTTCGTGGACGACGCCTATGCCGGGATCATCTCAGCCGGCGTCTTCACGTCCGGCCATGTCGGGGCCGAGGGTCTGGACGAGCTGATCCGCATCTGCCGGCCGGGCGGGGTGATCGTGCTGACAGTGAAGAACACGCTGTGGGGTGCCGGGTTTGCCGCGCGGATCGCCGAGCTCGAGGCGCAAGGCACCGTCACGCGCGCCGAAGAAACGCCGCCCTATGTTTCGATGCCAGGCGAGGCCGATACCGTGCCGAGCCGGGGGCTGGTGCTCATCGTGAACTGAGGCTGAAACCGGAAGGCTCTATGCCTTCACCTTTGCTCCTGCCGGATCGTAAAGCGGCTCGAGGTGTATCTTAGCCGGCGTCCGTTCCATTGCCACCACCAGCTCGTAGTTGCCGCAGGTAAGGAAATCATCGTTGACGCCATCGGCATTGCGCACATAGCCGTAGCCGATGTTCTTGCCGATGGTGTAGCCATAGCCGCCGCTGGTGAGATAACCGACCGCCTCGCCGTTGCGCAGGATGGTCTCGCGCCCGAGCAGCACGACGTCCGGATCATCGACGGTGAAGCCGGCAAAGCGTTTGCTGAGCGTCGAGCCATCGAGCTTTTCAAGCGCCCGCCGGCCGAGGAAATCGGTGTTCTTCCTGAGCTTCACCGCCCAGCCGAGGCCGGCCTCCTGCGGCGTGTCGTTGGGTGTAATGTCGGCGCCCCAGGCGCGGTAGCCCTTTTCCAGCCGCAGCGATTCTAGCGCCCGATAGCCGACCGGGCGAATGTCGTGGACAGCGCCCGCCGTCATCAGCGCGTCGAAAACCTCGCCCGTCGCCGCGATCGGCGCATGCAGTTCCCAGCCGAGTTCGCCGACATAGGTGACGCGCAGTGCCCGGACGGCGTGACCGGCAATGGCGATCTCGCGAACATGGCCGAATGGAAAGGCGGCATTCGAGACGTCGGCATCGGTCACCGCTGACAGCACGTCACGGGCGCGCGGCCCCATTAGCGACAATGTGCCGAAATCCTCCGTGACGTCGGTCAGCGTCACGTCGAACTCCCTGCCGATATGATCGGCAATCCAGGAGAAATCATGCGTGCGGAAACCGGTGCCGGTGACGATGTAGAATTTTTCCTCACCGAGCCTCGCCACGGTCAAATCGGCCTCGATGCCGCCGCGCGTGTTGAGAAGCTGCGTGTAGGTCAGCCGGCCGACCGGCTTGGCGACGTCGTTGGCGCAGATCCAGTCCAGCGCCTTCAGCGCGTCGGCTCCGGTCATTTCGTATTTGGCGAAAGACGACTGGTCGAAAATACCGATCTTTTCGCGCACGTGGCGGTGCTCGTCGCCAACCGCCAGGAACCAGTTCTGCCGGCCCATCGAATAGACGTCCTTCGGCTTGATGCCTTCCGGCGCGAACCAGTTCGGCCGCTCCCAGCCAAGTTTCGAGCCGAACACGGCGCGATGTTTTTGCAGCCGCTCGTACAAAGGCGAGACGATGCGCGGCCGGCCGCTGACATATTCCTCATGCGGGAAGCCGATCGTGTAGTGCTTGCCATAGGCTTCCAGCGTGCGGTCGCGGACCCATTGCCGGTCGCGGTGGAGATCGGAGAAGCGGCGGATGTCGAGCACCCACAGATCGAGCGGCGCCTCGCCGTCGACGACCCATTGCGCCAGCACCCAGCCGGCGCCGCCGCCGGACGCGATGCCAAAGGCATTGAAGCCGGCGCCGACGAACATATTGGCGCATTCCGGCGCCACACCGAGGATGAAATTGCCATCCGGCGTAAAGCTCTCCGGCCCGTTGATCATCTGCTTGACGCCGGCATTGGCGAGCGCCGGGACACGCTCGATCGCCTGGCTCATATGCTGCTCGAAATGATCGTAATCATCGTCGAACAGCCGGAACTCCCAATCGTCCGGCACATCGCCGCCCGGCAGACCGGTCGTCCACGCCTGCGGGTTCGGCTCGTAGCCGCCCATCACCAACCCGCCGACCTCCTCCTTGAAATAGGTGCGGCGATCGGGGTCGCGAATTGTCGGCGCGTCGGTCGGCAGGCCATCAATCTTTTCGGTGATGATGTACTGGTGCTTCACCGGCTGCAGCGGCACGTTTATCCCGGCCAGCGCACCCACCTGCCGCGCCCATTGCCCGGCGCAGTTCACCACCTTGTCGCAGGCGATATCGCCTTTGCTGGTCTTTACCGCGGTGATGCGGCCGTCTCTCATTTCGAAGCCGGTGACCCGCACCTCCTCGAACAATTTTGCGCCATGCATGCGCGCACCCTTGGCCAGCGACTGGGTGATGTCGGAAGGGCTTGCCTGACCGTCGGTCGGCAGCCAGGACGCGCCGACGAGGTCGCCGGTTTCCAGCAGCGGCCACATTTCCTTGACCTCGGCCGGCGACAGCAGATGCATGTCCATGCCGAAGCTCTTAGCCGTCGTTGCCAGCCGCTTATACTCGATCCAGCGGTCGCCATTGGTGGCGAGGCGCAGGCAGCCAGTCATCTTCCAACCGGTGGCGAGGCCGGTTTCGGCTTCCAGCCCCTTGTAGAGATCGACCGAATATTTGAGCACGCGCGTGATCGACGCCGACGAGCGCAGCTGGCCGACCAGCCCGGCAGCATGCCAGGTCGAACCCGAGGTGAGTTTGCCCTGTTCGAGCAGTACGATTTCGGCCTTGTGGTCGCGCGCCAGATGATAGGCCGTCGAACAGCCGATGATGCCACCGCCGATGACGACGATCCCGGCCTGGGCGGGCAAGGTCATGTCCGCGTCCCGTATTTTGTCCTGTAGTTTTCCAGGGCGGCTTCGAGCCGCGCCAGGTTTTCGTCGGCGTAGGCGGCGTAGTCGACACCGGGCGCGTCGAGGTAAAGCTCGGAAACCATGCCCCACATCGCCTCACGCAGCAGCGACGCGCATTGCATGGCGGCGTGCGAGCGCCGTATCGCCGGGTCCGGCTCCTTCATGAAATAGGCGGTCAGGAAGGCGAAGGACTCCTCGTCGCTCATGCCTGCATTCGACGCCGCGCCGGCAAGGTCGAACATCGCGGTGTTGAAGCCTGCATATTCGAAATCGATGAGCCACAGCCTGTGACCGTCGTCGATTATGTTAGCCGGCAAGAGGTCATTATGGCCGAAGACGATCGGCAGCAGCTTTTGCGCGCGCTCGAGCTCGTCCGCCAGCGTCAGCAGGCGCGGCAGTTCGCCCAGCTTGCGGCTGCGGCCTTCCTCCAGCGTGCGCGCATAGTCGCGAATGACATGGAATACCCAGAACATGAAGCCGGCGCCGGAGACATGACCGGGCATCTCCCGGTGGAAACCGCGCAGCAACGCGGCAACGCGGCTGAGATCGGCGCGCACGTCCTGCGCGACATAGGCCTTGGCGCCGAGATACTCCGTCACCATGACGCCGGGTCCAGTGTAGTGGACGGCCGGAGCGAAGCCTGCCGCGTGCGCTGCCCGCGCCGTCATCATCTCGCGCTCGCGAAAGACATGGTGGAACGGATAGTCCTGGCCGAGCCGCACGACGTGCCGCCCGGCCGCGTCCTTGACCAGATAATTGGCATTGCTCAGCCCGCCCGGCAGCGGCGCGATGTCGATGCTGCCGGTCCAGCAAGGCAGCGCACGGATGCGGTCTTCGACAGTCACTTCGACAGTCACGATGTCGTCCAACATTGGGTCAATTTTCCACGCATGTCACGGCTGGCCAGCGATGACAATCGGACGGAGGAATGGAGGCAACGCGAAGATCTCGTCGGTGCAGATCTCGGGATCGGTATCCCGCACCGCACCGACGAGCCCCTTTGTGCCGGGTTCTTCGACGCCGGCATCCGCCCCCGCGGATCCTGAATTTCGGGACCCTTGCACCCGACGATCTCCCGGGCGTTCGGGCAAGCGATTTTTCGTGCGGCTCAGCCGTCGTCCTCCGTTCCGAGCCTGTCACAGCGATAATGTCGCGCCACGCTGGAGGCGTTGTCAACGCGAATTTGTGGTATTTTCTGGTTTTTTGCCCGAATTTTGCTAAATTCCTTGGAGTTAGTGGCATTTATGTCGTAGAAGCGGTCAGCGGTGCAACAATCCGACCGGATGGAACCGATGGTCCACTCGAAGCGGCATGGCGAAATCCTGCGCCTCCTCAAGGAGGAAGGCACCGTGACCATTGCGAGCCTGGCCGACCGGCTGGGCGTCTCGCTGGAGACAGTACGCCGCGACGTCAAGCCACTGACCAGCGACGGTTCCATCCTCAAGATGCACGGCGCCGTCGGCCTGCCGTCGATTGCCGGCGAAGCGCCGTTCGAGCGACGCATGCGCGAGAACGCCGATGCCAAGCGGGCAATAGCGCGCATGGTCGCCGCCACCATCCGCGACGGCGAATCGATCATGCTCGACACCGGCACCACCACCTCTTTCCTGGCCCGGGAACTGCTCGGCCACCGGCGGCTGACGGTCGTCACCAACTCCTCCGACATCGCCCGCACACTGGCCACTGTCAACGGCAATAAGGTCTACATGGCCGGCGGCGAGCTGCGCAGCGATTCCGGTGCTGCCTTCGGCGTCTCGGCCATCGAATTCGTCAGCCGCTTTTCCGTCAGCCATGCCGTGATATCGACCGGTGCGGTCGATGCCGTTACCGGCGTCATGGACTATGATCTGGAAGAGGCCGAATTCGCCCGCATGGTGCTGTCGCGCGGCCAGCGTTCGCTTGTCGTCACCGACCATAGCAAATTCGGCCGCCAGGGCCTTGTTCAGGTCTGCGGCTTCGGCGGCTTTTCCGAACTCGCGACCGACCGTCCGCCGCCGCACGACATCGGCGCCGCCCTCGCCCAGGCCGGCGCACGGCTCAGCATTGCCGATGGCTGAAGCGAGGGCTGAGCTCTATCGTGAGCTCTGTCGGGAGATCTGCTCCAGCACCCACTTCCCAGCGCCGCGTCTGCCGTGTTTAGTCCGGCCATGGCTTTCACCATCCGCCAATTGCAGTTCTTTATCGCCGTCGCCGAGCAGGGCACAGTGTCGGGCGCCGCCCAGAACCTGTCGATCTCGCAATCGTCGGTCACCGAGGCGATCAAGGAGCTGGAGCACGATCTCGGCGTCGAGCTGTTCGAGCGCCACCCGCGCGGCTTGAACATCACCCACAAAGGCCACCAGTTCCTGCGCCATGCGAGAAAGATCCTGGCCGACGTTTCCGATGCGCGCCGCGCCTTCTTCGGCGAACAGGCCGCGGCAAGCGGGCGGCTGCAACTTGGCGTCACCTCGCTGGTCGCCGGCTATGTGCTTTCCGATCTTCTTGCCCGCTACCGCCGCGCCTATCCGGGTGTCGAGGTCTCGGCAATCGAGGACAATGGCGACTATCTCGAGCACCTGTTAATTGGCGGCAAGCTCGACATTGCCGTCATGGTCACCTCGAACCTGCGCGACCGCACGGCACTGCAGTCCGAAATCCTCGAAGTCTCGGCCTACCGGCTGTGGCTGCCGCTCGGCCACCCCTTGGCCGGTGCCGACATCATCGGCATCGGCGACATCGCCTCGGAACCGCTGATCATGCTGACCGTCGACGAGATCGAGGAGAATACCGGAAAGCTGCTGACGGCAATCGGCGCCAAGCCGCATGTCGCCTTCCGCACCCGCTCGGTCGAAGCGGTACGCAGCCTCGTCGCTACCGGCGCCGGCGTGGCGCTGCTGCCCGACCTCGTCTACCGGCCATGGTCGCTGGAAGGCGACCGCATCGAATCGCGCGATATTTCGGGATCGTTGCCGGTCGTCCAGGTCGGCATGGTCTGGCGGCGCGGCTCCGGTCTGCCGCAGGCGGCGCGCGACTTCATCGGACTTGCCCAGTCGCAGCGCATGGTGCGCCAACGGCCCGAGAAGATTGGCCGCTGACGTATCGGAAAAATCGATATCGGCTTTCTGATAAATGAATTTGCGAAACCGGAAATTTCGCAGCACTTTTCGGTCAGGGAACAAAGCTGCCGTTAGAGCGCGACGTGCGTCCAATTGGACGCACATAGTACGCTCTAAGACTTTTAGTTTTCGCATCGGGCCTTCCGAAAATCGATTTCCGATTTTCGGGCCGAACGAGGAGCACGGCCCTTCAGGGCCGCGCATCCAACGTTTTTGAACGGGCGCATGACCTTCTTCCGAAACCCGAAACCGGTTTCGAGGTCATGCAAAAATGGGAGATCGACGATGAATTCATTGCTGAAATCATGCACTGCCTTGACGGTCGCGCTGAGCTTCTCCGGCCAGGCCATCGCCCAGGTCAAGGAGCTCGGCAAAGGCGAAGGCGAGGTCAATATCGTCGCCTGGCCGGGCTATATCGAGCGCGGCGAAACCGACAAGGCCTATGATTGGGTCACTTCGTTCGAGAAGGAAACCGGCTGCAAGGTCAACGTCAAGACCGCCAACACCTCCGATGAGATGGTCTCGCTGATGAACGAGGGCGGCTTCGATCTCGTCACCGCCTCGGGCGACGCTTCGCTGCGCCTTGTCGCCGGCAAGCGCGTCCAGCCGATCAACACCGACCTCATACCGAGCTGGAAGACGGTCGACAACCGGCTGAAGGATGCGCCCTGGTTCACCGTCGGCGGAGTCCATTACGGCGTCCCCTATCAGTGGGGGCCGAACGTGCTGATGTACAACACCGAAGTGTTCAAGGAGGCGCCGAAGAGCTGGAACGTGGTCTTCGAGGAAATGAAGCTTCCCGACGGCAAGTCGAACAAGGGCCGCGTCCAAGCCTATGACGGGCCGATCCACATCGCCGACGCTGCCAATTACCTGATGGCTCACAAGCCGGAGCTCGGCATCAAGGATCCGTACGAACTGACCGAGGATCAGTACAAGGCGGCGCTCGACCTGCTGCGGGTCCAGCGTACGCTGGTCGGACGCTATTGGCACGACGCCGCCATCCAGGTCGACGATTTCCAGAACGAAGGCGTCGTCGCCTCCGGTTCCTGGCCCTACCAGGTAAACACGCTGATCGCGGCCAAGAAGCCGGTCGCCTCGACTATCCCCGAGGAGGGCGTCACCGGCTGGGCCGATACCACGATGATGGAGGCCGATGCTGCCCACCCAAACTGCGCCTACATGTGGATGGAGCATTCGCTGTCGCCAAAAGTGCAGGGCGACGTCTCCGCCTGGTTCGGCTCGCTGCCGGTGGTGCCCGCCGCCTGCAAGGGCAACGAACTGCTCGGCGAGGAAGGCTGCAAGACCAACGGTTACGACAATTTCGACAAGATCAAGTTCTGGAAGACGCCGGTCTCGAAATGCGCCACCCAGAACGACCAGTGCGTGCCCTATTACCGCTGGGTGTCGGACTATATCGGCGTCATCGGCGGGCGGTGAGTTCGCCTCACCTACGAAGCTCGGCGCTGCCCCTCACCCTTACCCTCTCCCGGTGAAGAACCGGGGGGTCGCCAGCGTTGGAGCGCCTCCCTTCTCCCCGTCCACTATACGAGGAGAAGGTGCCGGCAGGCGGATAAGAGGCAGCGCTACCGCCTGAAATTTGATGAGCCTGACAGATCAGGACAGCCCCATGACCTCCGCCGTTTCCTTCCAAAACGTCTCTCGCCATTTCGGCAGCGTGCGTGCCGTTGACGCGGTCGATCTCGACATCGTGCCGGGCGAGTTCTTTGCCATGCTCGGGCCTTCCGGCTCGGGCAAGACGACGTGCCTGCGCCTCATCGCCGGTTTCGAGCAGCCGACGGCGGGCTCGATCTCGATCTTCGGCGAACGCGCCGAGGGCGTGCCGCCCTATCGCCGCAACGTCAACACCGTGTTCCAGGATTATGCGCTGTTCCCGCATTTCAACGTGCTCGACAACGTCGCCTATGGGCTGATGGTCAAGGGCGTCGGCAGACCGGAGCGGCAACAGGCGGCGGAAGAAGCGCTGGCGCTGGTGCGGCTTCCCGGCTACGGCGCCCGTCGCCCTGGCCAGCTTTCCGGCGGCCAGCGCCAGCGCGTCGCGCTCGCCCGTGCGCTGGTCAACCAGCCCAAGGTGCTGTTGCTCGACGAGCCGCTCGGCGCCCTCGACCTCAAGCTTCGCGAAAACATGCAGGAGGAGTTGAAATCGCTGCAGAAGGCGCTCGGCATCACCTTCGTGTTCGTCACCCACGACCAGGGCGAAGCGCTGTCGATGGCCGACCGCGTGGCCGTCTTCAATGACGGCAAGATCATGCAGATCGGCACGCCGGAAGACATCTACCAGCGCCCCAAGACCCGCTTCGTCGCCGATTTCGTCGGCTCGTCCAACGTGCTGCCGCCGGATTTCGTCCAGCGCTATGCCGGCCAGTATCGCTGGGGCAGCCTGCGGCCCGAATCCATCCGTATTGGCCGGGCCAACGGCGAAGGGGTTGCCGCCCGCCTGGTCTCGACCAACTATCTCGGCGCCACGACAAGACTGGCGCTCGATGCAGAGGGCTTGCGACTGCATGCCATCGTGCCGGCGGGTGCTGTGCTGCCGGGGGAAGGCGAGGCGGTGGTGCTCACCTTCAAGCGCGAGCATTTGCATCTGATGGACGAGCTCGGATGAGCCTGGACGCTGCCATGCCGCGGGCCACGGCCCCCGCCATCCTGCCGCGAAGTGGTGGCGTACGCGGCGGGCTCTCCGATCTCTTCTGGCGCCGGCCGCAATTCTTGCTGCTCTTGATGCTGCTACCCCCGGTTCTTTGGCTCGGCATCGTCTATATCGGCTCGCTGTTTGCGCTGCTTTTGCAGAGCTTCTTTTCGATCGATGAGTTCTCCGGCCTGATCAACCGCGAGTTCACGCTGAAGACCTATGGCGACCTGCTGCAGGCCGCCAATCTCGACATCATCCTGCGCACGGTGACTATGGCGGCGCTGGTGACGCTGGCGGCGGCGGTCATCGCCTTTCCCATCGCCTATTACGCGGCGCGCTATGCGCGCGGCCGTTGGAAGGCGCTGTTTTATCTCGGCGTCATGCTGCCGCTGTGGTCGAGCTACCTGGTCAAGATCTATGCGTGGAAGCTGATTCTCGCCAAGGAAGGCATCCTGACCTGGCTGCTGGCCAAATTGCATCTTCTGTGGCTGCTTGATGCCTGGCTGTCGCTGCCGGTCGTCGGCGGCAACTCGCTGTCGGTCTCCTCAACCGGTACCTTCATCGTCTTCGTCTATGTCTGGCTGCCGTTCATGATCCTGCCGGTGCAGGCCGCACTCGAGCGCGTGCCGGGCAATTTGGTCGAGGCTTCGTCCGATCTCGGCGCCTCGCCCGGGCAGACCTTCGGCAACGTGCTGTTCCCGCTGGCGC
The DNA here is from genome assembly GCF_040318575.1 of Mesorhizobium sp. M1088. Classification (NCBI taxonomy): domain Bacteria; kingdom Pseudomonadati; phylum Pseudomonadota; class Alphaproteobacteria; order Hyphomicrobiales; family Phyllobacteriaceae; genus Mesorhizobium; species Mesorhizobium sp. M1088. Next base: position 74,476 of record NZ_JAMYMO010000002.1, on the reverse strand, counting down.
TGCCCGGCATCGTCGCCGGCTCGATCTTCACCTTCTCGCTGACGCTCGGCGACTACATCATCCCACAGATCATCGGCACCTCGCGGCTGTTCATCGGCCAGGCCGTCTATTCGCAGCAAGGCACCGCCGGCAATATCCCGCTCGCCGCCGCCTTCACCGTGGTGCCCATCGTCATCATGGGCTTCTACCTCTGGGGCGCCAAGCGCATGGGGGCTTTCGATGCGCTCTGACCGTGGCCCATCCGCGCCGATCGGCCTGAAGCTCGCTGCCACCGGCGGCCTGCTTTTCCTGCATTTGCCGATCCTGCTGATCTTCGTCTATGCCTTCACCACCGAGGAGAAGAGCTTCGTCTGGCCGCCGCCGGGCCTGACCACGCAATGGTTCGCCGTCACCTGGAACCGCCCCGACGTCTGGCAGGCGCTGTCATTGTCTGTGCGGGTCGCGGCGATCTCGACTACCATCGCGCTGGTCCTGGGCACGCTGTGCGCCGCTGCCGTGTCCCGCACAAAATTCTTCGGCCGCGAAACCATCTCGCTGCTGGTCATCCTGCCGATCGCGCTGCCCGGCATCATCACCGGCATCGCTCTGCGCTCGGCCTTCGCGCTGGCCGAAATCCCGTTCTCGTTCTGGACGATCGTGCTCGGCCACGCCACTTTCTGCGTGGTCGTCGTCTACAACAATGCGGTCGCCCGCTTCCGCCGCACGTCCGGCTCGATGATCGAGGCGTCGATGGATCTCGGCGCCGATGGTTTCCAGACCTTTCGGCATGTCGTGCTGCCCAACATCGCAACCGCGCTGCTGGCCGGCGGCATGCTTGCCTTTGCGCTGTCCTTCGACGAGGTCATCGTCACCACCTTCACCGCCGGCCAGCAGCAGACGGTGCCGATCTGGATGCTCGAAGAATTGATCCGTCCGCGCCAGCGTCCGGTCACCAATGTCGTGGCGATGGTGGTAGTGCTGGTGACGCTGCTCCCCATCCTCGCTGCCTATTACCTGACCCGCGACGGCGACCAGATCGCCGGTTCGGGCAAATGATCTCGTTCACAAGGGAGAGACTTCCATGGACACGCAGATGCTGATCGGCTCTAAATTCGAAAAAGGCACCGAGACCGAGGAGCCGATCCTCAACCCGAAGACCGGGGCGACCATCCTCAATCTGCCCGAGGCCAGCCCAGCGCAGATCGAGGCGGCCGTGCTTGCTGCCGAAAAAGCCTTCGTCACCTGGTCCCGCACAACACCGGCGCAGCGCGCCGGCTATCTCCTGAAGATCGCCGATCGCATCGAGGCTGCTGCACAGGATTTCGCGGCGCTCGAGGCGCTGAACTGCGGCAAGCCGATCAATGCCGTGCTCAATGACGAGATCCCGGCGATCGTCGACTGCTACCGCTTCTTTGCCGGCGCGGTCCGCTCGATGCCCGGCCAGGTCGCCGGCGAATACATTCCCGGCCACACCTCGATGGTCCGCCGAGACGCCATCGGCGTTGTCGCGTCGATCGCGCCGTGGAACTATCCGCTGATGATGATGGCCTGGAAGCTGGCGCCGGCGATTGCCGGCGGCAACACCGTCGCCTTCAAGCCGTCGGAACAGACGCCGCTGACCGCGCTGAAGCTGGCGAAAATCCTTGCCGAGATCCTGCCGGAAGGCGTCGTCAACGTCGTGCTCGGTCGCGGCGACAGCGTCGGCAACACGCTGATCAACCACCCGAAAGTCAACATGATCTCGATCACCGGCGACGTCGCCACCGGCAAGAAGGTGCTGCAGGCTGCCGCCAAATCGGTCAAGCGCACGCATCTCGAGCTCGGCGGCAAGGCGCCGGTCATCGTCTTCGACGACGCCGATCTCGGCGCGGTGGTCAACGGCCTGCGCGCCTTCGGCTATTACAATGCCGGCCAGGACTGCACCGCCGCCTGCCGCATCTACGCCGGCAAGAAGATCTACGACAAGCTCGTCGCCGACCTCTCCGCCGCCGTCTCGACTATCAAGTATGATCGTCCTGACGATACCGAAAACGAGATCGGCCCGCTGATCTCGCGTCGCCAGCGCGACCGCGTCTCGAGCTTCGTCGAGCGCGCCTCTGAGCTCAAGCACATCGAGATCACCACGGGCGGCAAGCCGGGCGAGGGCTCCGGCTTCTTCTACCAGCCGACCGTCGTCGCCGGCGCGCTGCAGGAGGACGAGATCGTGCGCCGCGAAGTGTTCGGTCCGGTGGTCTCGGTCACCCGCTTTTCCGAAGTTGACGAAGCGGTGAACTGGGCCAATGATTCTGACTACGGCCTGGCGTCGTCGGTGTGGACCAAGGACGTTTCGCGGGCCATGGCGACAGCCGCCCGGCTGCAATATGGCTGCACCTGGATCAATACCCATTTCATGCTGACCAACGAGATGCCGCATGGCGGGTTGAAACAATCCGGCTACGGCAAGGACATGTCGCTCTACGCGCTGGAGGACTATACCGCCGTCCGCCACGTCATGGTCGCTCACGGGTAGCGCCCGCGAGGAGACGCCTATTCTTCCGCCTCCTCCGCCTCGCCTGCGGCCGGCGCCACCAGCAGCACAGCGGCGCCTAGGAGCGCGGCGATGAAGGAGCCGGCGAGGATGCCGACCTTGACCGCGTCCTGCAGGGCGGCGTCGCTGGCGAAGGCGAGCAGGCCGATGAACAGGCTCATGGTGAAACCGATGCCACAGAGCAGCGAAATGCCGACCATGTGCAGCCAGCCGGCATTGACCGGCAGATCGGCGAAGCCAAGCCGGATGGCAAGCGCGGAAGACCCGAACACGCCGACCAGCTTGCCCAAGACGAGGCCGGCGGCGACGCCGAGCGTCAGCGGCTCGGCCAGGGCGGCAGCGCTGAGACCGGCGAGCGAGACGCCGGCGTTGGCAAAGCCGAAAATCGGGATGACGAAAAAGGCGACGACTTTGTGCAGGCCGTGTTCGAGCCGGTGCAGCGGCGAATGGTCGAGATCATGGCCGCTGCCCGGCGATATCTTCAGCGGTATGGTGAGGGCCAGCGCGACGCCGGCGAGCGTCGCATGGACGCCCGATTTGAGCACCAAAACCCACAGAACGATGCCGAGCAAGATGTACGGCAGCAGCGTCAGCACCCGCATGCGGTTGAGCACCACCAGCAGCGCGATCACGGCGAAGGCGGCGCCGAGATAGGCGAGCGAGAGGCCGCTGGTATAGAACACCGCGATGATGAGCACCGCGCCGAGATCGTCGATGATGGCAAGCGCCGTGAGGAATATCTTCAGCGAACCCGGGACGCGGCTGCCGAGCAGCGACAGCACGCCGAGCGCAAAGGCGATATCGGTGGCGGTTGGGATCGCCCAGCCGGACAGAGCGGCTGGATTGTTGCGGTTGATGGCGACGTAGACCAGTGCCGGCGCTGCCATGCCGCCGGCGGCGGCGATGCCGGGCAGCACGCGGCGCGGCCAGGTCGACAGCTGGCCGTCAAGCATTTCGCGCTTGATCTCGAGACCGACCAGCAGGAAGAACACCGCCATCAGGCCGTCATTGATCCAGTGCGAGACGCTGAGCGGTCCGAGATAGGCATGGAGGGCGGAGAAATAAGCCTCGCCCAGCGGCGAATTGGCGACGATCAGGGCCAAGGCCGCCGCAGCCATCAGGATGAGGCCGCCGGCCGCCTCGCTGTCGAGGAATTCGCGCAGCATGGAGACCAGCCGCTTTTCGTCCTGCATGTCGCCTCCGTCGTATCAGCGGCAAGGTCCGACACCGCCAAGCGATGATGCGCAAACAGCGCTGGCCGGGCAAGCCTGTAATGAGAGCCCTTTAGCGCGGCGCGCGCTTGGCGAGGATGCGTTGCAGCGTGCGGCGATGCATGTTCAGGCGGCGTGCGGTTTCCGAGACGTTGCGGTCGCACATTTCGTAGACGCGCTGGATGTGTTCCCAGCGCACACGATCGGCCGACATTGGATTTTCTGGCGGCGCTGCGCGTTCGCCCGCGGTGCGGGTCAGGGCGGCAAAAATATCGTCGGCATCGGCCGGCTTCGACAGATAGTCGATGGCGCCGAGCTTTACCGCTGTCACCGCGGTGGCGATGTTGCCGTAGCCGGTGAGGATGATGGCGCGGGCATCGTCGCGCTTCTCGCGAATCGCGGCGACGACGTCGAGGCCGTTGCCGTCGGCCAGCCGCATGTCGACGACCGCATAGGCCGGCGGATTGGCGCGCGCCTTGGCAACCGCCTCCTCGACGCTCTCCGCCGTCTCGACCACGAAACCCCTGGTTTCCATGGCGCGGGCAAGCCGCGTCAGGAACGGCTTGTCGTCGTCCACGATCAGCAGCGAGGTATCCTCGCCTTCGACCATTGCGCCAATCGTTTCGTCAGTACTCATCGTGCTGAAAATCCTGCTGCCTGATTTTTACGCAAATATAGTTTCGCAACGCTATTGTCCAATTTAGGCCGTGTCGAACATGGTGGCCGAAGCCTGCTCGGGATTGAGGAAGATGCTGCGCGGCCACGATATCTGCACGATAGCGCCCTCGCCGGGCTCGCTTGAATTGCGGAAATCGAGCGTCGCGCCGGAGCGTTCGAGCAAGGTCTTGGCGATGAATAGGCCGAGGCCGAGGCCGCCGCCGGCTTCGGTGCCTTGTCGCGTCGACATATAGGGTTCTCCGATACGGTCGATGATCTCCGGTGGAAAGCCCGGCCCGTCGTCGATGATCGAGAAGCTGACGGCGGCTTCATTCCAGTTCCAGCGCACTGTCACGCTGTTGCGGGCGAAGTCGACCGCGTTCTCGACCAGATTGCCGAGGCCGTAAATGACGCCGGGATTGCGCCGGCCCACCGGCTCCGGGCCGATGCGCTCGCCCGGCCGAAGCTTGATCGAAATGCCGAAATCGCGGTGCGGCGCCGTCACCTCCTCGACCAGCGAGGTCAGCGGCAGGCGCGAGAGGTGCACCTCGCTCTCGGAGGACAGGCTGGTCAGGCGCTTCAGGATTTCGCGGCAGCGCTCGCTCTGCGAACGCAGCAGCTTCACGTCCTCGCCGTATTTCGGATCTTCGCCAAGCGCCTTCTCCATCTCCTTGGCAACAAGCGTGATGGTGGCGAGCGGCGTGCCGAGTTCGTGCGCGGCGGCCGCGGCGAGGCCGTCGAGGGCCGAGAGATGCTGTTCTCGCTGCAGCACCAATTCCGTGGCGGCAAGCGCGTTGGCAAGCAGCCGCGCCTCCTCGGCCACCCGGAAGGCATAGATCGCGGTAAAGGCGATGGAGCAGAACACCGCCATCCACATGCCGGCGACATAGATGAACGGCATCGCCAATGGCGCCCCCTCATGCCAGGGCAGCGGCAGGTGGTAAAAGACCAGCAGCGTCGCCGCCACGATCACCAGCGCGCCGAGCATGGCGGTCAGCCGCAGCGGCAGCGACGTCGCCGAGACGACGACGGGCACGGTCATCAGCAGCGAAAACGGATTCGTAAGGCCGCCGGTCATGTAGAGCAGGCCGGCAAGCTGCAGGCTGTCGAAGGTCAGGATGGCGAAGGCCGAGAACGGGGTAAGCCGATGCGCCGCCGGATAGCGGAAGGTCAGCAAAAGGTTCATCCAGGCCGAACAGGCGATCAGCGCAAAACACATGCTGACCGGCAGCGGAAATTTCAGCCCGTAAGCGACGACAAGCACGGTCAGGCTCTGGCCGACGATGGCAAGCCAGCGCAACCTGATCAGCGTATTGAGGCGCAGCCGCTGACTTTGCTGGAAGTCGGGTGCGTGCAGGATGTTTATCATGGGCGGTGATTATAGAGGGGAAACAGTCGGAGGTCTTTTCCGAAAACCGCCGAAGCTGGGCCGGTTCGGGATGACAGTCTGGAAGCATCAGGTACCGCGCGGCTTGGCGCGGCTAGTGGCGGCGGCGAGAAGCGGGTTCTCCGGCCAGACATGCCTGGGATAGCGGCCGCGCATCTCTGCCCGCACATCGGCCCAGGAGCCGCGCCAGAAGCCGGGCAGGTCGCGCGTCGTCTGGATCGGCCGGTGCGCCGGCGACAGCAATTCGAGCGTCAGCGGCACAGTGCCGTTGGCGATCGCCGGATGCCGGTCGAGGCCGAACAGTTCCTGCACGCGGATCGCCAGCACCGGCCATTCGCCGTCATAGCGGATCGGCAGCCGGCTGCCCGACGGCGCGTCGAAATGGGTCGGCGCCAATGTGGCGATCTTGCGCTGCAATTCGTGCGGCACCAGCGTCATCAGGCCTTGCGAAAGCACGCTGGGATCGATTGCCGCAAAGGATGCCGCGCCGGAAAGGAACGGCAGCAGCCAGTCGTCGAGGCGCTCGAGGAGCGCGGCATCGGAGACATCGGGCCATGGCACGCCGAGGCCGCGATGCAGCCAGCCGAGCCGCTGCCGCAACGTCTCCGCCTCGCTGTTCCACGGCAACAGGGACAGGCCGTGTTCGCGCAAGGCGTCGAGGATGGCGCGATCCGCGTCGGCACCGGTCGGCGCCGGCAGCATGCGTTCGGACAGCGTGATGGCGCCGAGGCGAACCGTTTCGCGCACCCGCACCGCGCGCCTGTCGCGGTCGAAGCTCACCTCGCGGCGGGCCTCGATCTTTTCCGCCAGCGCCGTGCGGATGTCGGCCTCATCGATGGCTGCCGCTGCGGTGATGCGGGCGTTCTGCGCCTTGCCCTGCAGGTCGGCGACGACGAGCCAGGTCTCGCCGGCCAGCGGATCGGAGGCGTCGAGCATGGCGCCCGAGCCGTTGGCAAGCACGAAGCGGCCACGCTCGCCGCGCGCTTTGGCGACCCGATCCGGCCAGGCATGGATGAGGAGAGCGCCGGCTGTGCTGCCCTCCCCCTTGAGGGGGTCGGAAGGACGGGCGAGACCCGTGGCTCGCCCCGGCGCGTCGATCCGCGTACCGGATAGGGGTGGGGCCGCTTCGGGCACGCCATCGACGACTCCGCCCCGTCTCGCTCGTCTCGCTGCGCTCGGCTCGCTTGCCGACCCTCCCCTAGAGGGGAAGGGTGAAGCCTGCTTTGCCAGCCTCTCAGCCAGCTGCCGGGCGGCGGTGGCGCGCGGCGATCTTTCGGCGCGAAAGCGCAGCAGCCGCCGTTCGAGATCGGCACCATCGCCGCCAAGGCCACGCTCGGTCAATAATACGGCGAGCATCGCCGCCTCGAGCGCCTCTCCGGTCCTTGCCGCCTCGGCGACCATATGGGCAAGCCGCACCGGTAGCGCCAGCCTACGCATCGCGGCACCGGCATCCGTCAGGCGTCCTGCCGCATCGACAGCATCGAGCGCACGTAGCAGTACCCTCGCCTCGGTGAGCGCCGGAGCCGGCGGGGGGTCGAGGAAGGATAGACTGGTCGGATCGGCGACGCCGAACGCTGCGCTATCGAGCAACAGGCCGGAAAGATCGGCCTCGAGGATTTCCGGCGGCGTGAAGGCCGGCAGGGCCGCCGTCTGCTCGGCCCGCCACAACCGGATGGCGACGCCCGGCTGCGTGCGCCCGGCACGGCCGGCGCGCTGGTCGGCGGAAGCGCGGGAAGCACGTACCGTCTCCAGCCGCGTCAGGCCGCTCGCCGGTTCATAGCGCGGCAGCCGCGACAGGCCGGAATCGATGACGACGCGCACGCCGTCGATGGTGATGGAGGTTTCGGCGATCGACGTCGCCAGCACGACCTTGCGGCGGCCGAGCGGCGCCGGCTTGATCGCCGCGTCCTGCGCCTTGTTGTCGAGCATACCATAGAGCGGCACGATGTCGGTATCGGCGCCGACCTTGCCCGCCAGCCGCTCGGCGGTGCGCTCGATCTCGCGCTGGCCGGGCAGGAAAGCGAGCACGCTGCCCTCCTCCCCGGCAAGCGCCGAGCGGATCGCCTTGGCCATGGCGTCCTCGATGGTGACGCCGGCCGGCCGCTCGTCATAGCGGATGTCGACCGGGAAGGCGCGGCCTGCGCTCTCGATCACCGGCGCGCCGGACAGCAATTTTGCGACACGCGCGCCGTCGAGCGTTGCCGACATCACCAGCAATCTGAGTTCGGGCCTCAGCGCACCCTGCACGTCGAGCGCCAGCGCCAGCCCGAAATCGCCGTCGAGCGAGCGTTCGTGGAACTCGTCGAATAGCACCGCCGCGACACCAGGCAGTTCCGGGTCGTCGAGGATCATGCGGGACAGCACGCCTTCGGTGACGACGAGAACCCTGGTCTCTGCGGAACTGCGGTTTTCCATGCGCATGGCATAGCCGACGGTTTCGCCGGGCTCTTGGCCGAGCAATTCGGCCATGCGGCGGGCGGCAACGCGGGCGGCGAGGCGGCGCGGCTCGAGCAGGATGATCTTTCCGGCGCCGAGCCATTCAGCGTCGAGCAGCGCCAGTGGAACCAGCGTCGTCTTGCCGGCACCGGGCGGCGCCACCAGCACGGCGCTGTTACCATGGCTCAGCGTTTCATTGAGCGCCGGCAAGACAACGGAGACCGGCAGGTCCGGCAAGGGTTTTGTCGTCATTGTGCTATGCTGTGCAGCCAGTTGGCAGCAACCGCATATCAGCGGTGGCGGTCGCGGCGCAACCTCGGCGCCGACTCAAAGCCTGGTCCGCGAAAACGGGTTCCAGCGCACCGTGCCGAGCCGCACCTCCTCGCGCACCATGGTCAGCAGGCCGGAACCGCCGACCACGGCCAAACCGACCAGCGACAGAAAATCCGGATATTCCCTGAAAAACAGCGCACCCAGAACCACCGCCCAGACGATCTGCGAGTAATGCGTCGGCGCGATGCGGTTGGCCGGTGCGTATTTGACCGCCAGCAGATGCAACAGCTGGCCGCCGGCGGTAAAGGCGCCGGCCAACACCAGCCAAGCCCATTGCCTGCCATCCGGCAGCGAGAACGAGGTAGCCGCCGCACCGGCGCCGTTGAAGAGCAGGCCGTAGCCGATCAGCACGCCGAGCATCGTCGTGCGCTTTTCCTGCGCGGCGAGCGAACGCATCAGGATCACATTGGTGGCGGCCAGGAAGGCGATGATGAACGCCGCCAGATGACCAAGATGCAATTCGCGAAACCCCGGCCTGACGACCAGCATGACCCCGGCAAAGCCGGCGACCACCGCCAGCCACCGCCACGGGCCGACCTTCTCCTTGAGGACCAGCGTGGCTAGGATGGTGACGAACAGCGGCGCCAGAAAGATGAGCGCATAGACTTCCGCCAGCGGGATGGTGGTGAAGGCATAGACGCTGAGCACGCCCGAGGCGATGCCGGCCCAGGCCCGGGCCTGTACCGCCCAGGGCCGGTTGGTGCGCCAGAAATCGAGCCAGCGCTCGCCTGCCGGCCTGGCAAAGAGCAGAAAGCAGCCGGCAAACAATGTCGAGAAGAAGCCGATCTCGAAGACGTTGAACTGCCCGCCCAGGCTTTTGACAACGGCGTCGCTGCACGAATAGCTTGCATAGGCGATGAGTGCGAGCAGAATTCCGTTGGGCACGTTTTTCCATTTCCGGGAGAGATGAGAGTGAAGATATTGGCGCTTGGCGCGCATTCGGACGACATCGAGATCTTCATGTTCGGTACGATGGCGGCCTATGCCGCGCAAGGCGCAGAACTCTTTTTTGCCATAGCCACGGATGGCACCAGGGGCGGCTACGGCGATCCCTCAGCGCTGGCCCGCACGCGCCGCAAGGAGGCGACGGCGGCGGCCGGCCTGCTTGGCGTGACGCCGCGCTTCCTCGACTTTCCCGATGGCGGGCTGGTCGCGGATGCCACGCTGATCGGGGCGCTCAAAGCACTGATCGGCGAGATAGGGCCGGATCTGGTGATAACGCATGCGCCGAACGACTATCATGGCGACCACCGCGCGCTGTCGGATGGCGTGCGCATCGCAGCGTCATTCTCGGTGCCGGTGCTACATGCCGACACGTTCGGCGGCACCGGGTTTGCGCCAACGCACTACGTCGACACCTCCAGGCATTTCGATCTCAAGGCGGAGGCGATCCGGGCGCACCAGTCGCAGGATCCCGAGCGTTTCGTCGACGCGGCGCGCACGCAGAACGCCTTTCGCGCCGGCCAGTGCAACGGCCCGGCCGGATCGTTTGCCGAGGCGTTCCGCTTCGAGCCAGTCTTCCCCTTCGCCGATATCCGCGCGCTTTTGCCGCCGGCCCCAGTGATCCGTCCGGTGGCCGTCAGCAACAAGACGGTGACCTAGACAGGTCGCCGCAACTTCTCACGTTGCTTTCCTGTCCAGCATGCTGCGGTGCAGCAACGAATTCGCTTGCCTTGTTTAGTAAAAATTGCATCACTAAACAAATTACTAAACATCCGGTGCGCCGCCGCGTCGTTGTGTTTGGGCCCCCGAGGAGGGGTTTAGCGGGCTCTTGAAACCGTCATCCGGACGCGTTTCGCAAATGGGAGGAAGGCATGAAATCGACCTTGAAATTGGCGTTGGGACTGGCATCGACACTCTTTGCGTCGACAGCCGTTTCGAATGTCGCGCAGGCAGAAGATCTGACGCTTTGCTGGGCAGCCTGGGACCCGGCCAACGCGCTTGTGGAATTGTCCAAGGACTTCACCAAGGAAACCGGCATCGGCATGAAATTCGAATTCGTGCCGTGGACCAACTATGCCGATCGCTTTCTCAACGAGCTGAATTCGCACGGCAAGCTGTGCGACCTCATCATCGGCGACAGCCAGTGGATCGGCGGTGCCGCCGAGAACGGCCATTACGTCAAGCTGAACGACTTCTTCGACAAGGAGAAGATCAGCATGGACGATTTCGTGCCGGCGACCGTCGTCGGCTATTCGGAATGGCCGAAGAACTCGCCGAATTACTGGGCGCTGCCGGCCATGGGTGACGTGGTCGGTTGGACTTACCGCAAGGACTGGTTCTCCAAGCCGGAGCTGCAGAAGGAATTCAAGGAAAAGTACGGCTGGGATCTCGGCCCGCCGACGACCTTCGACCAATTGAAGCAGATCGCCGAATTCTTCCAGAAGCGCGACATCGACGGCAAGACCGTCTATGGCGCGTCGATCTACACCGAGCGCGGCTCGGAAGGCATCACCATGGGCGCCATGGACGTGCTTTACAGCTTCGGCTTCCAGTACGAAAACCCGAAAAAGCCCTACGAGATGGAAGGCTTCGTCAACTCCGATAAATCGGTGAAGGGCCTGGAGTTCTACAAAGCCCTCTACGATTGCTGCACCCCTCCCGGCGCCTCGAACAGCTACATGGGCGAAGGCGTCGATGCCTTCAAATCCGGCCAGGTGGCGATGCACATGAACTTCGCCTTCACCTGGCCAGGCCTGCAGAAGGACGAGAATGTCGGCGGCGACAAGATCGGCTATTTCGTCAATCCCAAAGGTCCGGACGGGGACCAGTTCGCCCAACTCGGCGGCCAGGGCATCTCGGTGGTCTCCTATTCCGACAAGCAGGAAGCCGCGCTCAAATACATCAAATGGTTCGCCAATAAGGACGTGCAGTCCAAATGGTGGTCGCTCGGCGGCTATTCCTGCCTCAACGCGGTCGTCAAGGACCCGGCCTTCCCGGCCAGCCAGCCCTATGCGCAGACCTTCCTCGACTCGATGGCCATCGTGAAGGACTTCTGGGCCGAGCCGAGCTATGCCCCGCTGTTGCAGGCATCGCAGAAGCGCTTCCACGACTATGTCGTTGCCGGGCAAGGCTCCGCCAAGGATGCGCTTGACGGCCTCGTCAAGGACTGGACCGAGGTCTTCCAGGACGATGGCAAGATGTAGCCGGGGCAAGATGTAAACGGCTCCTCCCGAGCCCGTGACCGAACCGTCCCGTGCCACTTGGCACGGGACACAGTTCAGATAAATTCCATTGTCGAGACGAGCCAAGTGACCGAAGCAGGACTGACCATGCTCAATCGGACGGCGGACAGCGTTGCCCGGGCTACGCCCGAGCCGTTGGCCCGCAAGGTCCGGGGCATCAGCGACAAGGGCCTCGCCTGGCTGTTCATCTCGCCGACGATCCTGTTGCTGTTAGCTATCAACATCTTTCCGCTGTTCTGGGCAATCTATCTGTCCTTCACCAATTTTCGCGCCAATCGGCCCAACGAGGTTGTGAAGAACCTCGGGCTGGCCAACTACAAGCGCATCCTCGCCGACCAGGACATCTGGATCGCCATGCAGACGACGGCGCATTTCGTGTTCTGGACCATCCTGCTGCAGACGCTGATCGGCTTCACTCTGGCCTGGTTGATCGACCGCAAGTTCCGCGGCCACGCCTTCTGGACGACCATCATCCTGGTGCCGATGATGCTATCGCCGGCGGTGGTCGGCAATTTCTGGCGCTTTCTCTACGAGCCGCAGATCGGGCTGTTCGCCTACGCCGTTTCGTTCGTCACCGGCATTCCGGCAACCGAGATCAGCATGCTCTCCAACGTGTCACTGGCGCCATGGTCGATCATCATCGTCGACACCTGGATGTGGACGCCTTACGTAATGCTGATCTGCCTCGCCGGCCTGCGCTCGATCCCCGAATACATCTACGAAGCGGCCGAGGTCGACCGCGCCTCCAACTGGCGGCAGTTCTGGTCGATCACGCTGCCGATGGCGCTGCCCTTCATCATGCTGGCGGTGCTGTTTCGCGGCATCGAGAACTTCAAGATGTTCGACATGGTCAATTTGCTCACCGGCGGCGGGCCGGGATCGACCACCGAAGTGGCCTCGATCACGCTGAAGCGGCAGGCCTTCGAAAGCTGGCGGACGGGCTATTCCTCGGCTTTCGCCATCATCCTGTTCGTCGCAGTGTTTGGCCTCGCAAACATCTACGTCAAGGCGCTCAACAAGGTGAAGCAGAGATGAGCCTGACGTCAGCCCATTCCGTTGTCGCGCCGTCGGCCACGTCGAAGCGCGTCGCCGGCGCCATCATCGTCGCCTACGCGCTGATCTCGATCGTGCCGCTGCTGTGGATCTTCGCCACCAGCTTCAAGACGCCGCCGGATTCGATCGCCTATCCGCCGAAGATCCTGTTCCAGCCCAGCCTCGAGGGCTACTGCAATTTGTTCTCGACCCGGACTCGGCAAACACCGGAATACATCAACTCGCTGGGACCGGCGACGGGCCTGTGCGACGAGACGGTGCGCAAGCGCAATATGGTGATCGCCGGCCCGTCCAACTTCATGCCGCGCTTCGTCAATTCGCTGATTATCGCGTTCGGCTCGACGTTTTGCGCGGTTTTCCTCGGCACGCTGTCGGCCTATGGTTTTTCGCGCTTCAAGGTGCCGCTGGCCGACGACCTTCTGTTCTTCATCCTGTCGACGCGGATGATGCCGCCGATCGCGGTCGCCATCCCGATCTACCTGATGTACCGGGAGCTTGGCCTGTCGGACACGGCTCTCGGCATGATCCTGCTTTATACGGCGGTCAACGTGTCCTTGGCGGTGTGGCTGCTGAAAGGCTTCATCGACGAGATCCCGCGCGAATATGAAGAAGCGGCGATGATCGACGGCTACACCAGGCTGCAGGCGTTCTGGCGCACGGTGCTGCCGCAGGCGACCACCGGTATTGCCGCAACCGCCATCTTCTGCCTGATCTTTGCCTGGAACGAATATGCCTTCGCTGCGCTGCTGACCTCGGGCACGGCGCAGACCGCGCCGCCCTTCATTCCGACCATCATCGGCGAAGGCGGTCAGGACTGGCCGGCGGTCGCGGCCGGCACGACGATCTTTCTGGTGCCGATCCTGGTCTTCACCATCCTGCTTCGCAAGCAATTGCTGCGCGGCATCACCTTTGGCGCGGTGCGTAAATGAGCATGACCGCAAAACGCAAATCGCGCTGGCCCGTCTGGGCCAGGCGCGGGCTGATGGAAAACGTCGCCACCGCGATCATCGCCATCGGCTTCCTGATGCTGTTCCAGCCCTTCGCACTGGTGCTCTACACCTATTCCTTCATCACCATGCTTGCGGGCACGGCGATGTTCATCATCGTCTCGAAATTTCCGGAGTAGACGATGGCCGAGATCAGGGTCGAACATCTGAGGAAGGCATTCGGCGATTTCGTCGCCGTGCAGGATTCCAACTTCGTCGTCGAGGACGGCGAATTCTTCGTCATGCTGGGGCCGTCCGGCTGCGGCAAGACGACGACGTTGCGCATGATCGCTGGGCTCGAACTGCCGACCGGCGGCAAGATCCTGCTTGGCGGCGAGGACGTCACCATGCGACGTGCCCGCGAGCGCGACATCGCCTTCGTCTTCCAGCTGTTCGCGCTCTATCCGCACATGAATGTGCGGAAGAACATCGGCTTTCCACTGCTGGCGCAAGGCATGCCAGGCGCTGAAATCCGGAGCCGAGTGGAGGAGACGGCGAAGCTTTTGCGGATCGACCATCTGCTCAACAAATCGGTCTCCGGGCTTGCCGGCGGCGATCGCCAGCGCGTGGCGCTCGGCCGCGCCATCGTACGGCGGCCAAAATGTTTCCTGATGGATGAGCCGCTCGGCACGCTCGACACCGAATTCCGCGACCTGATGGTCCATGAATTGCGAGAACTGCACAACCGCATCCACGCCACCACCGTCTATGTCACGCATGACCAGATGGAAGCGATGTCGATGGCCGACAAGATCGCGGTGATGAACCACGGCGTCATCGAGCAGTTCGGCACGCCGCGCGAGATCTACGACCGGCCGGCGACGATGTTCGTCGCCGACTTCATCGGCTCGCCGCCGATGAATTTCCTCGGCTTCGGCGGCGGGCTTTCAAAGGGCGCCAGGGAAATTGTTGTGCAAGGCGCGAAGGTGGCCGTGCCGGAGATCCGCGAGGACGTCGCGCCGGCCGAGATGGCGCTTGGCATCCGACCGGAGCACATCCGCTTCGACGACGCTTCGAAGCTGCGCGGTGCTATTTACGGCACGGAATATCTCGGCACCACTCAGATCGTCGCGGTGGAGACAGCGGACGGCATCATCAAGGCCAGGGTGCCGGCCGAAATCCGGCTCAATCCGGGCGATCATGTGGGCCTGGCGCTGAGCAGCGCGCGGCTGTCGCTGTTCGCAAAAGGATCCGGCCGTGCGGTGCGCACCGAAATCCATGACTCGGCCTCCCAGGGGAGAGCACATCATGGCTGACGTTCACATCAAAAGCGTGACCAAGGCTTTTGGCGAGCATGTCGCCGTCGACAATCTCGACCTGCATATCGCCGACGGGGAATTCGTCGTGCTGCTCGGGCCGACCGGCGCCGGCAAGACGACGACGCTCAGGCTGATCGCCGGGCTGGAGCGTCCGGAAGCGGGCTCAATCCATATTGCCGGCCACGACACGACGACGCTGTCGCCGGCCGAGCGCGACACCGCTTTCGTATTCCAGCAATATTCGCTCTATCCGCATCTGTCGGTTTACGACAACCTCGCCTTTCCGCTGCGCTCGCCAGCACGGAAAATGCCGGAGGATCAGATCCGCCGCCGCGTCGAGGACGTGGCCAAGATGGTGCGCATCCACCACAAGCTGAATAATCGCTCGACCAAACTCTCTGGCGGCGAGATGCAGCGCGTCGCCATCGGCCGCGCCTTGGTGCGCAAGCCGTCGATCTACCTGATGGACGAGCCGCTGTCGTCGCTCGACGCCAAGCTGCGCGCCGATCTCAGGCTAGAGCTGAAGCGCATCCAGGCGGAACTCGGCGCCACAATGCTCTACGTCACGCACGACCAGATCGAAGCGATGACCATGGCCGACCGCATCGGCATTCTCGCCGACGGCGTGCTGGTGCAGATCGGTTCCCCGCGCATGATCTATTCTGAGCCGGCAAACCTTCACGTCGCCGCAAGGCTCGGCCAACCGGCAATCAATTTGTTGCCGGTCGGACTGCTGCCGGATGGCGGCGCGCCGGCGGGAACAAAGACGATCGGTGCTCGTACCGAACATCTTTCGATCGAGAAGGTGGCGAACGGCCATGCCGACGGCGTCGTCGATTGGGTCGAGCATCTCGGCGACCAGAACCATCTGCATGTGACGGTGGGGGCCAGGAAGCTGGTGACGCTAACCGACCCCGACACCGACCTGGCGCAGGGCGACAGGATCATGATCCGCTATCGCTCGCCGCTGTATTTCGGCGCCGATGGGCGACGGCTGATGTGAGCGCTGCGCGAGTGTTTTCCTGGCACCTTTCAACCGGCAATTTCGGGCACCGGACTGGACCAATTCGATGAAGCATTTTTTCAATCGCAGGGATACGATCGTAACTGAGGCCCTGGACGGCTTCCTCGGTACGACCGGCGCCGGCGATCTCGCTCGCCTCGACGGCTATCCCGAGATCAAGGTCATTCTCCGCGCGGACTGGGATAAGACGAAGGTCGCGGTCATTTCCGGCGGCGGGGCCGGGCACGAACCTGCCCATGCCGGCTTTGTCGGCATTGGCATGCTGACGGCGGCGGTTTCGGGCGAGATCTTTGCTTCGCCGAGCGTGGAAGCGGTATTGGCCGCCATCCGCGCGGTGACCGGTCCCGCCGGGTGCCTGCTGATCGTCAAGAACTATACCGGCGATCGCCTCAACTTCGGCCTGGCAGCCGAGAAGGCGCGCGCCGAAGGTTTTCGGGTCGAGATGGTGATTGTCGCCGACGATATCGCCCTGCCGGACATTGCCCAGCCGCGTGGCGTGGCCGGCACCTTGTTCGTGCACAAGATCGCCGGCCACCTGTCGGAAGCCGGCATTGACCTGGCGACGGTTGCCGCTGCGACGCGGGCCGCGGCGGCGGATATCGTTTCGCTCGGCATATCGCTGTCATCCTGCTCGATCCCCGGTCAGAGCCATGACGAAAGATTTGGCGCCGACGACGCTGAACTCGGCCTCGGCATCCATGGCGAACCGGGCGTTGAGCGGATTGCGGTGCAAAGTGCCGAAAGGCTGGTTGCGATCATGTCGGAGCGCCTTGCCGCGCGGCTCGATCCGGTCAGCGACTACGCCTTGCTGATCAATAATCTCGGTTCGGTGCCACCGCTGGAAATGTTGCTTGTCGCCAATGCGGTATTGGCTTCACCGCTGGCACAAAAGGTGACGCTGACAATCGGGCCCGGGCAGCTTGTGACCGCGCTCAACATGAACGGCTTTTCCCTGTCGCTGATCCGGCTCGATGCGTCGCGCGAAGCGGCGTTGCGGGCGCCGGTAGGCCCTCACGCCTGGCTGCCGGCAAGAGCCGTTCGCCAAGCCAGCGTCGTGCCGATGGCCAAAGCCGCCGGCCCGAACAACGCGTCGAAAGCCAGCCAGGACGCACGCACCGACCGGTTGGTTGTCGCGGTCTGCGAACGGCTGATCTCGCTTGAAGGCGCGTTGAACGGACTGGATGCCAAGGCGGGAGACGGTGACACCGGATCGACTGTGGCGGCCGGTGCGCGCAGCGTGCTTGGCCGCATTGCGACACTGCCGCTCGCTGAGCCTGCCGCAACGCTCGCCGTCGTCGGCGACATCCTGAGCGCCAGCATGGGCGGCTCTAGCGGCGTGCTGTTGTCGATCTTCTTCACCGCCGCCGCGCAGGCGCTGGAGTCTGGCGAAACGCTTCCCAAGGCGCTTCTCGCCGGCCTCGATCGGATGTCCTTCTATGGTGGAGCGAGGGTCGGCGATCGCACGATGATCGATGCCCTGGAACCCGCCTTGAGGGCGCTGGATAGGGGGAGTCTGGAAGATGCGGCGGTCGCGGCGCAACGCGGAGCCGAGGCCACCGCTGCCATGCGCAAGGCCAAGGCCGGGCGGTCCGCCTATATTGGCAGCCAGCTCGACGGCGTGGTCGACCCCGGCGCCTTTGCCGTCGCCGAGGTCTTCACTGCCCTCGCTGCGTTGCTCGAACCCGCTTGACTGGGGAAAAGAATGCTTCAATTGCCGGATATGCAATTTTCTCGTACTGCCGGCAGCGCAGGGGCCAGGAGCATGGGTGACATGGCGGCAGCGGATATTTCCAGGCTGATCGAGGCGGCGGCAAACACGATCGCCGCACATGCCGACGAGCTGACCAGTCTCGACCAGGCCATCGGCGACGGCGACCATGGGCTCAACATGAAACGCGGCTTCGAGGCAGTGCGGGCCGAGGCCGGCGCGTTTGCGACAAAGCCGTTGCCCGAGGCGCTGAAGGCGATCGGCACCAAACTGGTGATGACCGTCGGCGGAGCCTCCGGTCCGTTGTTCGGCACGCTGTTCATGGCGCTCGGCAAGGAGATTTCCGCCGCGCCGGGTCGCGCCGACCTGGCGGCGGCCTTCGGCAAGGCGATCGAAGCGGTTGCCGCCAGAGGCAAGTCGCAGGCCGGGCAAAAAACCATGTTAGACGTGCTGCAGCCGGTGCATGAGGCCCTGCTGCAGGGAAAGACGGCAGCGGACATCGTCGAGATCGCCGACAACGCGGCCGACGCGACCGTGCCGATGAAGGCGCTGCGTGGGCGCGCCTCGTTCCTTGGCGACCGTTCGATCGGTCATATGGATGCCGGCGCACGCTCGACTGCGCTTCTGGTGCGGGCCGTAGCGGAGGCAATCGAGAGGCGCGCATGAGCAATGTCGGCATCGTCATCGTATCGCATTCGCCGCTGGTCGCCGAAGGCACCGCCGACATGGTGCGGCAGATGGTCGGCAACGAAGTGCCGCTTGCATGGTGCGGGGGAAACGGCCATGGCGGGCTGGGAACCAATGTCGAGGCGATCATGGACGCCATCGACAAGGCCTGGTCGGAGGCGGGGGTCGCGATCCTCGTCGATCTCGGCGGTGCCGAGACCAATAGCGAGATGGCGGTCGAGATGATCGGCGAACCACGCGCCCAGAAGATCATCGTCTGCAATGCGCCGATCGTCGAAGGCGCGGTGATGGCGGCGACCGAGGCTTCCGGCGGCGCCTCGCTCAGGGAAGTGGTGGCGACGGCGCACGAATTGTCGCCGTCGTGAACGAACGGGAATTTTGACAAGCATGTCCGCAGCAGCCGAAGCCAGCGTCCTGATCACCCATGAGGTGGGACTGCATGCGCGTCCTTCGGTGAAGTTCACCAAGCTTGCCAAGACGTTTTCGGCCGACGTCGAGATTGCGCTCGCCGCCAACGGGCCATGGTTCGACGCCAAGAGCATCGTCAAGGTGATGGCGGCGAAAGCGCCGAAAGGCACTGTCCTGCATATCAGAGCCAAAGGGGACGGCGCCGGCGAGGCGGTCGGCGCACTGGTCGAGCTGGTGCGGCGCGATTTCGACGAAGGCAAGGACCATGCCCGAACCGCTTAGGCTGCAGGGCATTTCGGCATCGGCCGGCTATGCCGAGGGGCCGCTGTTCAATCTGGACCAGGCTGCTGTGCGTTATGTCCGCAAGGCGACTGCCGCGGACGAGAAGGCGGCGCTTGAGGCCGCCATTTCCATTGCCGCAGGCCGGCTCGCGACATTGATGGAAACCAGCGACAGCGAGGCGGCCGGTATCCTCGAATTCCAGCTCGCCATGCTGGAGGACGACGCGCTGACCGGCCCGGCCTTTGAGCGAATTGCCGAGGGCATGGCTGCTGATGTGGCTTGGCGAAAAGCGCTCGACGCCGAGATAGCCGGCTATGAAACATCCGAGCAGGACTATTTCCGGGCGCGCGCGGCCGACATGCGCGACATACGCGACCAGGTGCTACGCGCGCTTGCCGGGGGCGGCGACATTGCCGCGCCGGCAGGTGCGATCTTCTACGGCGAGGATATCGCACCGACGCGCTTCCTCGAAACCGACTGGAGTGCCGGCGGCGGCATAGCACTTACGGCCGGAAGTGCCGCAAGTCATGTCGCAATGCTGGCACGCTCACGCGGCGTGCCAATGGTGGTGGGGTTGGGGCTCGTAACGCGTGGGGTAGCCGGGCCCGGTGCTTCGCCGGCTCACCTTGCCGGAATCGCACTGCTCGATGCCGAACATGGCGGCATCGTGTTGGCGCCTTCGAAAGTGGAGATCGACGCATTCCGGCGATCGTCGTCGTCTTTCGCGGCGCATCGCGACAAAGCGGCAGCCTATTTGACAAGGCCGGCAGCAACGAAGACCGGCATAGCGGTCCACGTGCAGGTGAATATTGCCGATCCGTCCGATGTCGACCGCATCGATGCTGCGGCGTGCGACGGTGTCGGGCTGATGCGGACCGAATTCCTGTTCGGCAAGACGCTGCCGGACGAGGAGACGCAATATCGCGCCTACCGTAGAGTGCTGGAATGGGCAGGCGACAGGCCGGTGACGATCCGTACTGTCGATGCGGGCGGCGATAAACCTGTGCCGGGCCTGACCGTCGAGGAAGGTAATCCATTCCTTGGCCTGCGCGGGATCAGGCTGTCGCTGATGCGTCCGGAGGTCTTTGGTGTGCAGATCCGCGCCTTGCTACGTGCCGCCATGCACGGCAATCTGAAGGTGATGTTCCCGATGATCGCCGTTCCGGAAGAGTATGAACACGCCACCGCGCTGTTCGCTGAGGAGCAGGCTGACCTTTTGGCGCGCGGCATCGCGCACAAAATGCCGCCGCTTGGCATCATGGTCGAGGTGCCGTCGGTGGCCATCGCACCGGAGGCATTCGCCAAGGCCGCTTTCTTCTCGATCGGTTCGAATGATTTGACCCAATACGTGATGGCCGCCGCGCGCGACAATGCGTCGGTCGCACATTTGAATTCCGTCAGGCATCCGGCCGTGCTCCGGCTGATCGCCTCGGTTGCCGCCTTCGGCCGCGAGCATAATATCCCGGTCAGCCTGTGTGGCGATGCCGGCGGCGACCCCGCCTCGATCCCGGCGCTGCTCGAAACCGGCCTGCGTGACCTCTCCGTCGCTCCCGCCCAACTCGCGATGGCCAAGGCGGCCATCGCGGACGTTTCGATCTAGGGCCCCGGTATGGCAGGCAAGGCGTCGCAATCCGGCCCCGAAGAGGCGATCCGCGCCTACAAGACGATCCTGTCGCAGGTGATCGACCAGCGCCCGTCCGGCATGCGCCAGCGCCTCGCCGATGCGCTGGGCAAGCATCGCAGCTTCGTCACGCAGATTTCCAGCCCGGCCTATTCGACGCCGATCCCGTCGAAGCATTTGCCGGCTATCTTCTCCGTCTGCCATTTCAGCCCGGCCGAACGCGATCATTTCCTTGAGGCCTACCATCGGGCGCATCCGGGAAAGATGTCGCTGGCCGCAGGCTTGCGCAAGACACGCCATGTCTCGCTGATCGTTCCCGATTTCGGCGACGACAAGCAGAACGCGGCGCTCGACCGGGCGGTCAACGATTTCATCCAGAAGATCACCAGCATTGCCGGCAAGGGCAGCTGACGCTGGGCTATTTCGGGAGGACGGCCATGAAGAAATTTTTGAATTCGGTCGATACGGTGCTGACCGAGAGCCTCGACGGCTTCGTTGCCGCGCATGCCGATATCCTGGCGCTTGGCGCGGAACACAGATTTGTCCGCCGCAAGCTGCTCACACCGGGCAAGGTGGCGCTGATCTCCGGCGGCGGCTCGGGTCACGAGCCGCTACATGGCGGGTTCGTCGGGCACGGCATGCTGGATGCGGCCTGCCCCGGCCAGGTATTCACCTCGCCAACGCCTGACCAGATGATGGCGGCGGCCGAAGTCGTCAATACGGGCGCCGGCTGCCTGTTCATCGTCAAGAACTACGAGGGCGACGTGATGAATTTCGACATGGCCGCTGAAATGTCGGAAGGCGTGATGCAAATCGTGACCAATGACGACGTTGCGGTCGAAAACTCGTCCTACACCACCGGCCGGCGCGGCGTCGCCGGCACGCTGGTGGTCGAGAAAATCGTCGGCGCGGCGGCCGAACAAGGCATGGCACTGGAGCCGTTGAAGGCGCTCGGCGAGCGCGTCAACGGCGCGACGCGCTCGATGGGCGTGGCGCTGACCAGTTGCACCGTGCCGGCGGCGGGCAAGCCGACCTTCGATATCGGCGACGGCGAGATGGAGTTCGGGGTCGGCATCCACGGCGAGCCTGGGAGGCGGCGCGACACATTGAAAAGCGCCGATGCTATCGCCGAGGAGATCTGTACCGCAATCCTGGGTGACCTGGGCGACGGTGCCAGAGGCCAGGCGCTACTCTTCGTCAACGGCTTTGGCGGCACACCGTTGATGGAGCTTTATCTGATGTACAACAGCGCCCGCAAAATCTTCGAGAAGCACGGCGTGACGGTGATCCGGTCGCTGGTCGGGTCCTATGTGACCTCGCTCGATATGGCCGGCTGTTCGATCACGCTGAGCATGCTCGACGACGAGGCGGCTGTTTGGTGGGATGCACCGGTACATACGGCCGCGCTGCGCTGGGGCATGTAGCGGCGGAGAATGCCCCAGAAATAGTCGGTGACAAGACCGGTATCGGCAACGCCGCGCATCGCCAGACAGGTTGCCCTCCTCACCCTGCGCAAGATAAAGAATCT
Source organism: Mesorhizobium sp. M1088 (assembly GCF_040318575.1). NCBI lineage: Bacteria > Pseudomonadati > Pseudomonadota > Alphaproteobacteria > Hyphomicrobiales > Phyllobacteriaceae > Mesorhizobium > Mesorhizobium sp. M1088. The sequence goes on along the minus strand of NZ_JAMYMO010000002.1, from coordinate 52,205 downwards.
GCGGGTTTGGGGAGTTCGAGCATGCGTTACAATTGGGATCGGGCGCCGACGGGTTTCGAGCGCCATGGAAAGGTGCTGGCAGCCGCCTTGCTGATCGTCGGCGGGGTCGGACTTATGCTCGCTGCCCTCCCGCTTTAGGGACAACAAACTCGGGTAGCGGACTACGTCTCAGCGCGTTGCCTCAGTGCGCCTGGCCAGTCACGGCGATGAAACGGCGGTCGCGCCCTTCAAATCCCTGGCTGAAGCGCTGCACGAGCACCGCAAGCACGCCCGGTTTTCCATCCGGGGTGAATGCGTAAGATTCCGACAGGCTGTAGGAAGTCGGGCAATTCCTCGAACCGGGCACCGCCTTGTCCTCATGCAGCAGCTTGATCGGCTTGCCGTTCTGACCCTGCAGCGTCAGGCGAAAGCCGAGCGCCTTGCCGGTCGTTTCGCCTTGCAGCGTCGCGTCGAAACTCGCTGAACAATCCGCCGTGCTGTCGGCACGGATCTGCTCGAGCTGGATGGTGCCAAGCTCGTCATAGGCCGGCGAAAGCCATTTTTGCGAAACCTGCTCGAGGCGCGCAATGTCATTGTAGGCGACCATGTCGTCGGGAAAGGTGAACCTGTCCAAGGCAGTCCGCTCGCCGCGCGGCGCGATGGCATATTTGGCCAGCAAGGGCGCCGCCAGTTCGGCGGCCTGTGCCCTCGCCTGCGCAAGCGTCAATGTCGAATCCTCCGTCTCGTCGGCGATGACGATCGGCTTGCCGCCGACGAACTCATCGGTCCGCGTGTCGATGATGTCGATCTCCGACCAGCCCGAATCCGAAGCACCGGCATCGAGCGTGCCGTACTGTTCGAAGGCGAAGTAGTTGCCGTCTGGCGAAAAGCCGATGACGCGCCGAGCCGCCGCGTCGCCTGCCTGAGCAGCTGAAGCGAGCACCACCGCCAGCGTCGCAACCGCGGCAACCCCAAGCTCATATCGCAATTTCATCGCGCCCTGCCCCTAATGCCGAAAATTCGAACGATACCGGCCCCCAGACCACCATGACCCGCACTTGCGGCCAAGTTAGAACGACGGCAAACGAAACGCACAAATACATGGTTACGCAAACCAGCATACGCTATTTCAAGGACAGCAAACATTCCTGGGGAGGAAGCTGGATGGCGTCACGCTACCACGAGGTCTACGACGGCTGGAAACGCGACCCGGAAAAATTCTGGGCCGATGCCGCGGGCGCAATCGACTGGTTCTCGCCCTTCGAGACGGTGTTCGACGCCAATGCCGGCGTCTATGGCAGGTGGTTCATTGGCGCCTCGTGCAACACCTGCTTCAATGCCGTCGATCGTCATGTGGCGGGCGGCCGTGCCGACCAGATCGCGTTGATCCATGACAGCGCGATTTCCGGCACAATCAGGAGATTCACGTATGCCGAGTTGAAGCGCGAGGTGGTCGCGCTGACCTCGGTGCTCAAGAATCGTGGCATCCAAAAAGGCGATCGCGTCATCATCTACATGCCGATGGTGCCGGAAGCAGCCTTCGCCATGCTTGCCTGTGCGCGGATCGGCGCCGTGCATTCGGTGGTCTTCGGCGGCTTTGCCTCGCATGAGCTCGCCACCCGTATCGACGACGCCAAGCCGAAGCTGATCATCTCCGCTTCCTGCGGCCTGGAGCCAGGGCGCGTCGTTGCCTATAAGCCGCTGCTCGACAAGGCGATCGAGATGTCGCGGCACAAGCCGGAAAGCTGCCTTATCCTGCAGCGCGACCAACTGCGCTGCGAACTCAGGGAAAACCACGATATCGACTATGCCGACGCCGTGGCGCGGGAGCGGGCCGCGGGTGCCAATGTCGACTGTGTTCCGGTGCTTGCCACCGATCCGCTCTACATCATCTACACGTCGGGCACGACCGGCCAGCCGAAGGGAATCGTGCGTGACAATGGCGGCCATATGGTCGCGCTGAAATGGTCGATGGAAAACGAGTTCGGCGTCAAACCGGGCGAAGTGTTCTGGGCGGCTTCCGATGTCGGCTGGGTGGTCGGCCATTCCTATATCGTCTACGGCCCGCTGCTGCATGGCTGCACAACGATCCTGTTCGAGGGCAAGCCGGTCGGCACGCCCGATGCCGGCACCTATTGGCGTGTGATCGCCGAGCATGGCGTCGTCGCGCTGTTCACCGCGCCAACCGCCTTTCGCGCCATCAAAGGACAGGACCCGAAGGGCGAATTCGTCCCGAAATACGACCTGTCCAAATTCCGGACGCTGTTCCTCGCCGGCGAGCGCGCCGATCCCGAAACCATCAAATGGGCGGAGCAGAAATTGACCTTGCCGGTGATCGACCATTGGTGGCAGACCGAGACCGGCTCGCCGATGACCATCAACCCCGCCGGACTGGGCCTGTTGCCGGTCAAATACGGCTCGCCCGGCGTGCCGATGCCCGGTTATGACATCCGCGTGCTCGACGATGCCGGGCATGAGGTCAAGCGTGGTACGCTTGGCAATGTCGTGGTGAGATTGCCGTTGCCCTCCGGCTGCCTGCCGACGCTGTGGAATGCCGACGAGCGGTTTCGCCAAGCCTATCTCGACGAGTTCCCCGGCTTCTACAAAACCGCGGATGCCGGCATGATGGACGAGGACGGCTATCTCTATGTCATGGCTCGCACCGACGACATCATCAATGTCGCCGGCCACCGGCTATCGACCGGCGCCATGGAGGAGATTCTGGCCGCGCATCCCGACGTCGCCGAATGCGCCGTCGTCGGTATTGCCGATGCTATGAAAGGCCAGGTTCCACTCGGCTTCGTCGTGCTGAATGCCGGCGTCGACCGCGACGCCGGCATCATCGAAAACGAGGTTGTCACCCTAGTGCGCGAACGGATCGGCCCGGTCGCTGCCTTCAAGACGGTGGTGACGATCAAGCGCCTGCCGAAGACGCGCTCCGGCAAGATCCTGCGCGGCACCATGCAGAAGATCGCCGACAAGGAGGAATGGGCCATGCCGGCAACGATCGACGACCCGGCCATCCTCGACGAGATCACCGCCGCGCTGAACCGCCGCGGCATCGGCCTGTAATGGGCGCCGAAGCCGAGTTGCGTCCGAAGCTCCGGTATGGAACGACCGGCGCCGGACGTGGTATCCACGCGCGGTGTCGTCATGTTGTTTCGGAATCGAGACGCACCCACAGCCATGCGAGACGCCATACGTGACCCTGTTCCAGCGATCGAGAAAGCCCCAGGCCGCGGCACGCCAGCGGCTGGAGATCGATATGCGGGGCGCAGTCGTCTATGCGATCGGCGACGTGCATGGCTGCTACAAGGAACTCCGCGCCCTGGAGCAGAAGATCGTGCTCGATTCGGCGCCCTTCGAAGGGCGCAAGCTCATAATCATGCTTGGCGACTATGTCGATCGTGGACCCCAGTCGGCGCGTGTGCTCGATCATCTGCTGGCGCCACCGCTCCGTGATTTCCAGCGCATCTGCCTTGCCGGCAACCACGAAGTCGTGATGCTGAACTACGTCGACGGGGTCATTTCGAGAGAGTCGTGGCTGGCGATAGGCGGCCTGCAAACGCTGTTTTCCTACGGCGTCGACCCGTCGCGCATGGCCGATCTCTATGGGTCAAGCGAGGAGGTCGACAAGCGCATTCGGGAAGTCATTCCAGCCGACCACATTAGCTTCATGCGCGCGCTGCCGGTCATGGTCTGTTCGGCGAAATTCGTGTTCGTCCATGCCGGCATCAGGCCCGGCATCGACCTCGCCGCGCAGGACGAGGACGACCTGCTGAATATCCGTTCGGACTTCTTCGACGCTGCGCATCTTCTCGACCGCTATGTCGTGCACGGACATACGCCGGTCGACACTCCGAAGCTCGAGGGACGCCGGCTTGGCATAGACACCGGCGCCTTCCAAACCGGCCAGCTGACCGCCCTCAGGATCGTCGACAACCGCGCCAGGTTGATATTTTCCTGAGCGCGATGTCGTCGCTCAGGCGGCTGCCTTGGTGCGCGCTTCCGATTTTTCCAGATAGTAGCTCGAATATTTGTCGAAGAATTTTTCCGAGCCGCCGATCGCGCCATATTTGGCCAGCTTCTTCAGTTCGACCTTGTTCAGCACCGCGCCAATGATCTTCTTGGCGATGTAGGGCTCCGAGCTGAGCATGGATTGCACCATCGCACGCGGCGTGCGTCCCCATTCGGTGACCAGCACGAAGCCGTCGACAAGCGGAGCGAAGGCCTTGGCGTCGACGACAGGCCCGAGCGGCGGCAGATCGACGATGATGTATTCGAAGGTTTCCTTGGCGTTATCGATGAAACGCCGCATGCCGGCTGAAGACAGAAGCTCGCTGGTATGCGAAAACTGGCCACGCAGGACGGCCGGGATGATAGCCAGCTTGGTCTGCCGGTCGATCTTGCCGACCGACTGCCATGTCTGCCCGCTCACCACAGCTTCCATCAGGCCCTGCTCGGCCTCCATACCGAGGCTGCGGCTGAGGCCGGGATTGCGCAGGTCGCCGTCGATCAGCAGCGTTTTCGATCCGTTGACGGCAAGCAGCCCGGCAAGATTGGCCGCCACCGTCGACTTGCCCTCGCCGGGAAGCACCGAGACCACGCCGATGACCCGGCTGCCCTGGCCTTCCATGACGACATCGAAGGCGATCTTGGCGTTGCGCAGCGTCTCGGAGAACATCGATGCCGGGGCATCGACGGTTACCCGCATCCGCGCACGTTTTTCGGCTGCCGACAATGTTTTGGAGGGCTGGGACTTGGAGGACTTGGCGGTCTTGGATTCAACGACTTTGACGTCAGGCTGACCGCCATTGCGCTGGTCATCCTTGCCAGCCTTGCCGATGACCGGCAGGTAGCCGAGGAATTTGAGGCCGACCCGGTCGCGCACATCCTCGCCGGTCCTGAAGAAGCGTTCCCTGAATTCATTCAGGCCACCAACCCCTGCCCCCAGCATCATGCCAAGCGCCAGCGAAAGCCCCAGCACGATGGCTGTGCGGGGGGTTGCGGCCGACTGCGGCATCGTCGCGTCCGAGATGACCCGGATCTTGCCGACCGGGAAGGATTGCTGCTGGGCGGCCTCCTCATAGCGGTTCAGGAACGTCTGGTAGAGCGTCGACAGCGCCGTCGCTTTTTGGTCCAGCTCACGCAGCTTGACCTGCGACTGGTTGTCGATGGAGCTCTTGCCAGCCGCCAAGGCGACATTTGCGCGGAGCGCGGTTTCGCGCGCCAGAGCGACCTCGTATTCGTTGCGGTAGCTTTCGGTCAGTTGCTTCAGCTCGCCGAAAATCTGCGCCGATATGTCGGCCTTCTCCTTGGCGAGCGCGACGGCCTGCGGATGTTGCGGGCCGAAATTGGCTTCGACATCCTGCTGTCGCTTGGATACGATGAGATAGCGGTTCTTCAGCGTCGTGATGACCGAGCTGCTCGGCTGGTCGTTCGATATCGCAGCGTCCTTGAACGCGTTGTCCGAGCCGCTTTCGACGATCGACTTGTACTGCTGATAGCGGGCGCCGGCACGTGCTGTATCGGCCTGCGCGACGATCAGCTGGGTGTTGAGATCGGACAATTGCTTGTCGCTGATCAGCTGGCCGTCATTGACGGCCAATCCGTGTTCGGCCCTGAACTTTTCGACCGCCAGTGCAGCCGCCTGGGAGCTCTCACGAAGCTCGGTCAGCCGGCCTTGCAGCCAGACCGCCGCCCGCTCGGTCGCGTCGAAGCTGGCATCGAGTTGATCGGCTAGATAGGCATCGGCATAGGCCTTGGTGATGGCGGTCGCAAGCGCCGGATCCGTCGCCTGGAAGGAGATGCTGATGACAAAGCTCCGGCCGATCCGCTCGGCATCGAGTTGGGTCTGCAGTTTGAAGATTGCGTAGTCACGGGGCGATGAGGATGCGGTGATCGCGTCACGCGTCGCAGCATCAAGCTGAGTGACATCGGTTGTGCTAGCGGCGCGCTTGGGGCGGACAGACTGGACGATACCGCGCACAAAGCCAGCAACCTTCGACAGGGCCGACGTCGGAGGGTTCATGAAAGCGTCGTTCTGATCGAGCTTCAGCTTGTCGACGACCACCCCAGCCAGCCTGGCCGACTGTAGTATTTCGATCTGGCTCAGAACGGCGGAGTCGGTCTGCATGCTGACCGACGCCGCCGAAATGTCGTCGACGACCTTGTTCAATCCTTCGTCGATCAGCACGCTGCTCGTCGCCACATAGGTAGGAGGCGTCGTCTGCAAATAGAGCACGCCGAGAAAGAGACCGATGACGGCGCAGGCGGCAACCACTTTCGCCTGCCGCGCGGCCATGCCAAGCAGGCGCTCGATGTCGATGAAGTCTTCGGCGTTTGCCGCATTAGAAGCCGGCAATGGCGTCCTCTTGTCGACAGGAAAATTGGCATAGTTCATCTTCGGTCCAATTCTAGTTTGCAGGCGCTACCGCCTCGAAGGTCGGGACATAGGGTGCAAACCTTGCGCCGGACAGTGCGCGTTACGCGCGGCGCAACGGCCTGTCCTGCGTCATCAGCCGCACCCACAATGCCTCGAAAAAATGGACATTATGCGGCTTCTTCCCGACGCTGATGCGACCGGACGAATTCCTGCAGCATCTCGAAGATCGGGCCCTTCATGTCCTCCCGCGCCAGCGCGAAAGCGATATTGGCCTGGATGAACCCCTCCTTCGAACCGCAGTCGAACATGCGGCCGTCGAAAGGCTGGGCGAAGAAGGCCTGGGTCTGTGCGAGACGCACCATTGCGTCGGTCAGCTGGATCTCGTTTCCGGCGCCGCGTTGCTGGCTGGCAAGCAACGAGAATATCTCGGGCTGCAGGATGTAGCGGCCGTTGATGTAGAAGTTCGACGGCGCGTTGGCAGGAGCCGGCTTTTCGACCATGGCCGTTACCTCGAAGCCCGTGCCGACATCAGCGCCGCGCCCGACAATGCCGTATTTGCTGGTCTCGGTCGGATCGCAACGCTCGACGGCGATGACGTTTGCGCCAGTCCGTGCGTAAAGATCAGCGACTTCGGCGAGACAGCCACGCCCGCCGAAGGACACCATGTCCGGCAAAAGCAATGCGAAGGGCTCGTCACCGATGACTTCGCGCGCGCACCAGACGGCATGGCCGAGGCCTTGCGGCGACTGCTGGCGGATGAAGCTCGTCGCGCCGGCGACGGGAAGCAGGCTTTCAAGCGATTCGAGTTGCGCCTTCTTGCCGCTCTGCTCCAGGGTTCCGATCAGTTCAGGATGCAGGTCGAAATAGTCCTCGATCACCGCCTTGTTGCGGCCGGTGACGAAGACGATGTGCTCGATGCCGGCCTCGAACGCCTCGTCAACCGCATATTGCACGACAGGCCTGTCGACCACCGGCAGCATTTCCTTCGGCATGGACTTGGTCGCCGGCAGGAACCGCGTTCCGAGCCCCGCCACCGGTATGACTGCCTTCCTGACTTTTTTCATTGCATGTTCCTTCTGAGGAGATCGATTTCAACCCTGTCGCAGGCGGCGAAACTGTCTTCATTCACCTGCAGCCCTTCACCTCCCCGCCACTACGGCAAACTGTGCCGCTACCCTTCGCAGCCGGACGGCGATCGGCATGCTCATATGCCGAACCGCCGCCGGATCGCTGAGCGCCGTCCATATCGCCTTGAGCGGCGACCGCGCCTTGATGTGCTGAACCAGCGACAGGAATGATGCCGCCCGCCGCAGGCTGCGAGCGCGCCTGGCGAACGCCGCCTCGGCCGCAGCATCCATGGAATGGGTCGCGGCGAAGGTGGCATCGGCCCTGCGCATCGCCTCGACGTGATGAAGTTCGAGCACCCGGGAGATGGAACCGGTGCGAATGTGGTAGATATAGCCCGTCGTCGGCTCGACCATGCATTTGCCGCCTTTAGCCAGAGCACTGGCCAGGAGGATATAGTCTTCGCCAATGATCAGGCTTTCATCGTAACGAAGCCCGTTCTCGTTCAGGAACCGGCGCTGGAAGATCGGCTTGAGGTAGCCGAGATTGAACCTCGATTCGAAGAGGACATTGCCGCTGATGAAATCTACCAGCGAGATTTCACCGAGGCCTTCCAGATAGTCAGCCGGGAACATCGTCTCTTCGGCAACGCCATCCTCGCGAACGACCTGCAGATTATCGACCGCGATCTCGGCGCCCGCTTTCTCCGCGCGCTCGATCATGGTGCAGAGTCGCCCGGGATAGACCGCGTCGTCGGAATCGAGGACCGCGACCCACCTGCCGCGTGCAAGCTCAAGGCCGGCATTCCTGGCGCCGCCGGGGCCACGGTTTTGCTCAAGCGCGACAACGCGTACGATGTCTTCGGGGTAGGATCTTGCCAGGTCGAGCGTCCGGTCGCGCGACTTGTCGTCGACGACGATGACCTCGACGCTGATATTGCGCTGGGCGACGGCGCTGGCAATCGCCCGATCGATGGTCGCCTCGGCATTGTAGGCGGCAATCACGAAGCTCACGTCAGGCTGCACGCTTGCCCCCTTGCTGCGGCGAAGACAGGCCGTATTGGCGGATTTCACGAACCCCGACGAGGCCGCTGACGACGCCGACATGCATAATGCCGCGAAGCACGCTGCGGTTCCGACGTACGGGGTCGATGGCGACCGGAATTGCCGACAGGAAACTGTAGGCGGCCTTTGCCGCGGCAATGCCGACCTGCTTGAGCCGGGCAAGGCCGTGTGCGTTGCGCCCCAGAAGATGACCATGCGTCTGCCCAACGCGGAACCGGCGGCGGCCGAGCCAGTCGAATGCCGCCCTGGCAGGTGGCACCGCTTCGTCGACCCAAGCCTCCGGCGAAAAGGCGATGCGGCCGCCGGCCTTGACCATCTGGTCGAAGAATTCCGTATCTTCGCCGCCGGTCTGGCCACGCGCCAGGCTGAAGCGCCGGCCGCGCAGGCTCTCAGCGCCAATCCTGAGCAGGACGTTGCAGGTGTAGCCGGTGCGGATTTCGCCGCTCACCCAGACCGGCAAGGTCGAGTGGAAATCGCCTTTGCGCATCCAGGCGGGCGCATCCGGCAGGTAACGGGCTTGCACCGGCCCAAGCACCGTCGCAGCACCTGTTGCTTCCGCCGTCGCCACCAGTTCGGCAAGCCAGCCAGCGGTGGCCGTCTCGTCATCGTCGATAAAGGCGACGAAATCCGCCGCACTGGTATCGAGGCAAGCGTTGCGCGCGATCGAGATGTTTCGGGCCGGGGCGTGCCGGTAGGTCACCGGCAGCTTCAACTCCGCAGCCAGCGTCGTCACCATCTGTTCGGCCGTCGGCGTATCGTCGTTGTCCGCGATGATAACACCGACGTCGAATCCCGCGGGCATATCCATGGCCGCTATGGAGCGAAGCGTGTCGGCAAGCTCCGGCCGGCGAAATGTGCAGACGCAGATATCGATGCTTCGATTTTTCCTGACCGGGTCCATCACGCTACCCCGCGCTGCGGTCGCGGTGCGAGCAGTTGCAGCCAGAAACCGACCGACCAGCCGAAATGCATGACCATTGCCGAGACCCCGGCCAGCGCAATGTCGGCTTTGCGCTGGCTGACGGCGGTCCAAAAGCCGTAGCCGAGGCAGACCGACGCCCATAGCAAAAGCGGTACGGCCGCCAGCCAGTGGACGAAGGAAAAGGCGGCGAGAAGAACCACGGGGAACACCAGAAGCGGCACCATCTGCCGGATCTTCGGGATCATGCGGTGCTTGAGAACGTTCTTCGCCCGGCCACGGCCATAGCCGAGATATTGAAAATAGAGGCCCTTCAGCGAGGAGCGCGGGTAGTAGACCATTTGCGTCTTGCCGGTCATCCAGATGCGGTAGCCGGCCTGGCGGAGCCGATAGTCGAGTTCGGCATCCTCATTGTGGCTGAAGGTTTCGTCATAGCCGCCGACCGCGGTGAACGCCGATATCCGTATCAGTGCGTGGTGGCCATGATCGACCCATTCCCCCGCCGAAAGATGCCGGTGCTTGGAACCGCCGGTGCCGAGCCTGGAGTTCTGCGCCGCTGCCGCTGCTTTCTGAACCATGCCGCTGCCACTGGTCAGCATCGAGACGACGACCGAATCCGCACCGGTGACCTGCGCTTCTTCGACCAGCCGGTCGCAATAATCCGCGGGATAGCCGCCATGCGCGTCGATGCGAATGAGATAGTCGACGCCTTCCCCGAACCTGGCGACGGCGAGATTGATTGCCGCGCTCTGCAAGCGCTTTTCATTGTGCAGCAGGATCACCCGCTGATCTTTTGCGGCGATGTCCGCGACGATCGTCCTGGTGCCGTCCGTGCTGCCGCCATCGGCAACGATGATCACGGCGCCCAGCCTCTCGGCCGCAGGGCGGAGCTCTCGAAGCAACGCGCCGATATGGGCCGCCTCGTTCAGGCACGGAACCACGATCGTGCAGGATGGAATTTCGGTTTGCGTCATCGGCAGTCCTTCTATGCCAATGCTTCGGCAGCATATGGACCGGGAGCCGCAGTCAGCCCGCGGAGCTTTTCGACGAGCGCCCGACAATCGGCGCGGTCGTAGCTCCAGGTGCGCGGATTGCGGGCGAGAACACGCGCCCTCAATGTCCCGAACCGATGCTGCTCCATCGTGCCGACGGCGACTTCGAGCGCCTCGGGCGTGGCTTCTGGCAAAAGAACCCCTATGCCTTGCCGGTCGAGGAACCTGCCGGTTTCGGTGGCTCCCATCGAAATCGGCACGGCTCCGAAGCGGCAGCCCTCATAGAGCCGGTTGGGCAGCAGCCATTCGGAGTTCAGGCCCTGCTCAAAAAAGTCGATGGCCCAGGAAAAGTGGACCTCGCGGTAGATCGCCGCCATATCCTCGGGATTGCGGTAGGGCCCGCCAAACGAGAGCCAGGGTTCCGATTCGACGAAACCGTGGAAATCGGGAAATTCGGACAGCGCCGGGCGGCCCCTGAGGACGATTTCAAAGCGGCCGTCGAGGCGGCGCGAAAATTCGGCCAGAAGCTCCAGGGAACGGCGGCAGCGGAGCGCCCCGAACCAGCCGATCCGCCAAGGCGGCGCTACGGGGTTCTCCGGCGCCGCGCGGTCATCCAGCGAGGCCGCGGCTGGCTCGAAATACTTGTTTTCGAGCAGTTCGACTGGGGCGGCAATCTGCCCGAACGGCTTGAAATAGTTGGCGATGAAGGCCGGAGAGCTGGTCACCAGAAGCTTCACATCCCTAGCCAGGAAGCGTTCTGCGCCGCGCATCGCCCATCCCAGCGGATCGTCGCGAAGCAGCAGGCGATGGATATCCAGGCACTCGTAGACGATCGGCACCGTTGCCTGGAAAGCCGATCTGGCGCGGCGGGCAAGCGCCAGCATTTCCAGATTGCGCGCGACAATGAGGTCGGGCCGTGGCATTGAGCCCAGCTTCGAGCCGGTCGAGACAACTGCCTTCATGATCGCGGCCAGACGTTGGGCGAATCGGCCATCACGAGTCGGGCCGAGATCGATCGGCTGCAAGCCCTCGACATCAGCAACTGCGCTTGCCGTACGACGAAAGCCCGCCAGCGTAACCTGGGCGCCGCCTGCCTTGAGCATTATGATCCGCCGGCGCACTGCCGGGTCGGAGACGTCGTGTACCAAGTACAAGACATGCAGCATGAAAACTCGACCGCTGTTGGCCCGCCCGCGACAATGCTAGTACAGCTCTTGCTGCATCGCAACATTTTTGGTTGCAGCGTAGCAAAGATCCCCGTTTTTTGTTGCACTGCAAAATCGATGGGTTAATCTCGCTCTGCTTGGGCCACATGGACCGCGCGTTGGCCTGCCATCGGGCTGCGCGCCAATAATCACGACGCGAGGACCATCCTTGGCGTGCAGCATTTTCGGCCAACCCGCCTGCAATCCGCCCCTTCGCACCCGTCGATGGAAGCACGGGACTACTCACGAAATGAGGTCATTCCATGAAGATCGCGGTTGAAAACACCGTCTGCCTGAATACCGGGGATGCAGCGATTCTCCTGGCGATCCGCCATGTTTTCAAGACGATCGTGCAAGACGATATCCAGTTCTATGTCTTCGACAGCCAGCCGGAGGTGGCGGCGAGGCTCTACACGAAGAAAGAGTATCCTGATCTCGAATTCCACAAGCTGCTGTCGGAATCGCTGTTCCGCTACAAATACGGCAGCGGGCTGAAGAACCTGTTCAAGCCGATCTACAATCGGCTCATCCTCAATGCCCTGCGGCGGTTCGGCATCCGCGGCGTTCTCGGGCGTTTGTTCAACTCAAGCAATCGCCGTGGTCTCGAGATCTACAAAGACGCCGACCTCGTGGTCACGACAGGCGGAACCTATCTTGTCGAGACTTACAATCTGGAACGGCGACTCAATCAATTCCGGATCGACGCGATTCTGGGGAAGGACCCCGTCTTCTTCACGCAATCGCTCGGCCCGTTCAACAAAAGTTACAATCGCCAGGAGTTGAGCCCAATCTTCGATCGGAGCCCGCTCATCCTGCTGCGCGACGAACGTTCGCGAGGTCACATTGTGGACATGGTGAAAGACCCCGGCAAATGCCACGTCGTGGCCGACGCCGTCTTTGCCTTGGCCGACACCGACAGGATCGGAAAAATTCTGGCCTCCGGCCAGTCGGCGACCGTCACCGGCCGCGTCGCCATTTCCGTCCGTCACTGGAACTATGTCAGCGACGGCGAGGGCGGCATGCGCCGCTACATCGACTCGATCCGCGCGATCGCGACCATCCTGGTCAGGGACCACGCCAAGGAGGTCACCTTCGTCTCCACCTGCCAGGGCGTGCCGGAATACGCCCATGACGATTCCAAGACGGCGCGGGCTATCGTTGCCGAACTCGATCCGGAGATCGCCAAGCATGTCAGCGTGGACGCTTCGTTCCACACGCCGGAGCAACTGATGGCACTGGTGAAAGGCTTCGACTTCGTTGTCGCAACGCGCATGCACATGATGATCATGTCGCTCTGCGTCGGCACGCCGGTGCTGCCGATCGCGTATGAATTCAAGACCAAGGAACTTGCCAAGCGGATCGGCGTCGCCGACCTGCTGCTCGACATCGACACGGTGACGCCCGAGGAAGCGAGCGAGAAGCTCGGCAGACTTACCGCCAATCTCGACCTCTATCGCAGGACGAGCCTTCAGGCAGTGCTTGAGGAGCATGCGTCGGCGATGTCGGCAGGTGAGCTTTTGAGGCCGGTGATTGCCGGCCTAGCGGGCGTTGCGCATGGCGCTGGAAAGCGTGGTGAACAGGGCGCTGCGCGACTGGCGAAGGGCGAGCATGAGGACCAGGCCGATCGAATAATTGAGGGCACCCGCCAGGACCACCGCGAGCAGGTCTGACTGGCTGGTCAGCGATGCCGGCAACTCCCGGTACACGGACCAGGCAAGCAGCGATGACGCGATGAAAAGCCCCTGCATGACCAGGAAGTCGGCTGCGGTCACCGGGCCGACCCGGTGGACAAGAACGGCAAGCACCGGGACGCGCAGCACATAGCCGCTGATCGCGTAGGCCGCCGCGACACCGACGGCGCCCCAGTGCAGGCCGATGACGAAGGCGGCGACCGTCGTCAGCGACGAGTAGATGCCCCAGTGGAACATGGTCTTGGTCTTGCCCTGGCAGATGAAGATCCAGCCGGTGGTGCTCGAGACGGACTGGATCAGGCTGGCGATGCCCAGCCAGGCGAAGATCGGCGCCACCGCTGTCCAGCGCTCGCCGAAGAGAAGCCCGACGACCTGGTCCGACGTCAGCGTCAGCGCCGCGATGCCGGGCATAGTGATGGCCGCCAGCATCCAATTGGTTCGCACATAGATGTCGCGAAACCGCGCCTTGTCCTCATGGATGCGGCTCAGCAGCGGCACCATCACGCGTGTCAGCGGCTGGTTGATGTTCTGCAGCGGAAACAGCAGGAGCTTGTAGGCGCGGTCATAATAGCCGAGCTCGATCGCGCCCGAATATTTTCCGATCAGGATGTTGTCGAGATTGCGCGAGAAGAAGTTGGCCAGATTGAAGCCGGTCAGATTGGCGCCGAAAGACAATATGTCGGTATCGACCTTCAGGTCCGGCCGCGACGGCGTCCAGCGCGCCACCTGCCATGCCGCGGCCAGCGCGACAACAGCCGATACCGCAGGGCCGATGACCAGCGACCAGTAGCCCAGCCCCGCATAGGCGGCGATTGCGGTAGTCGCAAGTCCGGCAGCAGCGGTTATCACGTCGTTCAGCGCGAGTTGGCCAAAGCGCAAGTGACGGTTCATCAGCGCCAGCGGCACCGCGGCGAGGCTGCCAAGCAGCAGCGGGAAGGCAGAGCCGATGGTGATCCCGACCATGCGTTGATCGCCATAGAAGGCAGCGATGGCGGGCGCCAGGCATGCAACCACCACGGCACTGCCCATCCCCACCAGCGCGCTGATCCAGAATACCTGGTTGAGCTGCTCGGTGCTGATGTCCTTGCGCTGGACCACGGCCTGCTGCAGGCCAAGGTTTTGAAGCAGCCCGACAAAGGCCACGATCGGCCCGACGGAAGCCACCAGGCCGAAATCCTCGGGCACGAGCAGACGGGCAAGCACGATGACCGAGAGAAACTGGATCGCCATCTTGAAGCCTTGCGCGCCGATCGTCACCATGCCGCCGCGCAGGGCGACGCGACCGAACTGGGGGGGCGGGTTGGCGTTCATGCCGGCTGCCTGGCTTCGGCCAGTTGAGCAACGATCTGCGCAAAACGTTCGTTGAGTACGTCCGCGTTGAAATCCTGCTCGATCTTGCGGCGCGCCGCATATGCGATGCGCTCGCATTTGTCCGGGTTCTCTGCCACCCAGACAAGCTTGCGGGCCAACGCCGCAACGTCTCGCTCCGGTGCGAGGAAGCCTGTCTCCTGATCCTCGATCAGTTCGGGGATGCCCGAGTGATAGGTGCTGACGACGATCAGCCCGGCGGCCATAGCTTCCATCAGCGCCACCGGAATACCCTCGAGATCGCCATCTCGCGCGGCTACGCTAGGCAGCAGGAATACGTGGGCATTGCGCAGGCGCTGCTTGACCTCGGCATGCGGACGCGGCCCGAGGAAAGTCACCCGGTCGGCAATGCCGAGATTTGCGGCGAGCTTCTTCAACTTTTCCAGCAATTCGCCGCCGCCAATCACCGAATAGACCCAGTCGCGCCGCGGCAGGCTGGCGAGCGCCCGAAGGGCGAATTCGATGCCCTTCTTTTCGGTCAGCCGGCAGACCGAGATGAAGGACAGCGTGTCCCGGTCCCAGGAACGCCAATGGTAGCCGATCTCACCGGGCCGCACGCCCATATGGTGAACCATGACTTGCGCCGGGGGTGCGCCGACGCCGATCAGGGCATCGCGGAAAAACGCGTTCACCGGGAGCTGGAGAACGCCCTTGTCGAAGACAACCTTGTAGCGCGTGAGCGTGTTGTCATGCAGCGGTTCGCCGACATCGCGGCCGTGGAATATGGTCACCAGCGGAGCGGAAATCCGGCCTCGTTTCATGGCGCGGGCGACGCGCATGCCGTTATTGCCGAAATGCGCGACGATCACATCGGCGTTCTGCAACTTGCGCGCAAAAGCGATGTCGACAGCGGTCGAGAGCTTATCCCAGAACCTGCCCGACCATCTCCTGAGCGTCGGCCGAAAGCGCCCCAGCCCGCCCCACCAGCAGACGACCTTGCCAGGGAGAGCCTGCCAGCGGCGATCGTCGATGTTGCTGTCCTTGCCGAAGGACGTCTCGTTGCAGACGACGCCGACTTGCATGCCGCGCTCGAGGCACCCTTCTATCTGGTCGAGGACGAAGGTCTCCGACAAAGAGGGGAACTTATCAACTACGAAGCAAATCTTCATCGAATGGACGATCTTTCGAGGCCGGTCGGCGATCTGCTCGCGCGGATGAGGGATGACGCCCGTCGCCGCCGTGCGAGGCGCCTCAAGCGTCCGGTGTTGTGCGTGTCGTTGTCCCAAAGCAGCTCCCACCCTGGTCAGGCGCGAGAGCCGGCTTTTAGGCGACATGAATGGCGTTGGACGAAATACATCAGGCGGCACGCTCCAGCGCGCCTTGCCTGGCGCGGTCGAGAACGCCGAGAAAAGTCGCGAACTGGCTGTCGGGGTTCATTTGCGGCCGCTCCGAAAACAGCTGCGCCGCCGCCGACAGACGGTCGTACTCGGCCTTGTCGCTCCATAGTCG
Organism: Mesorhizobium sp. M1088; assembly: GCF_040318575.1. Taxonomy (NCBI): domain Bacteria; kingdom Pseudomonadati; phylum Pseudomonadota; class Alphaproteobacteria; order Hyphomicrobiales; family Phyllobacteriaceae; genus Mesorhizobium; species Mesorhizobium sp. M1088. The sequence continues at coordinate 36,088 of NZ_JAMYMO010000002.1, read as the reverse complement.
CCTGACCGCGGCGACCCAGTCGTCGAGCGGTGCGTCATAGTCGAGCACCACGCCGCCGGCGCCAATCGCTTCCGGCAGGCCGCCGCGACGGGACCCGACGACTGGAATGCCGCTGCAATGGGCCTCGGATGCCACCCGCCCCCAGGCCTCTTCCCATTTGCTGGGCGCCAGCAGGATCTTGGTGCGGCCATAGACGGTCTTCATGTCGCTGGTGCGGCTTTCCAGCCTGACGTTGCGCAGCGGGGCGATGATCTGTTCGATCTGCGCCCGATGGTCGTCGTCGAGCTTCCAGCTTTCGACGAACAGGAACGGAATTTCGGGGCATTGGCCGGCGATGCGCACGGCGAGTTCGAACCCTTTTTCGTTGTAAGGATTGATCAGCGTGACGAATTCACCGGTGGTCGGCGTGCTGTAGAGCCCGGGATTGATGGTCGGCGGGATCACGGTCGAGTCGATGCCGAACCTTTCCTTATAGGTGCGCGCAGTGAATTCGGAATTGGCGATATAAAGCGCCGAATGCAATTCGCGCAGGTCGCCGGCCAATTCGTGGAATTCGACGTTCCGCAGATAGACCACCAGCGGTATTCCGAGCGCCTGCAGCGCCTTTCCGATCGGCACCGATTTGTGGCACTGCACGACGGCGACATCGGGATCGAGCCGTTCGACCGCGAAGCGCGCCGCCTCCCAGGGAAACCATGCCCGCACGACCGGATAGCCGGGATAGCTGTCGATGACCGCTCGCTGGCGAAGCAGCTTCATCTTGGCGCGCGCCTTCAAGCCGAACATGCCGTCACCGAACAGCGCCGCCAGAACCGAGGCGTCATGACCGTGCTCGCGCAGCTGCTCGACCAGATGATGCGTGCTCGACTGAACGCCACCGCTGAACTGCGGCGTGTAGCCGTTACCGCCCGCAAACAGAACTTTCATGGACCTGGCTCCTTGCTGGACCGCCCTAGCGTCACGCCGCCATTCTGCCGATGCTGTGGTATTCGATGCCGTGGCGGGCGATGACCTTGGGGTCGTAGAGATTGCGTCCGTCGAAGATAACGGGCGTGGTCAGCGCGTTCTTCAGCGCATCGAAAGACGGCGCGCTGAAGCTTTTCCACTCGGTCACGATCAAGAGCGCATCGGCGCCTCGCAGCGCGGCCTCCTTGGTGCCGCACAGTTGCAGGTCATCGCGGAGCCCGTAGATCGCCTGGCATTCCTGCATCGCCTCGGGATCGTAGGCCTGGACATTGGCACCGGCGGCCCAGAGCGCTTCCATCAGCGTGCGGGCCGGGGCCTCGCGCATGTCGTCGGTATTGGGTTTGAAGGCCAAGCCCCACAGCGCAAATGTCTTGCCTTTGAGATTGCCCTTGAAATAGCGGTCCACCTTCTCGAACAGGACCGACTTCTGCTGGTTGTTGCGCTCCTCGACGGCACGCAGCAGCTTGGCGTCGAACTTGACGGCCTCGGCGGTCTTGATCAGGGCACGCACATCCTTCGGGAAACACGAGCCGCCATAGCCGAGGCCCGGATAGATGAAGTGGTAGCCGATCCGCGGGTCGCTGCCGATGCCCTTGCGGACTTCCTCGATGTCGGCGCCCAGTTGCTCGGCCAGGTTGGCCATTTCATTCATGAAGCTGATCTTGGTCGCCAGCATGCAATTGGCCGCGTATTTGGTGAACTCGGCACTGCGCACATCCATGACGATCATCTTTTCGTGGTTGCGGTTGAACGGCGCGTAGAGCTCGCGCATCACCGCCTCGGTGTCCTCGTTGCTGGTGCCGACGATGATCCGGTCGGGCTTCATACAGTCGCTCACAGCGGACCCTTCCTTGAGGAATTCCGGATTGGAGGCGACGTCGAAAGCCAGATCCTCGCGCCCGCGCGCCTTCAGCGTTGCGGCGATCCTGGCCTTTATCCTTTCGCAGGTGCCGACGGGCACGGTCGACTTGCCGACGACGATCTTGGGCTCGTCCATCTCACGACCGATGGCCTCGGCGACGGCCAGCACATATTTGAGGTCGGCCGAACCATCCTCGCCCGGCGGCGTGCCGACGGCGATCATCTGGATCTGGCCATGCTTGATCGCCGCGGCGGCGTCGGTGGTGAACTTGATGCGGCCGGCGGCATGGTTCTCCTTGACCATGTTTTCGAGCCCAGGCTCGAAGATCGGGACATGACCCTGGTTGAGCCGCTCGACCTTTTTTGCATCGATGTCGACGCAGACCACCTGATGGCCGACTTCGGCAAGCACCGCCGCCTGTACAAGACCGACATAGCCGATTCCAAAGACAGTCAAATTCATTCGGTTTCATCCCTGTTCAAGGCTTCGGGCCTCTTCGAGCTTCGGTTTTCCGACCACCTTCGGCCCGGCCGGTTCAGATGCGCTTCTAGTTTGTCTTGCATGCCAGCGATTCGGGGAATTGGCAGGGCTGGCCAAGTGCAGTGAATGCAACACGATCCACCTGCATGGTGAGCTTGCGGCCCGGATCCGAGAACGGCCCCATCCAGCCCTTCATCGTATCGCTGCCCCACAGGCTGAAATAGATCCTTTGCGAATGGGTGGGCAGCTTCGCCGGATCGGTGATCTCGTGGACAAGCTTGCCGTTGACGTACCAGCGCAGCCGGTCCCTTTCCCAGACGAATGCGTAGTCGTTGAAGGCCTTGTCGGTGCCGCCGGCGACGTCGACCAGTTTCTCGTTCTTGCCTTTGCCGGCTATGTAGGCGTTAACCTGGACCTTGGACGTGTCCTTGGTCAGCACCTCGAAGTCGATTTCATCATGCGGCTGCTTGTCGGCATCGCCGACGAAGCTGAAGAATGCCGCGTTGACGCCAGAGCCCGTGTCGGTCTTCATCCGCGCCTCGTAGGTGCCGTAGCCGAAGCGCTGCTTGGTCTGGATCTCGGCGCAGGCGAATTCGCGATCCTTCAGCTTGCGCTTCTCGAAACCGAGCGTCAGCATGCCGTCGGAAAGCCCGATCAGGCTTTTGGACCAGGTGCAGTTCTGATGCTTGCCGTTCGTCCAGCCGTCGGAAATGTACCAGCGTGCGCGACTGAGGCTGGTGAAATCATCGACAAAGGACGGCGCGGTTGGGAGATCCTGCGCGCCGGCGGGCACCAGGCCCGCAACCAGACTGCCGAGAACGACCAGCAGAAACGCGCCGTCTGAACGGAGCCGCCGCAGCTTGCCTGGGATCGGGCGCGTGAACGGGGTGCCTCCGGTTGCCGGGGCGGGCGTGCTTTTAAGACCTGCGTTCATATCAAACTCACCTTGTGCTGTGCGCCCCCAAAGCGATCGTTCGAACCGTGACGAAACAACCTGATCTTGACCTCTGTCGCTCCCAAGCTCCGTGTTGTGCCTAAAACCATTGCGCCGACCCGGGTGTTCGCTCAGCCTGTGCCGGAATCGGCGGGCTTCACAAAATCGGTCCTTATGTCGGGACCGTTCTGCCGCTTCTCTTCGAAGATTTCATCCAGCGAATGACGGAGATCCTTCATCTTCTGCATCTGGCGCGACAGCGCTGCGATGCGCCGCTCGCAATTCAGGATTGACCTGGTCAGTTCGCCGACTTCGGAAGACCTGCGAGAGGAGACCGTTCCGTTCTCCATCGCCTCAACCAGAAAGGCGGCATTGGTAGCCGTTGTCCTGTAGCGGTTCTCAAGGCCGCTCTTCTCCGCCTCGACTTCGGCCGAGATCTGGTCCAGCAGCTTTGCCAACCGATCAAGGCGCGAGGTGTCGGTCTGCGTGTCGCGCGCCGGATCTCTCGACCGGAAGCGAAAGATCGAGGCCATGCAGTCAGCGCCCCATCATCGTCGAGCTGGTGAAGGGCCTTAGTGCCCGTCCACATTCAAAAGACATTTCTTGCATCGTCCAGCTCCTCCGACAGGGTATGTCTCGGGCCAGTTCGGTTGGCCGTCCAAAATTGCTGCACCGCAACATAGATTGCCATTCCCTGCGCGCATAGGCAACCACCTAGATCGTAAACTCATGAATCTCGTTGAAATGGTGCGAGCCGACCGAAGGGTAAGGGAGTGGCTACCGCCATCGCACGTTGACGGGCCTAGCTTTCGTTGGCCGTGCTGGTTCCGGCCATGAGGAAGCGCAGCGGCGGCACATGCTGACGCTTCGCAGCGAGACCAGCGCGGCGAAACAGCGCATCCAGCTTGTCGGAGGCAACGCCGCGGACGACGGCTGTGAGGTTGGACGAGCCGGCCAAGGCGTAGGCCGCGGCCGGCGCCAGCCCGCGCTCAGCCTTCACGTCTAAAAACTTCCGCAACCGGTATTTGTCGCGGATGTGCCGCTCGTGCCTTCTCAGCGCAGCCTTCGATGCCTCCGGCAAACTGTCGATCGCAAGCAGCGCCAGGTCGGCATCGGCCAGATGCTTCAGGTCCTGGGTCTTGTGCCGTCCGCTCAGCGAATCGGCGCGCACGATCGCGCCGTAGCCACAGGATTTGATGACCTTGAAGCGCGCGCCAAGGGCAACCGCGCGCGCATAGAGTTCATAGTCTTCACCCAGGCGCAGCTTCTCGTCGTAGCGCAGCCCATGCCGATCGAGGAAGGCGCGGCTGATCACGGGTTTGAGGAACCCCAGTTCCCCTCGTTGCACACGGCGCCTGGAGATGTTGGCGTCGATGAAACCCTCGAAATCGAGGAATTCCGGCTCGGGCGAGAACGGTGGAGCCACGATTTTCGAAACGTCGGTTGCCGCGTCATCCCTGACAAGCATGATGTTGTCTGCGGCGAAATCCCAATCGGTGCTGGCGAACAGTCTGTGAAACCTGCCTTCGAAAAAGAAATCATCAGCGTCCAGAATGCTGATGAACGGCGACCTGGAACCGGCAATCGCGGCGTTGCGTGCAAAGGATGGGCCGCGATTGGCGTCGAAGCGGATGACGGAAAGACGGCCCGTGCCGTCGCCGGCCGCGTGGGCGACTTTCGCGGTATCGTCGGTGGACGCGTCGTCGACGACGACAACCTCCGCAACCTCAGGCTCGCGTAATGCCGATGCAATGGCAGCCGGGATTGTCCGCGCCGCATTGCGGGCGGCGATGATCACGCAGACCTGGAATGATGTCATAGACATGCCTCTCGGTTGCAGAAGCCGTTGCGGATTTCCTCGCCCCGTCCGCTCAATGCCCCACCGCCCATCCTGAAATGCATCGGCCCAAACGCCTATGCTGCAAGTGCGAAGCAAGCATCGCCAAAATCATCGGCGCCGTCCAGTTTTTCATTTTGCTGGGTGTCATGGCCCGGTTGGGTAGGCGGCGAGCCTCAATCGGGATGGCTCCAGAAATGCGCCGCTTGGCAGAGCCGTTCCTACACGCTCCATCAGAGCGCTCAACTGGCAGAAACCAGTTGCTGATCCTCGCCGACCGGACGGCGGCGGGGCGGAGCGAGCGCGTCGAGGCCCGCAGTGTCAAGGAATTGAAAGAACAGGAATGCCGACTGCCGGTGTCGTTGAGGTGAGCAATTCGTCAGGGGACCGGCGAGCTTAACCACAGGTCACATGGACATCGCAGACCGCGGCCAGGCCCGAAATCAGTGAAGGCCTCTCCTGGCGCTGAGTTTCTCGGCTTCGGCCGCTTCGTTCGAACTCAGCTTTCGTTCAGCGTCGCGGATTTTGTCGGCCGGGGTCGGGGCATTTCTGGCAACCATGGCAAAGACCAGCAGAAAATAACCCAGTTGGATGACTATAGCGCAGCCGATGACACGAAACAGCGTCGTACCGAGCGAGGCGCCGCCTAAATAGGACCAGACGATCACGATCGCCAGCGCAAAACACATTCCGATAATGACCTTTGGCAGTGACATACCCGATAGCCCATCAACCGGCTCGGGAAAAAATGTCGACAAGCCCACCCCGAGCACCTCCCTTAAACTCTGCGAGCTTATTTAGGTTGCCCGCTTCTGGCCGGTTGCTTCCGGCCTAGCCCAATCTGTCCATAGTCCGACAGAAACAATTTGCAACTCTATTGAGCCGCGCAATAGGCGGCAAGGGCAGCTGCGCAATAAATTTTAAACGAATCCTCGGGATCGACTCTGCCATGGTGCAACGCACACGTCGGCATCACCACTGATTGCCGGATATCGACTCGCTCCAGTAAGATTTATAATATTGAATAGTATTTTAGCATAACATCAGTCATTATCTTGAAATTCTAAATGACGGCAAAGCTCCACAGGAGGGTATAAAGAGCGATTCGCCTAAAATCAGCCCCAAAATTGGACTAGTTTTTCCAAAATTGCCCATAATCTGTCTCTTTTGCGACATAAAGGCGAAATTTTGTGCAGGACGAGTTTATTATTTAGTCAGTTCATGACGCGACTATTACAGCCGTCTGGGAAATTGTGTGTTGCGCTGCAACATTTTTTTGGTATCGTGCGGTAAACCATCCGTTCAACGTATGGAGTTTACGCATGAGGGACGTAGCCAAGCCGGCCGATGCGGATTTTTCGCAGGCCGGCGTCGATTTTCCGCCACCGATTGGCGGCCTGCTCAAACGCAGCTTCGATATTGTCGGTTCGCTGATCGGCCTGGTCGCTCTCAGCCCGCTGTTCGTGATGATAGCGCTGCTTGTCAGGTTTTCCGATGGCGGGCCGATTTTCTATGGTCACAGCCGGATCGGCCGCGGAGGACGGATTTTTCCGTGCCTCAAGTTCCGCACCATGGTTCCAGACGGCGAGCGGGTGCTTGCTGCCTATCTCGCCGCGAATCCGGAGGCCAACGCCGAATGGATAGCGACCCGCAAGTTGAAGAACGACCCGCGGATCACGCGCGTCGGAGCGGTGCTGAGGAAGCTCAGCCTCGATGAGTTGCCGCAGATCATCAACATCCTGCAGGGGGATATGAGCCTGGTCGGGCCTCGTCCCGTGGTGCGCGATGAGCTGGAGATTTATGGCAATTCGGCCGTCTATTATCTTAAATCGCGCCCCGGCCTGACAGGGCTGTGGCAGGTCAGCGGACGCAACGATGTTTCGTATGACAGCCGCGTCGCATTCGACAGGCACTATGTCGAGAACTGGTCGATGTTCGAAGACATCCGCATCATCATCAAGACCGTACCCGCGGTCTGGATGTCGCGAGGCTGCTACTGACGGCCGCTTGCTGGCCGTGCATCGAGGAGCGACTGTCCAGAATTCGGGCCTGGAACTCAGGCCCCTAACTCAGGCATCGGCAGCTCATCGGGCGGGGCAAACCAGATCGGAAACGCTCAGTTGAAAGCAGATATAATCGATATTTTTTGCACCGGTATTCTCTCCAGACGCATGCGGCGAGTACGGCTTTTGACGACTTGCCTTACAATGGCGACCGGCCTGACGCTGTCGCTCGCCTTGCCACAGTTTGCCTTCGCCGACGACTATCGCCTAGGAGCACAGGACAAGCTGACCATTCGCGTGGCGGAATGGCAGACCGTCGAAGGCACGTTCCGTGACTGGTCGGCCATCAATGGAGAATACACGGTCGGGCCCGCTGGAACCTTGTCGGTTCCCTTCGTCGGCGAGATGCCCGCATCCGGCAAGACGACTTCGGAGATCGCCGCATCGCTCGGCGAGGCGCTGCAGCGCAAGCTCGCTCTGGCCGACAAGCCGGAGGCTTCCGTCGAAATGGCACAGTACCGGCCATTCTACATCTCCGGCGAGGTGCAATCGCCCGGCCAGTATCCTTGTGTGCCTGGGTTGTCCGTGCTGAAAGCGATGAGCATTGCCGGCGGAGCCCGGCGGAACCCGGAGAGCGGGCAGCGCTACGACCGCGACCTGATCAATGCGAAGGGCAATTTCGACGTATTACAAGACCAATTGGTCAGGCTGACCGTCAAGCGCGCCCGCATCGAAGCGGAACTGGCGGACAAGCCGGCATTCGCGGTGCCGAAAGAGGTGGCCGACGATCCGAAGCTGCCCAGCATCGTTGCCGATGAGACGGCGATCCTGGCGGCCGACCAGAAGAAACTCAAGCTGCGCTTGCAGGCGCTCGACGATTTGAAGGCGCTGCTGCAGAGCGAGATCGATTCGCTGCAGAAAAAGATCGTCAACCAGCAGAAGCAGGTTGATCTGGCGAAGGAGCAGCTCAACGGCATCGGCTCGCTGGCGCAAAAGGGCCTGGTCGTCAACACGCGGGTTTTGAACTCGCAGCAAACCATCGCCGATCTCGAGGGCCAGATCCTGGATTACGAAACGGCGATTCTCACGGCCAAGCAGTCGATCAGCAAGGCCACCCAGGACGCCATCGATCTCGAGAATACCCAGAACTCCAGCCTCGCGACCGACCGGCAACAGACGGAAGCCGATCTCAACGAGGTGACGCTGAAGCTGAATATGGAAAAGGCCTTGATGTCCGAAGCCTTGTCGGGCAGCCCCATGCCGCAATTCTACGGCAACAACGAACCAGCGGCCTTATCATTTTCCCTGGTGCGGGTGGTCGACGGCAAGACCAGCGAAATCACCGCCGATGAAGACACGCCGGTGCTGCCAGGGGACGTGATCAAGGTCAAACCGGCGCCCCTGGCCATCCAGTAGCTTCTTTCCACCGGAGCAAAGCACCAACCCCGCAGGCAGCGGTCTGCGGGGTTTTTGCGTTTGGGATCTTATGGATCAGAAAACAAGCCGGCCTTCGGGCAACGAACCGCCTGGATCCGCCCGCTCTAGCCTCGCACGGCGTCCGGTTCCTCTAGATGGTTCACGGCGCTCCACCGGGAAGGAGCGACGGCCGGCACCCTCACCAGCTTGAAGTAGCTGTAGTACAGCAGGAACGATCCCATGATGTAGGGATTGAGGGTCTCGACCTCGACGAAGGATCGGATGAACAGAAGCACCATGACGCCGGCAAGAATCACGGACTCGGCTTGCCATGTCCTGAATATCAGCGCCGAGACATGACCCCAGAGCGTGCGCAGGATGATCAGCGAAAGCAGTGTCGCGCCGACGAAGCCGAGTTCCACCAAGGTCTCGATGTAGGTGTTGTGGAAGTGGAAGCCGCTTCGCGCGGCGATATAGAATTCGTTCCACAGCCGCTCGGCCTCGGAGAAGCCCTGCACCCAATAAGCCGCGTAGCCGACGCCGAGGATGGGCGATTGCTGCGCGGCATTCCAGCCCTGTTGCCAGAGGTAGGTTCGTCCGGTGAGCGTCGAATCCTTGCCGAAAAGGCCAAGGACAAAGTCCATCAGCCCGAGATTCAGCGCAATCACGGTGCAGGCGACCAGCCCGCCCGCACCGATCATGAAAATCACCCGGCGATGGCGGAGCGAAAGCAGCTTGCCGATGGAAAGCAGGGCGACCAGAGCGAGAACCGCGGGGGTAGATGCCATCGAAGTGGCGGAATGCGACACCACCAGCAGATAGCCCGATAGAAGGACAATCGGTACGATCAACAAACAGCTTATCCGGCCGCGCCTGAGAAAGGCCAGGTAGACAACGCAGAAATAGATGCCAAGCGATGCGACAAAGCCGATCTGGTTCTTGGAGCTGAACGCGCCGACGAAATTATACGTCCCATCGAGAACATCGTAGGAATAGCTCGCGACCTTGAGCGAGTAGAGCAGGACGACGAAAATCCCGATCAGGGCGCCTATGGTCAAGGTCCGGACGCTGACGGTGCGCGCGGCAATGTAGGCGCAGGCGATATGGGAGCAATATTGGACGGCCGTTCTTGCCGTGGTGCCGGGAGCCGCCGACCAGAACACCGAGAAGCAGACATAGGTTGCAAAGGCCAGCGGAAGCCAGGCGCTGGAAGCGTGCCTTAATATCTTGCGGTAGTCGACCAGGATGAGCGGTAGCCAGACCGCATAGTAGGCCAGGATCATGGCCTGGCCGAAAATGGTCGAGTAGGAAAACGCCCAGATCGAGACGGCAACGGCAAAGCTGCCGTAGACCGTGTTCTTGTCCGGATCGATCAACAGAGATTTTGGAATCTTCATCTCGATAGCGGTTTTCCGTCCTTGCAGCTCAATGCCGATTTCATGGGCCGCTCGTGGGCCGATTCGTCGGATCGATGGGAGCCTCGCCTGCAGGCGCTCGCATTGTGCAGTGCAATATAACCCATCCGGCGCCGCCTGTCACCCGGATGCCAACCGGGCGCGTCGTTCCAGCCGTTCTCTCCATACCGGGCGAGACGATTTGGCCAGAAGGCAGTGCCGTACAATTGACCGGTGCTGGCCCATCATAAGCTGTTCTGAGGTTGCAAGTCCGCGCTTGAACTTGTCCGCCGTTGACTTCACATTCGCCGCCAATTGGGAGGAAGACCACATGCCGATGAGTTTCGCGGGACGATTTGCCGGACGATCTGCTGTTATCGCCGGCGGCGCCTCAGGCATCGGCCTGGCCGTCGCGCAAAGGATCACTGACGAAGGCGGGCGTGTTTCGGTATGGGATCGCGATGCCGCCCAGATCGAGCAGGCCAAGGCCATTGTTCCAGGCCTGCACAGCGTGACCCTCGATGTTGCCGACCCCCTAGCCGTAGAAGCCGCCGCCGGAGAGACGATCGAAGCGCTTGGCGCAGTCGACGTCCTTGTCACCAGTGCTGCCATCACCGGACCGAACATGACGACCTGGGAGTATTCCGTAGAGGATTGGCGCCGGGTCATCGACATCAACATCAATGGCGTCTTCTTCTGCAACAAGGCGCTGGTCTCGCATATGCTCGAACGCAATTACGGCAGGATCGTCAACATCGCCTCGATTGCCGGCAAGGAAGGTAACCCGAACGCCTCGGCCTACAGCACCTCCAAGGCGGCGGTGATCGGCATGACCAAGTCGCTCGGCAAGGAACTGGCCAAGACCAAGGTGACGGTGAACTGCGTCACGCCGGCGGCCGTGCGCACCGCGATCTTCCAGCAGATGAGCCAGCAGCACATCGACTTCATGCTGTCCAAAATACCGATGGCGCGGTTCGGCGAGGTCGAGGAGGTGGCGGCGCTGATTTGCTGGATCGCGTCCGAGGAATGCTCGTTCACGACGGCTGCCGTCTTCGACGTCTCCGGCGGCCGGGCGACCTACTGAGGCAGGCCGGACGCAAACCGCCCGACCGGATCGCGGCGCCTTAGTCGTGAAGCTCTCGCGAGATCGGCGGGCCGATCGAAAAATCGCTGAATGTTACCTCGAAGCCCTCGCGCTGCGGCGAACAGCACATCATGCCGACATCGACCGTTTTCGACGGGGGGAAATAGGCAAGCCGCACCGGTTTCCAGTGCTTGTCGGATGCGTCGCGATACTGGACGCGGATCGTCTCGGCATGGCGAGTCAGGCGGATCCTGACCCCGTCCGGATCGCCCGGAATGCTGGCCAGCGACCAGTCGGAGGCATCGTTGGTGACGACGACGGAAAAATACATCAGCCCGTCGGTGTATTCGATGCCGGCCTTGATCCAGTGCGTCTCGCTCAGGCGGACCATAAGCCCGGCCTGATCGTAAAGCACCTCATAGTGCCCCTTGACCGTGACTTCGGCGCTGAAATCGCCCTCGACCTCACGATAGAGGAAATGGCCATTGTCGCGCCAGAAGCCGTAGAACGTCTCGCGCCAGAAGTCGGTCTCCTCGCCGGTCCGAACATGCACCGTATTGTTGCCGAAGGCGTGGTGCGGCGGCGGATTGAGCCAGGTCAGGTCCGTATTCTCAGATGCCATCGACTTGCTCGCTGCCTGGCTGGTCTGCCGCCTTTTCTTAGCCGGCAAACGTGTAAGCGGTCTTCACCGTGGTGTAGAACTCTGCGGCATAGCGGCCCTGCTCGCGCGGGCCGTAGCTCGATCCCTTGCGCCCGCCGAAAGGCACGTGGAAGTCGACGCCCGCCGTCGGCAGATTGACCATGACCATGCCGGCTTCCGAATTGCGCTTGAAGTGCGTGGCATGCTTGAGGCTCGAGGTGCAGATGCCGGAGGTCAGGCCGAACGGCGTGTCGTTGGCCACCGCCAGCGCCTCGTCATAATCCTTGACGCGGATGACGTTGGCGACCGGTCCGAAAATCTCCTCGCGCGAGATGCGCATGGCGTTGGTGGTTTCGGTGAACAGCGCCGGCTGCAAATAGAAGCCGCGGGTTTCACGATCGAGCCGCTCGCCGCCGAAGGCGAGATCGGCACCTTCCTGACGTCCGATGGCGATATAGTCCTCGTCCTGTTTCAACTGGCTCTGGTCGACAACCGGCCCGATCTGGGTCTTGGCATCGAGAGCGTCGCCGACGACCAACTTGGCCATGCGGTCCTTGAGCGCCTCGACGAAGCGGTCGTGAATGCCGTCCGTCACCACCAGCCGGGACGACGCCGTGCAGCGCTGGCCGGTCGAGAAGTAGGCACCGTTGATGGCGCAGTCGACAGCGACGGCAAGGTCGGCATCGTCGAGCACGACAAGCGGGTTCTTGCCGCCCATTTCGAGCTGAAACTTGCGCATGTGCTCGACGCTGGCGGCGGCGACGCGCTTGCCGGTGCCGACCGATCCGGTGAAGGTGATCGCGTTGAGGTCAGGACTGTCGAGCATGGCCTGGCCGACCACCGAACCTTTGCCCATCACCAGGTTGAGCACACCCTTGGGCAGCCCGGCGCGGTGCAGGATGTCGACAATAGTCCAGGCGCTCTCCGGAACGAGTTCCGCCGGCTTGAAGACGATGGTGTTGCCGTAGGCCAGCGCCGGAGCGATTTTCCAAGCCGGAATGGCGATCGGAAAATTCCACGGCGTGATGATGCCGACGACGCCGACCGCTTCACGGGTGATCTCGACGCCGACGCCGGGCCGCACGCTCGGCACCAGCTCGCCCGACAGGCGCAGCGTCTCGCCGGCGAAGAAGTCGAATATCTGGGCGGCGCGGACAGTCTCGCCGATGCCCTCGACCAGCGTCTTGCCTTCCTCGCGCGCCAACGCCCGGCCGATTTCATCTTTCCGCGCGGTGATCTCGTCCGACGCCTTCCTCAGCACCGCATGGCGGGCCAGCAGGCCCGATCGGGACCACGCCGGAAATGCCGCCTTCGCCGCCGCGATGGCCTGCCGGGCGTGCTCGGCGCCTCCCGATGCATATTCGCCGACCACGTCGTCGAGATTGGACGGGTTGATGTTACGGGAGCCGGCATCGCCTACCCACTCTCCATCGATGAGGTTCTTTCGAAACGGGATCATGTCGCTGTCTTCCTTGTCGTCCTTCGATCGCCGTCTATCTGGACCACCGACCGCCGCACCGCAAGGCCGAAGCCAGGCAAACTTCTCCTCCTCGACAGGCATGTGATAGGTGTCGGGGCGGGAAAGACGATTCCAGTGTGGTGCGACGCGGATCGCACGGGAGGAAAGCATCGTGTCCAACAGCGCCTTGCCGCTGGTGATCAGCGCACCCGAACCGCGCACGCTCGACCTGATCTTCACGCCGGCTGCGCTGGCGAAACTTCGATCGAAATACCGCATCGTCGAAATATCGCCCGAAGCGGTGGCGGCGCTGCCGGCCGATATCCTTGCCGAGGCGCGCTATATCGTCGGCCAGCCACCTATCACGCCGGAGACGCTGGAAAGAATGAAGGCGCTGCGCTGCATCTTCAATGTCGAGAGCAACCTCATCAACAACATGCCCTACGAGACGCTGTTTTCGCGCGGCATCCATGTCGTCACCACCGGGCTGGTGTTTGCCGAACCGGTGGCCGAGCTCGGCCTTGCCATGGCGCTCAACCTCGCCCGCGGCATCGTCGACGCCGATCTCGCCTTTCGTCAGGGCAAGGAGCTGTGGGGCGGCGACGGCAACCGGACGGCACGGCTTCTTTCCGGCGCGGATGTCGGCATTATCGGCTTCGGCGATCTTGGCCGTGCGCTCAACCGGCTGCTGTCAGGCTTTCGCACGCGGACAAAAGTCTTCGACCCGTGGCTGCCGCCGTCGATCCTGATCGAAAACGGCGTCGAGCCCGCCTCTCTCGACGACGTTCTGTCGAACAGCGATTTCGTCTTCGTCGTCGCTTCCGTGACTAGCGAAAACCAGGGCTTCCTCGGCGCCGAGGCGTTTGCCAGGATGCGCAAGGGAGCCGCTTTCATCCTGCTCAGCCGAGCCGGCGTGGTCGATTTCCCGGCGCTGATGGATATCGTCCGCAGCGGCCATATCGTCGCCGCCAGCGATGTTTTTCCTGAGGAGCCGCTTGGCCAGGATCACCCGGTCCGCACATTGCCGGGGTTCCTGCGCTCCGCCCACCGGGCCGGTGCGCTCGACATCGCTTTCAAGCGGATGGGCGACATGGTGCTGGAAGACATGGACCTGGTCGACCGCGGCCTGCCGCCGATGCGTTCGAAGCGGGCCGAGCGTGAGACCGTTTCGCGAATGCGTTCGAAGCCGGTCGACAAGAATTAGGCCGTCTGCCCGACGGGTCGCACATGCTCAGATGGTGAAGGACCAAAACAGGCAGGCCAGTGTCGCTGCGGCGAAGACGACGAAGAACAGGCTTCGCAACAGGATGTTCCGGCGCAGCTCGTTGATGAAGAGATGGCATCCGACGACGGCTGCGACAAACAGGAACCGCCAGTTCAGCAGTGCCGGGAGCACATCGCGCTGACCGAAAGCAAATCTCGCGGCGAGACATCCAACGATGACCGCAAACAACAAGATGACCGTCCAGAAGATCGCATCGGCGGCATGTGTCAGGACGATGCCAGCGAGCCTGATCGGCAGAACCATCATCAGCAGTGCGCTGAAAAAATAGATCGCCGCGAGCGGAATGAACGTCCCCGCATCGGCGATGTCGCTCAAGCGCTTGGCACCGATCGCGCCATAGGGATAGCCATGCCTGGCCACCATCAGGCAGAGCGCCATCAGCAAGGCCGCCAGCGCGGCGGCAAGCGCGAATGAGGTCAGGGCTTTGCTCATGAGGCTCCCGTTCCGAGCGAATCGAAGTCAGAACGTTGGTAGCCCATGGTTTGTAAATTGCTAGTAAGCATCATGCGGCGGCACGGCAGAGTTTCTCGGCGCATTCACTCCGCAGCTTGCAGACGCCGCCCGTCGATAATGGTCTTGATCTCGGCGCGGCAAGAGCCGCAATTGGTGCCGGCGTGAAGGACGGCGCCGATTGCCGCGACGCTGGTACAGCCGCCGCGTACCGCTTCCGCGATCTGGTTGGCACCAACCCCGAAACAGGCGCAGACGATGGCACCGCGGTCGACGCTGTTGCCGCCCGGCCGCCCGGCGACAATCGCCAGCCGCGCCTGCCGATTGGCATGGTCAGCGCCAAGTTGTTCGACTGCCCAGCCGCGCGACACCGCCACCGGGGTTGGCGCAAGATAGAGCGCGCCGACCAGCCTATTGCCTGCGAAACGGGCGAAGCGATGGTGCCCGCCGGCGATGTCGTGATAGGCGAGCGTCTCGCCTTCCATGCCTAATAGCGCGGCGGCAAACCCGGTCCAGTCGCGGCTGTCCTGCAGCGCAATTTCAAGCCGCCAGCCGGCGGGGCCGCGGGCGAGGCTCCAGTAGTCGGCGTCGATCGATGCGGGCCGTTCGGCAAGCACGGCGAAGCCGAAGGCTGTGGCGGCGAACCGCTCGATGCGGGCGGCAACATTCTTCGAGGCCGGTTGGCCTGAAATCGCATCGGTCGTCGGCGCGACCAGTGCATCGACGCGCGCGCGGCCGGAGAACTGATCGGTCCAGTGCATCGGAACGAATACAGAGCCTTGGCGTTGGCGCACCGTCACCAGGGCGCGGACCAGCACCTCGCCATGGGCAGTCGAGACGCGGACGATCTCGGCATCGCCGATGCCGAAGTGCTGCGCATCCGACGGGTGGATTTCGACGAACGGTTCGGCCATGTGCTGCGACAAGCGCGGGCTCTTGCCGGTCCGCGTCATGGTGTGCCAATGGTCGCGCACGCGCCCGGTGTTGAGCACCAGCGGGAAGTCCGGGCTGGTGCGGGTTTGTGCGGCTGGGCGGATGGCAATGAAGCGTGCCTTGCCGTCGGGTGTGTAGAAATTGCCGTTGGCGAAGAAGCGGGTGCTTTTGTCCTCCAGCTGGCGCCGCGCGCGCCCCTCTGGCCTGCCGGCCACCTCCCCCTCAAGGGGGGAGATTGACAGTTTTGCCGGCACCGCCTTTTCAGCAATGGCAACGATTGGCGAAACCGGTGGCGACATCCAATCTCCCCCCTTGAGAGGGAGATGGCCGCCAGGCCAGAGGGGGGTTCCCTGGCTCGGCGCTGGCCATTGGAATGGCGCCAACTCCTCATACGTCCCTGCATCGATCCCGGCGTAGGCGCCGATGTCGAAATCGCGTGCCCCGTCATTCTCGAATGTCGACAACGCGGCATGCTCGGCGAAGATGTCGGCCGGCGACACATGCGAAAAAGCCTCGCCGAAGCCCATCCGCTTGGCGACTTCAGCGATGATCCACCAATCTGGCCTTGCCTCACCAGGCGTGGCCAAAAAGGCTCGCTGGCGCGAGATGCGGCGCTCCGAATTGGTGACGGTGCCATCCTTTTCGCCCCATGCGGTGGCCGGCAGCCGGACATGGGCGTGGCGGACCGTGTCGGTCTTGGCCAGCACGTCCGACACCACGACAAACGGGCAGGCCTTGATCGCCGCCTCGACGGCATCGGCGTCCGGCATCGAATCGACGGGGTTGGTGGCCATGATCCACAGCGCCTTGATGCGTCCGTCGGCCACCGCTTGGAACATCTCGACCGCTTTCAGGCCGGGTTTTTCGGCGGCGGTTGGGGCATTCCAGAAGCGCTGCACGCGTTCGCGGTGCTCGGGGTTTTCGATCTCCATGTGGGCGGCCAGCATGTTGGCCATGCCGCCGACCTCACGGCCGCCCATGGCGTTGGGCTGGCCGGTCACCGAGAACGGCCCGGCGCCGGGCTGGCCTATGCGGCCGGTGGCCAGATGGCAGTTGATGATGGCGTTGACCTTGTCGGTGCCCGAAGACGACTGGTTCACGCCTTGACTGTAGACGGTCACCGTCTTCGCCGTCGCGGCGAACAGGCTGTAGAAGCGGGCCAGTTCGTCCTCACTGAGACCCGTGGCAGCCGCGATGCCGGCAAGATCGAGCGCCGAGGCGGCGAAAAGCGCTTGCCCGAAGCCGGTCGTGTGCGCCGTGATATAGGTGCGGTCCAGCGCGTTGTGCTGGCCGAGATAGGCGAGCAGGCCGGTGAACAAAGCGACGTCACCATCGGGCGCGATCGCCAGATGCATGTCGGCGATGTCTGAGGTCATGGTGCGGCGAGGATCGATCAGCACCACCTTCATCTCGGGCCGCTTTTCCCGGGCGGCGGCAATGCGCTGGTAGAGTACAGGATGGCACCAGGCGAGATTGGAGCCGACCAGCACGATCAGGTCGGCAAGTTCCAGATCCTCGTAATTTCCCGGAACGGTGTCCGAGCCAAAGGCGCGGCGGTGGCCGGCGACCGACGAGGCCATGCACAGGCGCGAATTGGTGTCGATATTGGCCGAGCCGATAAAGCCTTTCATCAGCTTGTTGGCGACGTAATAGTCCTCGGTCAGCAACTGGCCGGAAACATAAAAGGCGACCGAACCAGGGCCGTGTTCGGCAATGGTTTGCGAGAAGGTCGAAGCGACAAGGTCGAGCGCTTCGTCCCAGTCGGTGCGGCGACCGTGGATCTCCGGGTATAGCAACCTGCCGTCGAGATCGATGGTCTCAGCCAGCGCCGAGCCTTTGGAGCAGAGCCGGCCGAAATTCGCCGGGTGGTCCGGGTCGCCGCGAACGGTTATTTCACCGTCCGCGGCGACCTTCGCCAGCACGCCGCAACCCACCCCGCAATAGGGGCAGGTGGTCCTCACCTCGCGCGCTTCATCAATCTGCATGGTTCACGCCGCGCGGCTGGCCAGCGCTTCCAGCGCAATGAACAGCCGCTCGCCGTCGATCCGCACCGCAATGGTGCGCACCGCGCCCTCGTCCGCGCCGAGCGCCTTGCCTGTCTCCAGCGAGATCACCCAATTGTGCAAGGGACAGGTCACCGCCGTGCCATGGACGATGCCCTGGCTGAGCGGCCCACCTTTGTGCGGGCAATGGTCGTCGATGGCAAAGACCTGATCGTCGGCCGTGCGAAAGACGGCGATCTTTCCTTCCGGCGTGGCGACGCAGCGCGCGCCGCGACGCGGAATGTCCGAGAGCGTGCCGATCGATACCCAATTCATGTGGCCATTCCTCTTTTGCGCGTGTTCTTGTCCGAAAACCGCATTCCACTTTTCGGGAACACGCGCCTACTCCGCCGCCTGGGCAAAGCCGACCGAAGCCATCGGCCGGAATTCATGCTTGTCCTTGCCGGAAGCACGTTCCGACCATGGGTCGACCTGGGCGAATTTCTGCGAAAAGACGAAGCGGTCGAAATAGGCTTTGCGCTTCTCGCCATCGTCCATGATCTGACGCTTGATCTCAGCTATGCCGACGCGCTTGGCCCATTTGTAGATACGCTCAAGATAGCGACCCTGCTCGCGATACATCTGCGTCAACGCCACGATATGCTCCAGCGCCTCGTCCTCGGTCTTGACCAGGCCGAGCACTTCGGTGCCCTTGATGTCGAGACCGGCGGCGCCGGCGAAATGGATCTCGTAGCCGCTATCGACGCAGATCACGCCGACATCCTTGCAGGTCGCCTCGGCACAGTTTCGCGGACAGCCCGACACCGCCATCTTGACCTTGGCCGGGGTCCACGAGCCCCACATGAATTTTTCGATACGGATGCCCAAGCCGGTCGAATCCTGCGTGCCGAAGCGGCACCAGTCCGAGCCGACACAGGTCTTCACCGTGCGCAGTCCTTTGGCATAGGCGTGGCCGGAGACGAAGCCGGCCTGGCCGAGATCGGCCCATACCGCCGGCAGGTCTTCCTTGCGGATGCCGAGCATGTCAATGCGCTGGCCGCCGGTGACCTTGACCATCGGGATCTCGAACTTGTCGACGACGTCGGCGATGGCGCGCAATTCGGCCGCGTTGGTGACGCCGCCCCACATGCGCGGCACTACCGAATAGGTGCCGTCCTTTTGGATGTTGGCGTGGACGCGCTCGTTGATGAAGCGCGACTGGTAATCGTCGGCGTATTCGTCGGGCCAGTCGCAGACGAGATAATAGTTGAGCGCCGGCCGGCATTTGGCGCAGCCGCAGGAGGTCTTCCACTCCAGTTCCTGCATGACGGCGGGAATGGTCTTCAGGCCCTTGGCCTTGATCAGCCGGCGGACCTCGTCATGGCCAAGCGCGGTGCAGCTGCACATCGGCTGGACCGCCGCGGGGTTGTATTTGTCGCCGATGGTCAGCACCATCAGCTTTTCGACCAGCCCAGTGCAGGAGCCGCAGGAGGCCGACGCCTTGGTGTGGGCGCGCACATCGTCGAGCGAGGTCAAGCCCCTGGCCGTGATCGCGCCGGTGATCTTTCCCTTGCATACGCCGTTGCAACCGCAGATTTCCGCATCATCCGGCAAGGCTGCAACGGCCGCCATAGGGTCCAGGGGGGCGCCTCCCTGGTAGGACTGGCCGAAGATGAGCGTATCGCGCATCTCGGATATGTCGGTCTGCTTCTTCTTGAGGTCGTTGAACCAGGCGCCGTCCGCCGTCTCGCCATAGAGCACAGTGCCGATGATGCGGTCGTCCTTGAGTACGAGGCGCTTGTAGACGCCGGCCGCGGCATCGCGCAGCACGATCTCCTGACGGTCATCGCCCTCGGCGAAGTCGCCGAGAGAGAACAGCTCGATGCCGGTGACCTTGAGCTTAGTCGGCGTGTCCATGTGGACGAAAGCCGCCGCCTCATTGCCGGCCAGATGGCTGGCGGCGACGCGCGCCATCTCGTAGAGCGGCGCGACCAGCCCGTAGACCTGGCCGTTGACCTCGGCGCATTCGCCGATTGCGTAGATATCGGGATCGTTGCTGCGCATGCCGGCGTCGACGACGATGCCGCGATTGACCGCAATGCCGGTTTCCTTCGCCAGCGCCGCATTCGGCCTGATGCCCACCGCCATGACGACGAGCGTTGCGGGAATGACTGTGCCGTCGGCAAGCTCCACCCGCTCGACCTTGCCGTTGCCGGTGATCGCCTGGGTGTTGGCTTTGGTGATGACCTTGATGCCGCGCTGCTCGACGGCGCGCTGCAGGAGATATCCGGCGGCCGGATCGAGCTGACGCTCCATCAGCGTCGGCATGACGTGCAGCACGGTGACGTCCATGCCCTGCGCGTTCAGACCCGCAGCCGCTTCCAGGCCGAGCAGGCCGCCGCCGATGACGACAGCCTTGGCCCGCGACTGGGCGGCAAGCATCATCGCCCGGACGTCGTCGAGATCGCGATAGGTGAGCACGCCCGGCAGGTCATGGCCTGGCACCGGAATGATAAACGGCACCGAGCCGGTGGCGATGACGAGCTTGTCGTAGGGCTCGGTCACGCCATGATCGGAGGTGACGGTCTTTGCCTGCCGGTCGATGGCGACGATCTTGTGGCCCTTGTAGAGGGTGATGCCGTGCTTGATGTACCAGCCGTCGCCATGGATGATGATCTCCTCATAGGCCTTTTCGCCCGACAGAACCGGCGACAGCATGATGCGGTCGTAGTTCACGCGCGGCTCGGCGTTGAAGATGGTGACCTGGTAGCGCCCAGGCGCCTTTTCCAGGAGATGCTCCAGCATGCGCCCGGGGGCCATGCCGTTGCCGATGATGACGAGTTTCTCGGTCATGTCCTGATCCACTCCGCTCTCACTCAGCCGCGTAGGAAAGGCCTGAAGCTTCGGCAGGCGCCGTGCGCTCCATCCGCCGGATGGAAAGATGCATCCAGGCAAAGCAGGTGGCGACGATGACGAAGAGCAGCATGAAGCAGCTCGACCAGACGCCGGTGAGGTCGTTGAGCACGCCGAAGGCGATTGGCAGGACAAAGCCGCCGAGCCCGCCAATCATGCCGACAACGCCGCCGACCGCGCCGACACTCTGCGGATAGTAGGCCGGGATGTGCTTGTAGACGGCGGCCTTGCCGAGGCTCATGAAGAAGCCGAGCACACAGGCAACGGCTATGAAGGCGAGCGGGCCGATCTCGAAATGGAAGGCGATCGGCCCGCTGATACCGCGCACGACGTAGTCTGCCGAGGGGAGAGACAGAACGAGAGTCGCGACGGCACTGACAGCGAAGGTGCAGTAGAGCACGGTGCGGGCGCCGATCCGGTCGGAAAGCACGCCGCCATAGGCGCGGAAAATACTTGCCGGTATTGAATAGGCCGCGCCGATCATGCCGGCGGTCGCAAGCCCGAAGCCATAGACGCCGATCAGGTAGCGGGGCAGCCACAGCGAGAGCGCCACGAACGCACCGAAGGCGAAGAAATAATAGAAGGCGAAGCGCCAGACCTGCAGGTTCTTGAGCGGCGCGAATTCCTGCAAGAAGCTTCTCTTGGGCGCTGCCTTGCCGGCGCGGCGCTCGCGGATGACCGGATCGTCGCCAGTCGTGAACCAGAAGACGGCGGCCATGACGACGAGTGCTGCCGCCCAGATCAGCGCGACCGACTGCCAGCCCCAGGAGAGAAGCACGAACGGTGCCAGGAACTTGGTGACGGCGGCGCCGACATTACCGACACCGAAAATGCCAAGCGCCGTACCCTGCTTGCCGGCCGGGAAGAAGCGCGAGACATAGGCGACACCGACGGCGAAGGAACCGCCGGCGAGCCCAACGCCTAGTGCGGCGACCAGCATCTGCCCGTAGGTGTGCGCAAAAGCGAGCAGAAAGGTCGCGACCGCCGCCGCAAGCATGGTCGCGGTGTATACCAGCCGTCCGCCAAAACGGTCGGTCCAGACACCGAGCACCATACGCACGAGCGAGCCGGTGAGGATCGGCGTGCCGACGAGCAGGCCGAACTCCGTCTCGTTCAGCCCCAGCTCTTGCTTTATGCGCACGCCGATGATTGAAAAGATCGTCCACACCGCGAAGCAGACGGTGAAGGCGATGGTGGACATGGCAAGCGCCTGCCGGGGAGCGCTGTCCTGGCTGGGCGCGGCTGGGAGATTTGCGGTCATTTTCTGGCTCCGGTTTGCGGCGTGGGAGGCACCGCCCTTGTCTGTTCGTTCGCGACTGTCAGCGGCGCAGCATCGGCGAACTGGTTGAAACCGACCTTTGCGCGGTCACTTCAAGACCCTTGCCGTCAGTCTTGGCGCCGGCGGGAAAGAGGAGGAGCGCGGCGGTGAACAGCGCCGCCGTCAGCGCGCTGGCGGCCAGAAAATCGCGGCGCGTGAAGTCCGCGAGGGACGCGCCAGTTCCGATCCGTTTCGTCATCGTCGTCTCCTGTTGGCGCCGCTTGGGACCAGCGTGTCGATTGCGTCAAAACAAAAAAGCCGCCGGCCAGGTCTTCGCGTCCGGGATTTCGGGAGCGCGTGTGGACCTGAGCGGCAGCTTTGCCTGTGGCGCCCGCCATTGGACGCCGTGTCACTTGGCCCTTGCGGACCCTACATTTTGGAAAGCAGGAAGCGTGCCAATTCGACAGCGCTCTTAATTATAGAATGAAATCAATATGAACCGCAGCCGCGCGACTTTTGACCAAGCTCGGCAGCGGATCAAAGATTAGTCAAAATGCCTTGCACAGCAGCATAATATTTGTGCAATGCGGTAGATTGCCCTTTGCCGATGCAGATTTGCCAATGATGATGACGAGTTTCCAATTATGGCCTTACTCCGCGGCTTCGACGAAGCGGTGGCGTTCGTAGAGGAATTTCAGCACCGCCTCGCGGCAGCGCAGGAAGGTGCGGTCGGAGGAAAGCTCAATGCGCCGACGCGGCCGGGCCAGCGGCACGGGAAGAACCTCGCCGATGGTGGCCGCCGGCCCGTTGGTCATCATGACGATGCGGTCGGACAGCAGCACCGCCTCGTCGACATCGTGAGTGATCATGATCGTCGTCGAGCCGAGCCTCGAATGGATATCCATCACCGCGTCCTGAAGATGCGCGCGGGTCAGCGCGTCGAGCGCGCCGAAGGGCTCGTCGAGCAGCAGGATCTTCGGCTCCATGGCCAGCGCCCGGGCGATGCCGACGCGCTGCTTCATGCCGCCCGAAATCTCGGCCGGACGTTTGTCCTTGGCATGCGCCATCTGCACGAGATCGAGATTGCGCATGATCCATTCATGCCGCTCGGCCCGGCTCTTTTTGCCGCCGAAGACCTTGGATACCGCGAGGTTGATGTTTTCGTAGACGGTGAGCCAAGGCAGCAGGCTGTGGTTCTGGAACACCACGGCGCGTTCCGGGCCGGGGCTGTCGACCTCCTTGTCTTCGAGCAGGACGGCGCCGGCCGAGACCTTGGTCAGGCCGGCGATCAGGTTGAGCAAGGTCGACTTGCCGCAGCCGGAATGGCCGATGATCGAGACGAATTCGCCCTTGTCGATAGTCAGCCGGATGTCCTTCAGCACGTCGCTGACCTGGCTGCCGCGGGCGAAGGATTTGTTGATGTGGTCGAGTTTCAGATAGGCCGTCATCGTCCCTCTCCTCACTTTGCCGTTGTGCCGCGGGTGACGAAGACGCCGACCGCCGCGACCAGGCGGTCGAGGCAAAAGCCGGTGATGCCGATATAGGCGAGCGCGACAATGATGTCGGGCAGGCGCGACGAGTTCCACGCGTCCCAGATGAAGAAGCCGATGCCGACGCCGCCGGTCAGCATTTCGGCGGCGACGATGGCGAGCCAGGACAGGCCGATGCCGATCCGCAAGCCGGTGAAGATGTAGGGCGCGGCCGCCGGCACCATGATCTTCACAAAGAACTCGAACTGGTTGAGCCGGAGGATACGGGCGACGTTGCGGTAGTCCTCGGGGATGTTGCGGACACCGACCGCGGTGTTGATGATGATGGGCCAGATCGAGGTGATGAAGATGACGAAGATCGCCGACGGGCTGGAATCGCGGAACGCCGCCAGCGACAGCGGCAGCCACGCGAGCGGCGGCACCGTGCGCAGGATCTGGAAGACCGGATCGAGACCGCGCATCGCCCAGATCGACTGGCCGACGAGCGCGCCGAGCGCGACGCCGACGATTGCTGCCAGGCCGAAGCCCATGGCGACGCGCTGCAGCGACATCAGCACCCGCCAGGCGAGTCCGATGTCCTGCGGGCCATTGTCGAAGAACGGGTGGGCGATCAGGTCATAGGCCTCGTTCCACACCTGGCTCGGCGGTGGCAGGCTGGCCGTGGGCGACGAACAGGCGACCTGCCAGACGACGAGCATAATGGTGATGACGATGACCGGCGGCACCAGCGTGCTGGCCAGCTTGGCGGCGACCGCGGCCGGGTCGAAGCGGCGCCGCGCCTTGGCGGTCAAGGCGATGACCTCGGCGGGCTTGGCCGGTGCGGGGAACGGCTTCACCTTGCGGTCCTCGATGGCTTGGATAGACATTTCTCGAAAAACTCCTTGGCGGCAGGTGCAAGGCAGGCGGCGCTGCCACCGCCTGCCGCGCATCCCTGTCAGGCTCAGGCCGACACCTTGATTCTCAGGCTGTCGAGATAGGCCGACGGGTTCTCCGGATCGAATATCTTGCCGTCGAAGAAGGTTTCAGTGCCTCGCGACGTAGACGCCGGAATATCGGCCGCGGCGACACCAAGATCCTTGGCCGCCTCGCGCCACAGATCCTCACGGTTTACTTGGCCGACCAGTGCTTTGATGTCGGTGGTCGGCGCGAACTTGCCCCAGCGGATATTTTCGGCGAGGAACCAGCTGTCGTGGCTCTTGAAGGGATAGGACACGCCGCCCTTCCAGAACTTCATATAGAGGTCGGTGCCGTTGGCGACGCGGCCATTGCCGTAGTTGATGTCGCCCTTGAGGCGGCCGATGATGTCGGCAGTCGGCACGTTCATCCACTGCCGCTTGCCGATGATGGCGGCCATCTCGTCCTTGTTTTCTTTTGCCTCGCACCATTGCTGGGCTTCCATGACGGCCATCAGGATCGCCTTGGTGGCGTTCGGGTACTTGTCGATAAAGGCGGCGCGCAGGCCGAGCGCCTTTTCCGGATGGCCCTTCCACAGTTCGCCGGTGGTGGCGGCGGTGAAGCCGACGCTCTGGTGGACGAGTTGCTCGTTCCACGGCTCGCCGACACAGAACACGTCCATGTTGCCGACCTTCATGTTGGCGACCATCTGCGGCGGCGGCACGACGATGGTCGAGACGTCCTTGTCGGGATCGATGCCGCCGGCAGCCAGCCAGTAGCGCAGCCAAAGATCGTGCGTGCCGCCCGGGAAGGTCATGGCGGCCTTCACCTCCTTGCCTGCGGCCTTTTTCACAGCGAAGGCGTCCTTCAGCTTGGAGGCGTCGAGGCCGACGCCGGTGCTGGCATATTCCTGGGCGACGGAAATGCCCTGGCAGTCGTAGTTGAGCCGCGCCACGATCGCCATCGGCAGTGGCTGCTTGTTTTGCGTCACCTTGCCGGTGTGCATCAGATAAGGCATCGGCGTCAGGATATGGGCGCCGTCAATGCCGTTGGCTTCGCCGCCGAGCACCAGATTATCGCGCGTCGCCCCCCAGGAGGCCTGCTTGAGCACCTCGACATCGGGCATGCCGAATTTCTCGAACAGGCCTTTCTCCTTGGCGATCATCAACGGTGCTGCATCAGTCAATGCGATGAAGCCGAGCTTGGCGCCGGTGACTTCCGGCGCGGCGGGCGCCGCATAGGCGCCGGAGGGCAGCAGCGCACGCGCCGCGGCCAGCGTTGCCGCGGTGGCCGCGCTGATCCTCAGGAAATCCCGGCGGCTGATCGCCGTTTGGGCGGAATGGCTATTGGTGCTTTTCGTCATCGTCATCTCCGGTTGGGCGCGGCTTGGGATCGGCGCCGTCGATTGCGTGTTCGACCAAAACAAAAAAAGCCGCCGGCCAGGCCGCGCGCGTCCGTCCATCCGGGATCGCGTGTTGACCTGAGCGGCAGCTTTGCCTGTAGCGCCCGCCATTGGACGCCTATTCCGTGACCCGAGAAGAGTCTGCCTATTACAAAGCAGGAACCGTGCCAGTTTCGGAATGGGTGACAAACATCAATGAGATCAACGGCATGCCACAATCTTCGGCGCGCCGGCCCGCTGGGCGAGCAAGCCAAGGATTGTTCATTAGCGCAGTTGCACGCACATTTTTTGTGCAGCGCACAAGAATGCCGGAGAAATGATCAGGCCTCAGCGCGCGCCAATTTCTGGCCGGCAATGTAGGCGTCGATCTCGTCGGGATCGAATATCTGGCCATCGAAGAAGCCATCGGGACCGAGCACCAGGCTTGCCCCCGCCGAACCGACCGGAGTCGCGGCCTTCAGCGCGCCCTCGACCTTGGCATTGGCACCGGGAAGCGCCACGCCAAGCGGCTTCAACGCCGAGCGGTAGAGATCGGGGCGGTAGCAGTCGCGGGCAATAGCGAGGTTTTCCGGCGTGTGCGGGACATGCCCCCAGCGCACCATCTGCGTGTAGAACCACAGCGCATGGCTCTTCCACGGGAAGTTCGCCGCCTTGTTGAAGGGCAGAAAGAAGTCACCGACGGTGAGTTCGGCGCCGCCGCCGAGCGCCAGATGCCCGCTGAGAATCGGCATCTGCAGCGCCGGCGCAAGCCCGAGGAAGGCCGGCTGCGCCATCAGGGCCGCGAGTTCGTCACGGTTTGCCGGATCCTGGCACCAGCGCGCCGCGTGATGAAGCGCACGCAGCAGGGCTGAAAGCGCGTCCGGCTCTCTTTCCGCCCATGCCTTGCGCACGCCAACGACTTTCTCCGGGCTGGTCTTCCAGATGGCCGCCTTGACCGTGGCGATGCGGCCGGTGCCGGCGACGACCGCGGCACTGTTCCAAGGTTCGCCGACGCAGTAGCCGTCGATCCTGCCGGCGGCGAGCGCGTCGGCCATGAAGGGGGGCGGCACGATGACGATCTCGATTTCACGCGACGGGTCGATGCCGCAGGCGGCGAGCCAGTAGCGCAATTCGTAATTGTGCCCGGAATGCGGATGGACGACGGCGAAGCGCAGCGGATCGCCGCCGCCATTCGCCCGTTCGCGAATCAGCGCTCGCAATGCCTTGCCGGCCCGCGCCGGATCGAGATCGGGTTGGGCGCCGTGCGCGGCCATGCCGGCCCAGACCGCGTTTGAAACCGTCACGCAATTGCCGCCGAGGCCGAGCGAGAACGGCACGAGGGTATCGGAGGCGAGCGGCGTCAGCCCCAGATTGCAGGCGATCGGCATCGGCCCCAGCATGTGCGCCAGATCGAAGTGGCCGATGGCGATGCGGTCGCGGATGTTGGCCCAGGACGTTTCCCGGTTGAGGGTGAGGTCGATGCCTTCGCGCAAAGCAAAGCCGATTTCCTTCGCCGCGACAAAGATGGCGCTGTCGAAGAGCGGCATGAAGCCAGCATTGATCCGGTGCTCGGCCGCCATTCTCAACTCTCCTCGGGATCCAGAAGCCCTGCCGCCGTCACCAGGCTCTGCGCGATTTCGGCGATCTTGCGGTTCTGGTTCATGGCTGTCTTGCGCAGCAGCGTGTAGGCCGCGTCCTCCGACAGGCCGCGCGATTTCATCAGGATGCCCTTGGCGCGATCGATCACCTTGCGGCTCTCCAACTCGCTGCGGGCTTCTTCCAGTTCGCGCGCCATGCGCGAGAAGGCGTTGAAGCGGCTGATCGCCATGTCGAGGATCGGCTTGACCCGCTCCTGGCGCAGGCCGTCGACGACATAGGCCGATACCCCCGCTTCCACCGCAGCTTCGATCGAAGCCTGATCCGAGCGGTCGACGAACATGGCGATCGGCCGCTTCACCACGCGCGAAAGCTGGAACATGTTTTCGAGCATGTCGCGGTTGGGATTTTCGAGATCGATGACGATCACGTCGGGTTCGATCTCGGCGATCCGCCGCGCGATGCCGGCGACGTCGTGGATGACCGTGACCTGCTGATGCCCGGCCTCCCGCAATCCCGCTTCGATTATCGAAGCGCGGATGTGGTTTTCATCGATCACCAGAACAGTGAGGGATTTGCGGATCATGCCGCATTTTGCGCAGGCGAGACGATTGTGCAATGCGGCATGGCGAGATTCACGGAAACAAAGCCGGCGTCCAGGCGCCGCCTGAGGAATTGGACGACGGCCGGCGCCACGAAGTTGACGCCGCGGGCGCCGCACCCGCCTGATCGGCTGCCTGCAGGTCTGTCGGCGCACGGTGATCGCGTCGGGCGGAAGCAGACATCGCAAGCGAGGACTCCGGAGGTCGCGGTTGCGCCCTCAAGCCCCGCCTGGTCGACCAGAAGAAGATCGCATTGGCCTCTCCGCCCGGCATCGTCTCGCTGAACTGGATGCGGCTGTCAGGCTGGATCAGACCGAGCAGGGTCTCCGCGGCACCTCGACGCCGAGGTTGCGCAGATCGTAGCCGTTGCCGCGCCGCGCCGATTTTCTGGAGTGATAACCGCGCTCGCGCGGCGAATTCGTAACCCTACTCGGCGGCCGTCTCCGATGGCGCCTCTGCCGGCCCCGAAGGTTCGGCCTCGGCACGGGGCTTGCGCCGTGAAAACAGCGACCTGAGCGTGACGTAGAACACCGGCGTCAGGAACAGGCCGACGAAGGTGACGCCGAGCATGCCGGAGAATACCGCGGTGCCGAGCGACTGGCGCATTTCTGCGCCCGGTCCCGTTGCGATCATCAGCGGCACGACGCCGAGGATGAACGAGAAGGCGGTCATCAGGATCGGCCGCAGCCTGAGCCGGCAGGCTTCGACGGCAGCCTCGGCGGCCGACAGCCCGCGTTCCTGCGCCTGCCGCGCGAATTCGACGATCAGGATCGCGTTCTTCGCGGCAAGCCCGATCAGCACGATGAGGCCGATCTGCACGAGGATGTTGTTGTCCAGCCCTCGGAAAGACACGCCGAGCAACGCCGCGAGCACGCCGAGCGGCACCACCAGCACAATGGCGAACGGCAGCACCCAGCTTTCATATTGCGCCGCCAGCGCCAGGAACACGAACAGCACCGACAGTCCGAAAATATAGACAGCGGCATTGGCGGTGTTGCGCTCCTGATAGGCGAGCTCGGTCCATTCATAGGAGGTACCGGCCGGCAGCGTCTTTGCCGTGATCCCTTCCATCAATGCCAGCGCGTCGCCCGTGGAAACGCCGGGCGCGGCGTTGCCCTGCAGCGGCACTGAGACGTACATGTTGTAGCGCTGGACCAGCGCCGGGCCGGTGACGTCGCGGATCTCGATCAACGTGCCGAGCGGAACCAGCGCGCCGGTCGCCGAGCGCACCTTCAGTTTCAAGATGTCGGCGCGATCGAGGCGGAACGCCTGGTCGGCCTGCGCCCGCACCTGGTAGACGCGCCCGAACGCGTTGAAGTCGTTGACGTAGGCGGTGCCCAAATTGATCGACAGCGTCTCGAAGATGTTGGGGATCGGCACGTTCAGGATGCGCGCCTTGTCGCGATCGATCTCCAGGAAGAATTGCGGGCTCGACGCGGAGAAGGTGGTGAACACGCCCGTCAGCCCCGGCGTCTTGTTGGCCTTGCCGGCGATTTCGTAGGCAAGCGCCAGGATCTGCCGCATGTCGGCGCTGTTGCGCTCCTGGATCTGCAGCTTGAAGCCGCCGGCATTGCCGACGCCGCGGATCGGCGGCGGTGGCAGTGCGATAATGAAGGCTTCCTTGATGCTTTGCAGGCTGCCGAACAGATTGCCGATGACCTGGGTCGCCGACTTGCCGGCTTTCAGTCGCTCGTCAAACGGCTTGAACCTGGCGAAGATCACGCCCGCGTTGCTGGCGTTGGTGAAGGTCGCGCCGGAGAAGCCGGCGAAGGCGACAGCGTAATCGACGCCTGGCGTTTTCTGGATGATCTGCGACGCCTGCTGGATGACCGAATCGGTCCTCGACAGCGAAGCGCCGTCCGGCAACTGAACGACGACGATCGCATAGCCCTGGTCAAGCGACGGAATGAAACCGCGCGGCACCGCCTGCACCATGTAGACCGTGGCGTAGATGAGGGCCGCGAAAACGGCCAGCATGGCGGCCATCGTTATCCACGAGCCGACCAGCACGCGGATAATGCTCGAATACCAATGGGCGACCCTGTCGAAGCCGCGATTGAAGCCGTCGGCGAGCGCCCGTCCGAACCGCGCCAGGAAAAAGCGCGGCGGCGCCGCCGCGGCGTGATGCGGCTTGAACAGCAGTGCGGCCAGCGCCGGCGAAAGCGTCAGCGAATTGAATGCCGAGATCGCCGTCGACACCGCGATGGTGATAGCAAACTGCAGATAGAACTGCCCAGAAATGCCGGGGATGAAGGCTGTCGGCACGAACACGGCTATCAGCACCAGCGAGATCGCGATGACGGCCGTTCCGACTTCGTCCATGGTCAGGTGCGACGCCGGACTGGGCGCCAGCCCTCTGGCGATATTGCGCTCGACGTTTTCGACCACGACGATCGCATCGTCGACGACGATGCCGATCGCCAGAACGAGGCCGAACAGCGTCAGCATGTTGAGCGAGAAGCCGGCGGCGTAAAGTACCGCCAGCGTGCCGATCAGCGACACGGGAATCGCCACGATCGGCACGATCGCCATGCGCCACGATTGCAGGAAGACGATGATGACGATGATGACCAGCAGCATCGCCTCGAGGATCGTCTTGTAGACCTCCTGGATCGACTCGGCGACGAACTCGGTCGGATTGTAGACGATGTCGTAGCTCAACCCCTTCGGGAAGTCGCGGGAAAGCTCCTTCATCTTGTCCTGGATCTCCGCGGCTGCGGCGAGCGCATTGGTGCCCGGCCGCTGGAAGATGGCGAGCGCCACCGCCGGTTTGCCGTTGAGATAGGAGTTGGTGACGTAATCCTTGGCGCCGAGCTCGATGCGCGCCACGTCCTGGAGCGAGATCAGGCGGCCGTCGTCGGTCGATTTGACGATCACGTATCGGAAGTCGCGTGCGTCGTTGAAGCGGCCTTGCGTTGTGACCGTGTACTGGAACGCCGTGCCGGTGCTGGTCGGCGGCGCGCCGATCGAGCCGCCCGACACCTGGACATTCTGGTCGCGCAGCGCCTGCACCACATCGCCCGAGGTCATCCCCAGGGCGGACAGTTTTTCCGGATCGAGCCAGATGCGCAGCGAATATTCGCGTTCGCCGAAGATGATGAGGTCGCCGACGCCGTCTAGTCTGAGCAATATGTCGCGCACCCGCGAGCGGGCGTAGTTCGAGACGTAGAGTTGGTCGTAGGTATTGTCGGGCGACAGCATGTGCACGACCATCATCAGGTCGGGCGAGGTCTTGGTGGTGGTGATGCCGAGGCGGCGGACTTCTTCGGGCAGGCGTGGCTCGGCGACCGACACGCGGTTCTGCACCAGCACCTGCGCCTGGTCGAGATCGGTGCCCAGCTTGAAGGTGATGGTCAGCGCCATCGCCCCGTCGCCCGACGAATAGGACGACATGTAGAGCATGCCCTCGACGCCGTTGATCTCCTGCTCGATCGGCGTTGCCACCGTCGCTGCGACCGTCTCGGCGTCGGCGCCCGGATACTGGGCGCGAACGACGATGGTCGGCGGCGCGATCTCGGGATATTGCGCGACCGGCAGCTGGGTATAAGCAATCCCGCCGAGGATCAGCAGGACGATCGAAACGACCGATGCGAAGATCGGACGGTCGACGAAGAAATGTGCGAACCTCATTGCTGCAACTCGGCGGTCTCGGCCCTGGGCGGCAACGTCACCATCTCGACCTTGACCTTGGTGCCGGGCCTGGCGTGCATCAGCCCGTTGACGATGATCGTCTCATCGCCGGTCAGGCCCTGGCGGATCACCCGGTAGCCGTCGAGAAGCGGGCCGGTGCGCACGGGCTTCGCCGACACCATCCCGGCCTCATCCACCAGGAACACGATGCGGCGATCCTGATCGGCGCCGATCGCCTCGTCGGGCACCAGCACGCCGCTATGCGGCAGCGACCCCGGCACGTTGATGCGCCCGAACATGCCTGGCTGGAGAATGCCGTCGGCGTTGGGAAACCTTGCACGCACCCGCATGGTGCCGGTCGCGTTGTCGATCCGGTTCTCGGCAAAATCGAGCTTGCCTTTGAATACCGCCTCCGCGCGGTCGGCGACGCGAACCACCACCTCAAGCCCGCCGGCGCCTTCCTGCATGCTGCCGCCGCGCTCCTTCGCGTCGCGGGCGTAGCTGAAATACAGGCGCTCATCGACGTCGAAATAGAAGTCGATCGGATCGCGCGTAACGATGGTCGTCAGCAAGGTGGAATCCGGCTGCACGAGGTTGCCGACCGACACCAGCCGGCGGTCGATGCGGCCGGACAAGGGCGCCTTGATCTCGGTGAATTCCATGTTCAGTCTGGCCGTCGTCAGCGCAGCCGTCGCGCCCTGCATCTGCGCCTGCGCCGAAAGGTATTCCCGCCGGCGGTCGTCGACCGTCGCGGTTGAGATATTGCCGGTCTTGGCGAGTTCGTCGGCGCGATCCAGCTGCATCTTGGAGAATTCGAGCAGACTCTTGGCGACGTCCACTTGCGACTTGGCGGCATCATAAGCCGCCTGGTACGGACGCTGATCGATGGTGAAGAGCAGGTCGCCCTTGTTGACCAGTGCGCCGTCCTGGAAGCTGACCTTGTCCAGATAGCCGCTGACGCGCGAACGGATGGCGACCTGGTCGAGGGCTTCGAAGCGCCCGACGAACTCGTCGTCTTCGACGATTTCACGGACCACCGGCTTGGCCGCCGTCACCACGGGTAACTGCTGGTCCTGCGCAAACGCAGTGCTGCTGAAAGCCATGCCGAGCACGAATGCCGCCAACACGGCGGCGCGGGTAAGCCAGCCGGCCGATCGACAGGGTCGCCCGCCCGCGTCGCGATGCAATTGCCCATTCTCTTGGGTGTCCATTTGCGTCCTCGCTCGCTGGACCCGGAGGTCGGTTGATCCGCTTCTACGCTCAGGCTTTTCGTCGAAATCAGAGCACTACAGTGTGTGCATGGCAACATGATCATTTTCGATGTGGGCTGAAATGTCCACCCTGTGGCTGCCCCGCCACCCGCCACTTGCGATGCATATCCACCGGGCGGTCCGGGGATGCCATTGAGAGGGGCGGCTAGACCTGGGAACAGACCTTGGTCCCGTCGGCTGAACGTCCGCAATCCTTCTTCAAACGTTAAAGCCGCCATTTCGCTATCGGAACCGCATCAGCCCTTACACCGCCAAACTCCCCTGCTCCGCGTCCTCTGCATTGGGATCGCCCGGCGCGGTCGCCCAGGCGAGCTCCACCAGCGTCACCGTCCGCCTTCCAACCCCGTCGAGCTGGCAGACGATCAGCCCCTGCTCCTCGATATATATCAGCAGGCGCCGGGCGCGGCGTAGCGAGTGCGAGCCGTAGGCGCGGGCGATCGCCGCGTCGCTCGGGCAGGGCCAGCCTTCCTTGGCGGCGCGGGCGATCATCATGAACACGCCTTGCATGTCCTCGGGGAGCAGCGAGGCGCGCGCCGAGACGTCCTGCCAAGCGTCATCGCCTGCCATGTCGGAGCCGAGGCCGGCGCGGGCGCGGGTCAGCATGCGGCGGAACTCCGGCAGGTCCGGCACGACCGAGGCGAGGCCCTCGATGCGGCAGCGGACCACGAACTCCTGATAAAGCACGCCGATGACCCGGAAGCCGGCATCGGGTTGCGCCAGCACGGCGCGCAGCACCCGGTCGACGCGCTCGCGGCGCTCCGCCAAATCCTCGGCGCTGATCGGCGGCTCCACCGCTTGGGGGCGGATTTCCAGCGCCGCCGATTTCGCCGCCATCAGCTGGTCGAGCAGGTCCGGCGACGACCGGCGCTGCGGCCGGACGGTTTCGGGCGGCGGGGCCGCCAGGATGATCGCGCGCGCGTCCTCCAACGCCGATTCCGGCAGCGGCATCAGGCGCGGGGTCGCGTTGCGCGGACTTGTATCGGTCGGGCCGATCCGCAAGCCCAGCGGACGGCGCGACAGCGCCGGGCCGAGCGCCATGAATTGCCCGCGCTCGAGGTCGCGAAAAGCCTCCGCCTGGCGCCGCTCCATGCCGAGCAGGTCGGCGGCGCGCGCCATGTCGATATCGAGAAAGGTCCGGCCCATGAGGAAATTGGAAGCCTCGGCGGCGACGTTCTTGGCAAGCTTGGCCAGCCGCTGGGTGGCGATGATGCCGGCCAGCCCGCGTTTGCGGCCGCGGCACATCAAATTGGTCATGGCGCCGAGCGAGAGCTTGCGCGCCTCGTCGGAAACCTCGCCGGCGACAGCCGGCGCGAACAGCTGCGCTTCGTCAACCACCACCAGCATCGGGTACCAGTGGTCGCGGGCGACCTCGAAAAGCCCGCCGAGAAAGGCGGCGGCGCGCCGCATCTGGTTCTCGGCGTCGAGCCCCTCGAGATTGAGCACCGTGGAGACGCGGTGGATGCGCGCCCGCTCGCCGGCGCTCTGCAGGCCGCGCTCGGTATGCTCCTCGGCGTCGATCACCAGGTGGCCGAAACGGTCGCCCAGCGTCACGAAGTCGCCTTCGGGGTCGATGATGGTCTGCTGCACCCAGGGCGCGCTCTGCTCCAAGAGCCGGCGCAGCAGGTGGGACTTGCCGGAGCCCGAATTGCCCTGCACCAAAAGGCGGGTCGCCAGCAGCTCCTCGAGATCCAGCGCCGCCGGGGCGCCTGCGCTCGTCTGGCCCATCTCGATCGCAACGGTCATGTCTCGACTCTCCTTGCGGAGAGGGCTTATCAATCGCATCACAGCCCGTCGAGCGCGGCATGGCCGGCGCTCCGTGTTGCGCACAGGCTGGATGTCGCGGGCGATCGAGGATACGGAACGTACCGTTTCGATTCGATGAGGCTTGTCTCCTCAGGTCGAAAACCGGTACCCGCCTTTCACCGGCTGGGCCTGCCTGGCTTTCTGCGAGCCGGCGCGCGCGGCCGCTGCAAGAATGCTCTCCACAAGATCCTTGTCGCGCAGCGGTTTGCCGAGCAGCGGCACGTCGGGGGGCCGGCCGGCGATCGCGTCGGCATCGGCATATCCGGTTATCATCACCGCCGGCCAATCGGCCCGCAGATTGCGGGCGAACCGAATGACCTCCAGGCCCGAGACGAGCGGCATGGCAAAATCGGTGACGATGACATCGAAATCGTACGGCGCGCGCTCGATCATCGCCAGCGCTTCGGCACCGCCCGCGGCACAGGTAACCGCAAAGCCGTGTTGGCGAAGCGATTGCGCCGTCAGTTCCCGCAGTACGTTGCTGTCGTCGATCAGCAGGACCGATGGATAGTCCTCGCCGGCATTCACGACGCTGTCGTCGGCATCGGATTTCTCGGGGATTTCGACCGGACGCTCGATTGAACGCGGCAGCCAGAGCTGGACGGATGTTCCACTGCCGACGGTGCTTTCAATGCGAAGCGTGCCGCCCGATTGCTTGACGAAACCATGCACCGTGCTCAGACCGAGGCCAGTGCCCTTGCCGACCGGTTTTGTGGTGAAGAACGGTTCGACGACCTTGGCGAGAATGTCAGCCGGTATGCCCGACCCGGTGTCCTTGACGGTGACCACGACATAGTCGCCCGCCGAAATATCCTCGGCTGCACGGCCTAGCGTTCGATTTTGCGCCTCCACGATTATCGTGCCGCCGGACGGCATGGCATCGCGCGCGTTGAAGACCAGGTTCATCAGCGCGAGCTCCAGCTGGCTGGCATCGACATGCGCCGGCCACACAGTGTCGTCGACAAGCCAATCGAAACGGATCAGGCCGCCCAGGACCGGGGCCACCAACCCGTTCATTGTATCGCCGAGCGCGGCGAGGCGCACGGCCTGCGGCCTCAGCGTCTGGCGGCGCGAGAACGCAAGCATGCGGTTGACGAGCTCGGCGCCTTGTTTTGCCGACCGGCGTGTCAGTTCCAGAACCTGCCTGGTCTGTCCATCGAACTCGGCGTGGCGCTCGAGCAATCCCAATCCGCTGAGAATTGCGGCCAGCAGATTGTTGAAATCATGCGCCAGCCCGCCGGTAAGCTTGCCGATCGCGTCGAGGCGCTGCGATTGCAGCAGCTGGTTCTCAAGCTCGCGCCGCTCGGTAACGTCCAGCAACGTGCCGAGGATCTCAGGCTCTTTGCCGTCGGAGCCATTCGACAGGACGCCCTGGTCGAGAAAAATCCGGTAATTGCCGTCGGCGCATTGCCAGCGGAATTCGCAGGTGTAGGAGCCGGCGGCCTTGGCTGCGAGCAGGACCTCCCTCACTCTCGGCAGATCGTCGGGATGAACCCGGCTCAGGCCGAAGCCTGGATCGGCGCTC